>CACXLY010000010.1 GCA_902768605.1 uncultured Bacteroidales bacterium
TACTGCACACCCGTGGGAGAGTAGGTAGCCGCCGTTTTTAGCAGGAAGCCCTTCGAGAGGAATCTCGAGGGGCTTTTTTGTTTATGGGGCGAATGGGGCAAATGGGGCTGATGGGGCTGATGGGGCTGATGGGGCTGATGGGGCGAATGGGGCGAATGGGGCGAATGGGGCGAATAGGGCGAATGGGGGTAAGGGAGAGGATGTGTCAAAATAGGCACATCCTCTTTTTTATCTCTTAATTGTCAGTTTGTTCGCCCCGACAATTCTTCACTGCTGATTTTCTTTTTTCATCTCTAAATTTACTTATATTGGGTTGAATGACCTCATACAGCCCCGTATATAGTGAAAAACTGCACTTCAAGAGGGCTCTTATGCCGCCCTTTTCATCTTTGCAATCATTTTCTTGATGTTGAAGGCGGTGGCGAAGAAGGCAAAGTCCATAGTGACCTTGTCCGTTCCGAAGTGCCGGAAGCGTTTGTATTGCATGCCAGATTTCATCTGCCCGTAGACAGCCTCCGGCTCTATGGGACGCTTGGAGCGGTGTTCGAGTCCCTTCTCCGATGTGAGCCTGTCCCTTGCCTGCTGTTTGTACTCTATGAGCCGGTGGTTGGCCTCAATCTCTCTGTTGCCCTGCCGCTTCTTGTAGCATCCCCACCTGAGCGGGCATCCCTCGCAGTTCCCCGCCCTGTAGACGGCACTCTCCGTCCTGTAGCCGCTGTCCGTCCTGTCGCGCCTGGTGCCTACTCTTTCCATGTGCTGGCCCATCGGACAGACGTAGTAGTCATCGGCGGAGTTGTAGTAGAGGTTCTCTATACGGAAGATGTCATCCTTGAAGGCCTTCTTCTGTTCCTTGTGGAAGTAGTTGTACTTGACGTATGCCTCTATGCCGTTGGCCTCCATGTATGCGTAGTTCTCCTCGCTGCCGTAGCCGGCATCTGCGCAACCTTCCCTGGGCAGGCGGCCGTAGCGGCTCGAGAACGAGCGGAGGAAGGGTATCATCGTAAGCGTGTCGGTGGGGTTGGGGAAGAGTCCGAAGTCGGTGATGAACTGGTTCTCCGTGCCTATCTGCAGGTTGTAGCACGGGACGGTCTGGCCGTTGTTCATCGCATCCTCCTTCCTGCGCATGAAGGTGGCATCGGGATCGGTCTTGCTGTACGAGTTGCGCTCGCCCAGCGTGTCAAGGTGCCGGTCATACTCTGCAAGCTTCTCTGCCTTCTCCTCCAGTTCCCTTACCTGCTTCTGCCTGGCCTTACGTTCCTTCTTCCCCTCCTTAGTCGCTGGCTCCGGCTCCTCTGCCAGTGCCGCGTTCAGTTCGCGTGCCATAGAGTGCAGAAGTTCTGGCGTAAACTCCACCTTCTCCTGCTCAGAGGCATTGTCCTGCGCTATCACGTCATCTATCTGCGAGAGCAGCACCTCGATCTTCGCCAGCAGCTTCGCGTGGTTCTTCTCCACCGTCTTGCGCCAGACGAATGTGTACTTGTTGGCCTTCGACTCTATCTTCGTGCCGTCTATGTACTCCACATCCAAACTTACGAAGCCACGTTCGGCAAGAAGCAGCACCACCTGCGTGAACACGGCGTTAACCTCCTTCTTAACACGGTTGCGGAAGCGGTTGATGGTGACGAAGTCCGGCTGCTCGTAGCCCGCAAGCCAGATGAAGTGGATGTCGCGCTTCAGGCTCTTCTCTATCCTGCGGCATGAGTAGATGTTGTTCATGTAGGCGTAAATGACGACCGCAAGCAGCATCTTCGGGTCGTAGGGACTGCGACCGCGCTCCTTGTAAAGCTTGCGCAGACTACTGAGGTCAAGGCTGCCGATAATGCCGCTTAAAAGGCGCACAGGGTCGTCCTCCGAAATATCTTTGTCGATTCTTTGAGGAAAAAGTACCAATTGGTTTGGTGAATACGGGCGAAAGTGGTATCTTTGCATATCTTTTGTTTGATGTTGTAAAGATACAACATTTTTACAACATAACAAAGCCCTGGCTTGAGAAAGTCGGGGCTTTGCAATAAAAAAGAGGATGTGCCTATTTTGACACACCCTCACGGTGGCTGGGGAATGAGAAGCGACGGGGAGGCGGGGGAACTTATTCCCTGCGGAGAACCGCAGGGCACAGTGGCTTACGGAGAAGCGCAGGGCATGGCGGCTGAGGGCATAATTAAATAGAGGGGCAGGGTCGGTGGCTGATGGGCGTGATGTGCCTTGGAAACGGAAAATTGCTGACGCCAGGTGGAGGGTTTCCCTACTTTTTGTGCGGCTGTTGATTTTTTTGCAGAAAAAAAAGGCTCTCGGCTTTGCAGTTTTTGGAAATATCCTTACCTTTGCACCCGAAAATCGAAAACAGATGCAAACGAACTCATACATAACCGGGGCGCGGGACGAAGTGTTGATGCCGTCTGGTTCCCTCGTTTGTCAATATCATAAAAGAAGCCACTCTCGCTGTCATCTTTAGCGGAAGTGGCTTTTTTTTGCAGATATGCTCTTACTCCCCATCCGAGGGGAGAACTTTAAGAAGGAAAAGGTAAATGATTAAATAGATAATGACATTATGAAACTCAAGAAAGTTCTCGTATTAGGCAGCGGTGCGCTGAAGATTGGTCAGGCAGGCGAGTTCGACTACTCCGGCAGCCAGGCGCTCAAAGCTCTCCGCGAAGAAGGCATCTACTCGGTGCTCGTCAACCCCAACGTTGCAACCATCCAGACCAGTGAAGGCATTGCCGACAAGGTTTACTTCCTGCCCATCACACCTTATTTTATAGAGGAAATCATCAAGAAGGAGCGTCCCGACGGCATCATGCTGGCTTGGGGCGGACAGACCGGATTGAATGTGGGCACGGCGCTCTACCAGAACGGCGTGCTCGAGAAATACGGTGTCCGCGTTCTTGGCACCAGTGTGGAGGCCATCATGAACACCGAGGACCGCGACCTCTTTGTCAAGGAGCTGGGTAAGGTGGACCTGAAGGTGCCGACGAGCCATGCTTGCGAGACGCTCGACGAGGCCGTTGAAACAGCCCGCCGCATCGGCTATCCCATCATGATTCGTTCGGCTTACGCGCTGGGCGGTTTGGGCAGCGGCGTCTGCCCCGACGAGAAAACTTTCAAGGAGATTGCAGAGAGCGCCTTCACCTTCGCGCCTCAGGTGCTGGTAGAAGAAAGTTTGAAAGGCTGGAAGGAAATAGAGTTCGAGTGCATCCGCGACGCAAACGACCATTGCTTCACAGTCGCATCGATGGAGAACTTCGACCCTCTCGGCATCCACACCGGCGAGAGCATCGTGGTGGCGCCCACATGTTCGTTGAAGGACGAGCAAGTTAAGATGCTGCAGGACATCACCATCAAGTGCGTGCGCCATCTCAACATCGTGGGCGAGTGCAACATACAGTTCGCCTTCAACGCCGAGACGAACGACTACCGCATCATCGAGATAAACGCCCGCCTGTCGCGTTCCTCAGCGCTTGCCAGCAAGGCGACCGGCTATCCCCTCGCTTTCGTGGCCGCAAAGATTGCGCTCGGCTATACCCTCGACCAGATAGGCGAGATGGGCACGACGAACAGCGCCTACGTGGCTCCATCGCTCGACTACCTCATCTGCAAGATACCGCGCTGGGATCTCACCAAGTTTACGGGTGTGAGCCGAAAGATAGGCTCCAGCATGAAGTCCGTAGGCGAGATTATGAGCATCGGCCGCAGTTTCGAAGAGATGCTGCAGAAGGGCTTGCGCATGATAGGTCAGGGCATGCACGGCTTCGTGGGCAACGACCACGTGAAATTCGAGAACCTCGACGAGGAATTGGCTAACCCCACCGACCTCCGCATCTTCGCCCTGGCTCAGGCACTCGAGGAAGGGTACACCGTGGAGCGCATCGAGGAGCTGACGAAGATAGACAAGTGGTTCATCGAAAGGATGAAGAATATCGTCGATTACGAACACAAACTGCAGACCTACAACGCCATCGAGGAGGTTCCCGCTGATGTCATCCGCAAGGCAAAGATTTTGGGCTTCAGCGACTTCCAGATAGCAAGGTGCGTGCTCCACATTCACACGGGCAACATGGAGAAGGAGAATCTGGCCGTTCGTGCCTATAGGAAGAAGCTCGGCATACTTCCCACCGTGAAGCGCATCCCGACGGTAGCCAGCGAGCATCCCGATCTGACCAACTACCTCTACATGACGTATGCAGTGGAGGGACACGACATAAACTTCTACAAACACGAGAAGTCGGTTATCGTCTTGGGCAGCGGCGCCTACCGCATCGGCTCGAGCGTGGAATTCGACTGGTGCTCGGTCAACGCCATACAGACCGCGCGCAAGCTCGGCTACAAGAGCATCATGATAAACTACAACCCGGAGACCGTCTCGACAGACTACGACATGTGCGACCGCCTGTATTTCGACGAGCTGTCGTTCGAAAGGGTGCTCGACGTCATCGACCTCGAGTCGCCCCGCGGCGTGATTGTCTCCACGGGCGGCCAGATACCGAACAACCTCGCCATGAAGCTTTACCGGCAGAGCGTGCCCATACTCGGCACGTCGCCCGTCAGCATCGACCGCGCCGAGAATCGTGGCAAGTTCTCCGCGATGCTTGATAAGCTCGGCATCGACCAGCCGCGTTGGAGCGCGCTGACAAGCATGGAGGACGTCAAGCAGTTCATTGACGAAGTGGGCTACCCCGTCCTGGTGCGCCCGTCGTATGTGCTCTCAGGAGCAGCCATGAACGTTTGCTACACCGACGAAGAGCTGGAGCGTTTCCTGCAGATGGCCAGCGAGGTGAGCAAGGAGTACCCAGTCGTGGTCAGCAAGTTTATGACGGAGACCAACGAGGTCGAGTTCGACGCAGTGGCCCAGAACGGAGAGATTGTGGAGTACGCCATTTCGGAGCACGTCGAGTATGCCGGTGTCCACTCGGGCGACGCCACGATGGTCTTCCCCGCCCAGCAGTTGAGCTTCGCCACGGCACGTCAGATAAAGAAGATGAGCCGTGCAATCGCCAAGGAACTCAACATCAGCGGACCGTTCAACATCCAGTACCTGGCGAAGGGCCGCGACGTGAAGGTCATCGAGTGCAACCTGCGCGCCAGCCGCTCTTTCCCGTTCGTCAGCAAGGTGCTCAAGCGCAACTTCATCGAGACGGCGACACGCATCATGCTCGACGCGCCCTATACGAAGCCCGACAAAAGCGCTTTCGACATCGACCACATCGGTGTCAAGGCCAGCCAGTTCTCGTTTGCCCGCCTGCAGAATGCAGACCCGATTCTGGGCGTCGACATGAGCTCGACGGGTGAAGTCGGCTGCCTCGGCGACAGTTTCGAGGAGGCATTGCTCAACAGCATGATTGCCACCGGCTACCGCATCCCGAGGAAGGAGAAAGGCGTCATGATAAGCAGCGGCGGCACGAAGGAAAAGGTGGCCATGCTCGACGGCGCGCGTATGCTGACGAATGCCGGCTACACCATCTATGCGAGCGAAGGCACAGCCAAGTTCCTCAACGACAACGGCGCGAAGGCCATTGCAGTCAGCTGGCCCGACGAGGACAAGCCCGGCATGGAGAATGTCATGAAGATGATAGCCGACCACCGTTTCGACCTCGTGGTCAACATCCCGAAGAACCGCACCAGTCGCGAACTGACCAACGGCTACAAGATACGGCGCGCTGCCATCGACCACAACATACCGCTCATCACGAACGCTCGCCTGGCAAGCGCCTTCATCGAGGCCTTCTGCACCCTTTCCGTCGAAGACCTCAGCATAAAGAGTTGGAACGAATACTAAATTAGCCTACTGCATAATTCATAATTCGTAATTCATAATTATTTCATCGGTCACATTCGTTCAAATCATGGGCGTGGCTTAATTATGAATTATGAATTATGGATTGTGAATTGCATATGCACATCCTCGAGCTACCTTCTTTCTTCCCGCCTCATGGCGGTCTGTTCTGCCTGGAACAGGCCAAGGCATTGCAGTCGCTCGGGCACGAGGTGCGGATCGTGAGCGTTGTGGAGCTGAGTCTCACCACGGACCGCGGCTCCTGCCTTACGCTTCCGTGGCGTGAAGAGAGAAGGGAGATGGAGGGCGTGGAAGTCTTCCGCACATACATGCGAGCCGTGCCGAAAGCGGTTCGCTATAATACCGGCCGCTGGATTCGCCTTTGCGAGCAGGCGGTCGAAGCCTATGTCCGCCGCTTCGGTCGGCCCGACGTGCTGCATGCCCATTGCTGCAAGAGCGCGGGGCTGGCGGCCAGGGCGATTGCGCAGTGTCTGGGCATACCCTTTTTTATCAGCGAGCACCTCTCGTCGGGACTCTTTGAGCGCGACTTCGGCAAGGGTTGGCAGCGCCACCGTTGGCTGATGGATGAGATGCGGGCTGCCTATGAGGCCGCCAATTGCGTCATCCCGGTCAGCCGCGAGCTTGTCGATGACCTGGCGCCTTTCTTCGGAAAGTCCTACCGCTATCAGCCCATATCGAACATCGTGGATACTGACTTCTTCAGCTATCAGGAGCGAGAGCCGACCCCCGGCCACCCGTTCCGCTTCTGCTTCCTTGCCGTGGCCGACATCTATGGCAAGGGATTCGACGTCCTGGCCAATGCCATGGACCGGCTGGCGGACGGTGAAGTGGAGCTGCACATCGCGGGCCGGGGGACCGACTCGAAGGCCGTGCGGAAGCTCTTTGCACCCCATCGCCGCGTCCGTCTGCACGGAGAGCTGGACAAAGCCGCCGTGCGCGATTTGCTTTGGAAAAGCGACGCCCTTGTCCTGCCGAGCCGAAGCGAAGCGCAGCCCTTGGTCATTCTCGAGGCCCTTGCTACGGGCATCCCGGCCGTCAGCACGGAATGCATCCCTCCCTCCGTCCGCATAGCCGAAGGCTGCCTGACAGCGCCCGTCGGCGATGCCGCCGCGTTTGCCGGGAAGATGCAGGAAGCGATGCGCCTCAAGCCCTCGCGCGAGTTCTCGGAGGCAGTCCGCAGAATGGCATCGCCGTCAGTCGTCGCCGAGCAGCTCACAAAGGTTTTTAAATTAAATACTGAAGCTTCGAAGTAGTTATGTAGTCAGTAGTTAAGTAGTTAAGCCGAATGTGTTGGGAGCAGGAAGCAGACGAAAAGAGTATTGGCTTAACTACTGTCCGTAGGACGAGCGAAGCGATAACTACTTCACTACTTAACTACAAAGCATGAGAACTGCCGAAACTTATCTTCAATTGATAAAGCAAACTTCTCGGTACGCCTCGTGAGGGATGTCCGGACGCCACAGCAAGGAACAGACTTTCCCACAGCAAGGAACGCCTTTTCCCACAGCAAGGAACTGGCTTTCCCACAGCAAGGAACTGCCGACGCTTGCTGTGGCGTCTGGACGCGCGATGCGTCGCCCGATAATCAGCGACCCGTAAACGTCCAGGTTGAAGTGACTTGCTTCAGCTCCTCCACGACCTTGATGGTGTCGCACTGCCAGATGGGCTCGGGGAACGTGGCGGCTTGCGTGTACTGCAACTCAAGCTCGGGGATGTCGGCAAAACTGTTGTCTCCGGGCAGGTATGGCACTTCCAAGGGCTGGAACGGCGTAATCTCCACCATCGAGAAACCCGATTGGATGATGCCGAGCTCGCGGGCCGCGGCGCGACTCAAGTCGATGACGCGATGCTTGTGATACGGGCCGCGGTCCGTCACACGCACATAGACGGTCTTGTCGTTCACCGGATTGCGCACTTTCAGTATCGTCCCGAAAGGATATTTCCGGTGGGCGCAGGTCATGCTGTCCTTGTTGTAAATCTCCCCGCTTGCCGTCCGACGACCGTGGAACTTGTCAGCATAATACGAAGCATTGCCTACAATCGTCCGCCCCTGAGCAAGGAGCTGAGAGCAGGGAAAAAGGAGCAATAATAGCAGCGATAATAGCTTTTTCATAGGCTCTTATGTGTGCTTTGTTGCAGAATTTGGCTGCAAGTTACCTTTTTCTTTGTTATAAATGACACTATAAGCTGTTTTTTTTTCCTTTATAAGCGCCTATATGACTTTTTTTTAGTAATTTTGCGCACAAAACTATGCATAAATGAATATGAAACGTACATTTTTACCGCTATTGGCCTGTGCTTTGTGTCTCGGTCTTACGACTTCTTGCGTTTCCAACAAGAAGATGATATACCTGCAAGGCGCTACGCAGCAGTATGCACTCCCCCAAGAAATAAACGACTACTTCGAGCTGCAGGTCCAGCCCGACGACCAGCTCGCCATCTCCGTGGCAAGTAAGGACTTCGAGCTGCTCCAGCGCTTCAACAACAATACGCTTATCGGCGGCGGCAACAACTCGATGACTGGCACCAACTCGGCCAACGTCTCGTCCGGCGTGGCTTATTTCAGAGTAAGCAAAGAGGGCAACATAGAGTTCCCCATCTTCGGTACGATTCATGTGGGCGGCATGACGACAGGCGAGATATCGTCCATGATTCAGAACCGCATGATTCAAGAGGGCTACATCAAGGACCCCGTAGTAAACACCAAGATTATGAGCTTCAAGGTGACGGTGATGGGCGACGTGAAGAACCCCGGCACACAGACATACCAGGGCGAACGCCTCACCATCCTGGAGGCCCTCGGTAAGGCCGGAGACCTCACGAACAGCGCTTATCGCGACAACGTCCTCGTCATTCGCGAGGAGAACGGACAGCGCAGAGCCTACGAGGTCAACTTGCTCGACAACCAGGCCGTCTTCAATTCCCCCGCCTATTATCTGCAGCAGAACGACGTCATCTATGTTCAGCCCAACAAGAGCCAGCGCGTGAAAGGCAGTACGAGCTATACATGGCTGTCGGTCGGCAGCACCGTTGTCGGCATGATTGTCAGCATCGTATCTCTCATCGTAGCACTGAAGAAATAGTAGAATATGGAAGCAAACAACAATACCAACCAGACATCACTCCGCAACCGTAGGCAGAAGAATGCTGCCAACAGCTCAGGCCTGGAGGAAGCCCTCACCCTGCGCGACATACTTGATACCTTCGTCGGCAATTGGGTGTGGTTTTTCCTTTCAGTCGTCATCTGCATAGCAGTAGCAAAGCTTTATCTCGCTACAAAGTCGAACATCTATCAGCGGCAGGCCGTCATGCTCGTCAAGGACGACAACGGACAGAGTAGCGGCAGGCGCTCCGCTATCGGGACAGACGCCCTGATGCAGCTCAACGGCGTGCTCGCCGGGGCAAGCGTCAAGAACGAAGTCTATATCCTCCACTCTTTCCAACTCGCTCAGGAGGTCGCCAAAAACCTTAACCTCGACGTGATGTACAACATACGCGTCGGCCTGCGCAACGTGTCGCTCTACAACGACCGGCCCTTCACCGTCGAGTTCATTACGGAATTCGAGGTGCCCGCTACCTTCATGCTCACCATCGACAGCAAACGCGGGGGTACCATCTCTGACGTCACGTATGGCATTCCCATGGAGGAGTCGCCCTTCAAGGCAAAGGTGGAATGGGGCAAGGTCACCAAAACGCCCTTCGGAGACTTCATCGCAACTCCCAACGAGAAATACCTCGAAAAGGCCGTCGGCATGTCCATCCAGGTGCAGCGCATCAGCCTCGAGAATGCCGCCATTATACTATATAATAAGGTACAAAGCAGTGAAATCGACAAGGAAAGCACCTTGGTGCGCATCACGTGTACCGATACAAACATCCAGCGAGCTGATGACATCCTCAGCGGCTTGCTCGATGCCTACAAGCGCAGTATCATCGAAGACAAGAACCAGATAGCAAACAGCACATCGAAGTTCATCGAGGACCGCATCGACCTTATACACAGAGAACTGAGCGAAGTGGAAGGGAAGATGGCCGAGTTCAAGCAGAGCAGCGGACTGGTTGACCTCAAGGCAAGCAGCGACGCATATATCAGCCAGAGCAACAACGCCCGACAACGCACCGTGCAAGCCGAGACGCAGTACTCCATGATACAATACCTCGTCGATTACCTTACGCAGAACGTCACGGCGGGTAACCTCATACCGACCATGGGTGGTATCAGCGATGCCGGCATCACGTCACAAATCGCCAACTACAACCAGATGATGCTGCAACGCAACCGCTTGGCCGAGAACACCTCTGAGAACAGCCCCACCATCGTCGACTTTGACAAGAACCTCGAACAGATGAAGACCGCCATCCTGGCTTCACTCAAAGGATACAGCGCAAGCTTAAAGCTGCAGGTGGACAGGGCAAGGCGAGAGGAAGCGGGACTCACGGCAGGACTTCACGCCGTGCCTCAGAAAGAGAAAAAGGTCATCGATATCGCACGTCAGCAAAGCATCAAGGAAACTCTCTATACCTATTTGCTGAACAAACGCGAGGAGACGGCGCTGCAACTCGCCATCACGGAAGCGAACATCCGTGTCGTAGAGCAACCCTTCGGCAGCCGTTCCCCCATCGCTCCCCGCACGAAGGTCATCCTCGGCCTCGCTTTCATCCTCGGCATCATAGTGCCTTTCCTCTACTTCCAGCTCCGCAAGCTCTTCGACACCACAGTGCACGGACGTAGGGACGTAGAGAAATACACCACCATTCCCATCCTTGGCGAAGTGCCCCACAGTCACGTCGGCATTCGCGATTCCGAGATTGTCGTCGAGGAAGATAAGGACGATATTCTGTCCGAGGCATTCCGACTGATACGCTTTAATATGCCTTTCATCAACAAAGATGCCCGCGTGATCATGCTCACCAGTACTATGCCGGGCGAAGGTAAGACGTTTATCAGCGGTAACTTCGCCGCGACGCTCGGCCTCACGGGTAAGAAAGTAATCCTCATCGATGCCGACATACGTAAGCGAACGCGAAGTCATCTGGCCGACGTTGCCGGCAATGTCGGATTGACTTCCTACCTGTCGGAAGCGGTCGATGATGTGTTCAGCATGATTGTTCCCAAGAGTGAGAAGTGCAACCTCGACATCTTGCCCGCAGGTATCGCAGCGCCCAACCCGACCGAGTTGTTGATGAGCACCCGCCTGGAGAAGTGCATCGAGGAGCTCAAGACACGCTATGACTACGTCGTTATCGACAATGTGCCGGCCCAGGTTGTCGCCGATGCCGGTATCGTCAATCGTGTTGTGGACCTTACTATTTACGTACTCCGTGAGACGAAGGTCGACAGGCGTTACCTGCCCGAACTGGAGCGCTTGCATCAGGAAAAGAAATTCAATCACCTTTGCATCGTCATCAACGACAGCCGCGGTAAGAGCAAACGCTACGGTTATGGCTATGGCTACGGCTATGGCTACGGCTATGGTTATGGCTACGGTTACGGTTACGGCTACGGTTATGGCTATGGCAAGGAGAAAGAGAAGAAGAGCCTTTGGAAGAGATTTAAGAAACTGTTCCGCCGTAGCAAGCATAGAAGGAGAAGGAGCAAGAGGAAGTAAGACGTAGGATGTAGGATGGGAGAAGTGCTTTCATAGTGTCGTCCGACGAATCACTCGCAGATCCAAATAGAATCACTTGCAGTTCCAGAACGAATCATCCGCAGATCCAAAACGAATCACTCGCTGATTTAAGACGAGTCATAAGCAGTTCCAAATCGAGTCATTCGCTGATTCAAGACGAGTCATAAGCAGTTTCAAAACGAATCATTCGCTGATTCAAGACGAGTCATAAGCAGTTCCAAGACGAATCATCCGCTGATCCAACGCTTACTACTTGATATGAAAAGCCCCGAAAGTTGCAGTTGAACTTTCGGGGTTTACTTTATGAATCGGTTTGTTTCTGGTTATCGGGTGAGGGATCTCTGCGTTTGCATTACCAGATGTCTTCCGGCTTCTCGGGATTGTCATAGACTTCCTTCGCGCAATACTCCAAGTAGTCCATGTAGAAGAAGCGCGTGTCGTCGTCCATTACGGTCTTAAACTTGATGTAATATGTCACGTCGGGATCCATTGTTTCACGTATGATGATGCGGCGCACGCAGATATCGGAGAGGCGCATCATGGTGCTTGAGCCTGGTCCGCCGGCGCAGTACTGGTTGCAGCCCTTCATGAAGCCGTTGTTGCGCAAGCGCTTGTCGACTTCGGCGTTAAAGTCATCGTCGTCGGTGTCGCGCTCATAGCCTATGTCGCTGGGCACGCTGCCATTTGATGTGTGCAACGTGTTGTCGGCGCTTTGACGCAGGTCGAGGGGGATACCCATGGCAGAGAGTCTGCTCTTGTCAGAGCCCCAATAGAACTGCACCATACCGCGCATGCTGCCGCCGCACTGGATGGCGAATCGGAGTTCATACGTGCCGCGTCGTGGCACTGGCGGGAGGCGCATGGTGCACTCGAGCAAGCCGCGGATGGTCATTTCGTCGCCCTGCATGTTCTGCCAGCCGTTGCCGCGTCCGGTCCAATAGTTGAAGCGTGTATCTTTCGAGATATCCACGTCCTCGAGATACTTGTATTCCTGGTCGTTGGGAATATAGACGTTCTTGTGTTTCTCGTCGGTGATCTCGGAGCACCTGATGTCATTGTTCATGAACTCGGGCCACATGCTTGGCACGCTCCAACGAATGCGTTGTTTCTGCAAGTTGTTGCGTGTCTCGTCGCTATAGTAGAGGAGTTTGTTGATAGGATAAATCATGCCGTTTCGGATGTTGTTCTCGCCGTCCATGTTCGGTTCGCCGATGGCGATGCCTTCATTTTCGGGGTCGCACGACAGCTCTTGATAGGTGCCTCGGCGGTCGTTGTCGAGTACGGGGAAACGGTTGAGGTAGACGCCGTTGCTCTCTTTGCTCTCGAATATCTTGAGGAGGCGGCGCTTGCCCATTGTGGTGTAGAACTCCATCACGGCGACGGAGGGCACCTTTCGGTTCAGGTCGAAGCCCTTCTCGTTGTAGTGATAGACGAGCGTGTTTGCGCTGAGCCGTTCGGGCAGGAGATGGTATGTGATGAACTGATAGAGCAGATTGTCCTCGGACGTATAGTTGTCGTCGCGCTTCAGCTCGGGATATACGCCTTCGCTGTCGAGGTATTCCATCACGTCCTCCAACGTAATGTCTCTCACGGGCTTGCCTATTGCGTTTGTCCAGAACTCGTCAGTCTCGGCGAAGAATGTGAAGCCGAAGTAGCGGTGTTCGGGCGTATGGAATGTTGCGGTCTCACCTCGCGTCTCCTCGTTCTTCTTGGGGATTTTTCCTTTCTGGAAGAGGCTTTCGTATTCCTCATCGCGGTTGGCGGACAGCACGTTGGCTAAGCCGCAGGCCAGGGCTATCTTGGAGGAGACGACGAAACCTGAGTTCTCGTTTTGGATATACCTTTTCAGCAGCAGGTCCATCGTGTTGTTGCTGGGCGCGATGACGTTGTGCATGGCGTGTATTACGCCGTTGATACACAGGATGTCGCGATTGTAGACGTCGATTTCGCAGTCGTTGATGAGGATGCTGTCAGGCACGTCGGTATATTGCACGACGAGTTTGCGGTCGTTCATATTGGGGAGAGGAATCTCCACGCTCTTCGACGTCGAGGTCGAGATGGGGAAGCTCGATATCATGTACTCGCTGTAGTCGTCGCCGCTGTCGATAATGCTGTTGAAGACGATGATTTGGGCGATGGAGTCGCGTTTGTGCTTAGTGGGGAACGCGTCCCATTTGGCTTCTGGGATGAGGCCTTGGCGCACGAGCGAGTCAAGGTAGAGCTGTATGGCGTCGTTCGTAGGGGCGAAGATGGTGTAGTGGCCGCGCGCCGAGAGCAGCTGGCGGACGTTCGTCTCGCTGATGTTCGACACCAGCACCTCGTTCAGCAGACGGTAGTACTCGCTATACTGCGCGTGCTTCTCCAGATAGCTTGAGATGGTTTCTTCCTTGAATACATAACGCGAGGATGTGTCCACTTCCTCTGTGCAGCTTACCAGGAATGCCAGGGCTGCGATGGCGTATAAAAAGAATTTCTTCATGTCAGAAAGTTAAGGCAGTTTAAAGTTTCAGGTTTTAGTTACAGGTTTTAAGTTATTAAGTAAATCAGGCACAAAGATACAAAATATAATTAAAAAAGGAAAGCGAATAAATGAAAAAATGTTATTTTTTTCTTGTTTTTCCTGCTTTTACCTTATATAATATGTATTAACGATGCCTGAAAGTGCCATCTTGACGTCGATAAGCGGCAAATTTCCGCTGCAGAGCAGTCGCAATTTTCGAAAGGTCGGATTTTGCCCGCGAAAAGCACCCGTATGCCCCTGCCTTTCGAGCTGATTCCATCGCAAATGGTTCATTTTCAGGCTCATAAAAAGATGCCTTTCGGGTTGCTGCGTTTGGCAAATTGTCAGCAAAAGGCAGGAATTGCTGCCATTTTGCTAATATTGCACACTATGCAAAACGAGGGAAAAAGGCTCGCAAAACGTCGGAATCAGCCTCACATCACGTTGCGAGAGTCGTCGCAACACGTTGCGAAGCCCTTTCCTACACGTTGGAAAAGCCAACGCTACACGTAGCGTTGGCCGTTCCTTCACGTAGCGTCTGCTGGCACCCAACGTCAAAAAGTGTGCAAAAACGCGTGAAAAGTGGCCGTTTTGCAATGTGGAGTTGGCAAAAGAATGGTTTAAGATTGAAGATTGAAAATTGAAGATTGAAGGTTATCACTTGTCGTTCAATGGGTTGCGAAATATTTGCGTTTTAAGCGCTTTTTCCCGAAAAAACGGCCTCAACCTAAGCCGAGGGGAATTTCGTCGGTTCTGACGCCTTTTTCTGAAACGCGAGTGTAAGCAAATCCTCCGTTTTCGTGACATTTTGTCAAAACGGGAAAGAGCCTCTGCGTCGCGTCGTAGAAAAAAATTCTTGGTGTCCGGTAAGAATATTTCCCTCTTCCTTTTAGGTCCTTTCCCATCGGTGTTTCTGACGAATAGCAGCTTATAAGGGCTTGCCAAAAGTCTCGAAGAGACGATAGACCACAGACGGGGGTGATAACCCCCGGTAATGTTGCGACGACTGAGAAAGCCCTAAAGGGGCGACAGAGACATAAGCAAGTTGTAATTAAACCAATTACATATTCTGTCGCCCCTTCAGGGCTTATTATTGTCAGGCTAACCTGTCCCGGGGGTTAACACCCCCGTCTGTGGTCTGTCGCACCTCTGGTGCTATTTACCGGACAGCAATATAATAAATGTCAAAGCGTCAGAGGCGAAGGCCGAAAGCTTGAGGGATGGGTGCCTCAATGCTGCAGGCGGTTTCGGCCTGCGTCTATCCTGAGGAAGATGAAGAGCAGGATGGTGAAGCCCCACAGGGAGCTGCCGCCGTAGCTGAAGAAGGGCAGGGGGATGCCGATGACGGGCGCCAGGCCCAGCACCATCCCGACGTTGATGAAGACATGAAACAGGAAGATGCTCAGCACGCAATAGCCGTAGATGCGCCCGAAGGTGTAGGGCTGCCGCTCTGCCAGGTGGAGGAGCCTCAGGATGAGTGTCAGGAAGAGGAGCAACACGATGGCGCAGCCCACGAAACCTTCCTCCTCGCCCACGGTACAGAATATGAAGTCGGTGTCCTGCTCAGGCACGTACTTCAGCTTCGTCTGGGTGCCGTTGAGGAAACCTTTGCCCTTCAGCCCGCCCGAACCAATGGCTATCTTCGCCTGAATGACGTTGTAGCCGGCGCCTCGCGGGTCGTCCTCAAGTCCGAGCAGTACGCGGATGCGCGACTGCTGGTGGGGCTCCATGACGTTGTTCAACACGTAGTCCGTGGAGTAGTGGAAGGCGATGCTCCCCAAGGCGAAGAGGCCGATGAGGCAATAGGGCAGGTAGCGGTCGCGAAGGGCAAGGTAGAGGAGATAGAAGGCGAGCAGAGGGGCCGGGATAAGCGAATAGAGCAGGGGGAACTTGCGACGCTTCGCGGCATCCGTGCCGTAAACGAAGATGAGGCCTATGGTGAACACCTGTATGAGCAACATGACGGGAAGCCAGCCGAAACGCACGCCAACCACGAAATAGACGACAGCCGAGATGGCCAGGAACAGGATGGTGCCCGACATGCCTTCGCGATAAAGCATCAGGAAGAAAGCTGTGTAAACCAGCGCGCTGCCCGTCTCTTTCTGCATGATAATCAATCCCATCGGCACCACTATCAGAGCGATGCAGATGATGAAGTCGCGCCATTTCCTCACGTCAAAGCCGTAGGTGCTCATCACCTTCGCCAGGCACAGGGCCACGCCAAACTTGGCGAACTCGGCCGGCTGAATACTGAAGCTGCCTATCTTAATCCAAGAGAGGGAGCCTTTGATGTCGTGCGCCATGAAAGGCGTGATGAAGAGCAGGCCGAGGAAACCTATATATATAATGTAGGAAAAGGATTCGATGATGCGGTCGTCCGTCATGAGGATGAGGAAGGCAAGCAGTAGGGAAGAGCCGATCCAGACGATTTGCATGCCGCTTCGAGTGGAGAACTCGAAGATGCTGCCTGTACCGCCGAACTCGTAGCAGGCGCCGCAAACGCTCATCCATCCCAAGGCCAGGAGCACCATGTAAACAAAGATGGTGAGCCAGTCGATGGAGCCCCAGAGCGAGGGTGCTTTCTTCTTACTCTTTCTTTTGTCCATTGTCGGATGTCTCTTTAGCTTGTTGTTCCTTGTCCGTAGTCTGCTGGCCGCCCTCCGTCGTCGGTTGTCCGCCCTCCGTTGTCTTTTGTCCGTCGTCCGCTGCCTGTTGTCTATACAGATGCCTGTTTTCGAAACTTGTGGCGCGTGCCTTGCTTGCCTCGGACAGCTTGCCGTTGATGTACTGCTCCATCATGAGGGCTCCGATGGGGACGCCGTATGTGGCTCCCCACGTGCCGTTTTCCACATAGACGCAGATGGCAATCTTCGGGTTCTCGCGAGGCGCGAAGCCCATGAAGACGCTGTGATCCTGACCGTGAGGGTTCTGCGCAGTTCCCGTCTTGCCACATACTTCATAAAAGGATGTGTTGGCCACCCGGCAGGTTCCTCCCAGCACGGCATTGCGCATGCCTTGCACCACCGTCTCGTAGTGCCTGCGCTCAACCTTCGTGTAGTGTCTTCTCGTGTAGAGCGTGTCGAGCGGCATGCCTTGCACCTCCTTGACGACGTGCGGGATGATGTACCAGCCTCGGTTGGCAATCGTGGCTCCAAGGTTGGCTATCTGCAAAGGCGTGAGGTTGACCTCGCCCTGCCCGATGCTGATGCTGATGACGGTGAGGCCGCTCCAATCCTCCTTGTAGGCCTTGTCGTAGTAAGGCGCGTTGGGTATCATGCCTCGCTTTTCGCCCGGCAGGTCGATGCCGAGCTTGTAGCCGAAGCCCATGCTCACCATGTAGTCCTTCCACGTAGTCATCGCCTCTTGCACCGTCTTGTATTTCGTCCTGTTGGCAAACATGTGATAGAGTCCCCAACAAAAGTAGCCGTTGCACGACGTGGCGATGGCGGGGACGAGCGGCAGGGGCGAACCGTGGCCGTGGCATCCCACACGGAGGCCTCTGAAGTGGAAGCCCCGGTTGCAAGGGTAGGCGGTTTGCGGCGTGATGATACCCTCCTGCAGGAATGTCAGCGCCTGACTCGTCTTGAATGTAGAGCCGGGCGGGTACTGCCCCATGATGGCGCGGTTGAGGAGAGGCTTGTGAGGGTCCTGGGCCAGCAGTTTCTGGCTCTTTCCCCTCTGGCGGCCGACCATGATGCGAGGGTCGTAGGTGGGGCTCGACACCATGCAGAGCACCTCTCCCGTGCTCGGCTCGATGGCTACGATACTGCCCAGCTTGCCCGTCATGAGGCGTTCGCCAAGCGCTTGCAGCTCGAGGTCGATGCTCATCGTAAGGTTGCGGCCCGGCACGGGAGCCTCATCGAACTTGCCGTTCTGGTAGCGGCCCTTGATGCGCCCTCGTGCATCGCGAAGCAATACCTCCATTCCTTTCTCGCCTCGCAACACGGTCTCGTAGGAACGCTCTACGCCCAACTTGCCGATGTAGTCACCACTCCGATAGTAATGGTCCGCCTCGATGTCCTCCGGCCCTACTTCGCCGATGTCGCCGAGAAGGTGAGCGGCATTCGGGTAATTGTATTGGCGGATGCTGCGCTTCTGGATGTAAAAGCCCGGAAAGCGGAAGAGCTTCTCCTGGAAACGGCTGAACTCCTCCGTCGAGAGCTGACTCATGAAGAGCTGCTGCGTGTAGGGACTGTAGCCGGGATTGCGCTTCGTGTCCTTTATCTCAGCCATTCGGCGCTCGTACCAGTCGCGGGTGATGTCGAGGCTTTCGCAGAGGTCGAGCGTATCGACGCCTATCTGTTCCGTCATGATTACCATGACGTCGTAGGCGGGTTGGTTATAGACGAGCAGTTTGCCGTTGCGGTCGGTGATGGCGCCTCGTGCAGGGTATTGTATGCGCTTGAGGAAGGCGTTGGAGTCGGCACTTATCTTGAAGTCCTCGCTCAGCAGTTGCAATGTAAAAAGCCTCAGCAGATAGACGACGATGATAACCACTGCCGCCCCGCCGATCACGTATTTACGCTTTGCAAGTTCGAAGTCGGATTTCATAAGTTCCCATTCTTGTTACGCACGTTCTCCACCAAAGCAATCAGCAGCAAAGAGGCAGCATAACTGACGCTCAGGCTGATGGCAATGTCCTCGATGTGGAAGTAAGAGAAACCCTCAAGGGCAAAGTATATGACGTGATGAAGAAGCAGGAGCAGGGCCATGAACTGCAGGTAGTTCCATCGACCCATGGCGGAGAAGGACGGATGCAGCTCTTCCTCCGAGTCGCGAGGCGCCATGAACTCCAGCAAAGGCGGTTGGATGAAGGCGATAAACGTCATGGCGGCCGAACTGATACCTGCCGTGCCTGCGAAGATGTCGGCAATGAAGCCCACACCAAAGCCCCAAAGCAATGCCTCCGAACGCGACGTACCCAACGGCAGAGTGATAATGATGAGCGGGCACAACAAGGGGGCACCGTAGCCCCAAGGATGTACCTGGTCGAGTACGAGCACCTGGATTGCAAGCAGCAACAGGGCCCATGCCATTCGCTTTAACGTTGAGACAATCATTGCGTCAGGAGGGAATCGAGTTCTTCTTTGCGTTGGTCGGCGATGACGTTGACGTGCCGGATGTTTGCCAAATCCGTGCTAAGGAGTATTTCAAGCTCATAGGCCAAGCCGTCGCTGCTGTTGTTGATTTCTGCCACTTTGCCAAGGAAGATGCCTGCCGGGAATACGGCAGAGAAACCGCTTGTCTCGACGACGTCGCCCTTTTGAATCTGAGCATGGCGCGGCACGTCGTCCATATAGGCCCTCAATGGCTTGCCGCCCTTCCACTTCAGATAACCAAAGTATTCTGTTCCCCGCAGCCGACAGCTGATGCTACTCTTGCTGTGGAGTATCGACATGACAAGGGCGTGGTGTGGCGTGACGGCGCTGACGATGCCGACTACGCCTGTCCCGCTCACTACTCCCATCTCGGGAGCGACGCCTTCATCGCTTCCGGCATTGATGACAAGCATATTGTCGCGCTTCCTCACGCTGTTATCGACGATTTGTGCAGGAATGAGCGTCATGCTTTCCAGCAAATCCTCATGTCCTTTCAGCGTCTGCGAAGTGTCTGCCCCTGTGAGGGCAAGCTCGTGACGAAGCACATCGAGCTTCTGCTGCAAGATAATGTTGCGGCGCACGAGTGCTGCATTCTCGGCCGGCATTCTCAGGTATGACAAGACCCCTGCTTCCCATTCGTGAACCATCGCAACAGCAGTGTTGGCTTGAGTGAACCAGACACTACCCTGATAGTGATTGTATTGGAAAAGCAGGAATCCACTGAGCGCTTCCAGTAGGATGAAGAGGGCCCAGTGGACGTATGCTGTTATGCGCTCGATGAAATCGTGCACAATTTACATTAGGAAGGCGAAGTTGTTGATGTTCTTTAGTGCCACGCCTGTTCCCTTTGCCACACTGTGCAACGGATCATCGGCGACTTTGAACTCGATGTTAATCTTGTCGGTAAGGCGCTTGGCAAGTCCTCTGAGCAATGCCCCGCCGCCAGTGAGCCAGATGCCATTCTTCACAATATCGGCGTAGAGCTCGGGCGGCGTCTCTTCGAGAGCGCTGAGGACGGCGGTCTCAATCTTGGCAATGGTCTTTTCGAGGCAATGTGCAATCTCCTGATAGCAGACGGGAACCTCCATGGGAAGTGCCGTGATGCGATTGGGGCCGTGAACGATGTAGTCTTCAGGTGCGTCCTCTCCGAGGTCAGTCATTGCGGCGCCGACGTGTATCTTGATGCGCTCGGCCATACGTTCGCTGACCTTGACGTTGTGCTGACGGCTCATGTACTCCTGTATGTCTGCCGTCAGTTCGTCGCCCGCCACGCGAAGGCTCTTGTCGGCCACGATGCCGCCGAGCGAGATGACTGCAATCTCGGTGCTGCCGCCGCCTATGTCGACAATCATGTTGCCTTCAGGGGCGAGCACGTCGAGCCCGATGCCGATGGCTGCTGCCATAGGCTCGAAGATGAGATACACTTCGCGGCCGCCAGCATGTTCTGCGCTGTCGCGAACGGCACGAAGTTCCACCTCCGTACTTCCGCTGGGCACGCCGATGACCATCTTCAGCGAGGGCGAGAAGATGCGGTTGCCGGAGTGCACCATCTTGATGAGTCCGCGCATCATTTGCTCGCAGGCGTTGAAGTCGGCAATCACGCCGTCGCGAAGCGGGCGAATGGTGCGGATTTCGGGATTTGTCTTTTCATACATCATCTTGGCCTTGTCGCCGACGGCAATCATGCGTTCCGTGCGACGGTCGAGGGCCACGACGCTCGGCTCGTCGACCACAATCTTGTCATCGCAGATAATGATGGTGTTGGCCGTGCCAAGGTCCATTGCTATTTCTTTGTTAAGGGAAAACCAGTTCATCGAGTAATTTACGATTTGACGATTTGATAATTTACGATTCTTCTTCGTTATGACGTTATGACGAGATGACGTTATAACGATTTAGCCTTTCACTTTTTCCACCTTTTTACCTTTTTCAGCTTTTCGTGAACCAGCTGTGGATGGCTGTGTCGTAGTGGCTGCTGACGCCGAAGGCTTGGGTGGCGAACCATTTGCGGTCGGCGAGTTCGCTCTTTGCGCCTTGCTTCTTCAGAAGGTCGAGCAGGGGGCTGTACTCAGCTTTCGAGGGGACGATGATGACGTCGCGGAAGTTCTTGGCTGCTGCTCTGATGAGGCTGATGCCGCCGATGTCAATCTTCTCGATGATGTCGGCTTCGCTTGCCCCAGCTGCCACGGTGTCCTCGAAGGGATAAAGGTCCACGATGACGAGGTCGATGGCGGGGATGTCGTATTGCTTCATCTGTTCCTGGTCGCCCTCATTCTCGCGGCGTCCGAGGATGCCGCCGAACACCTTCGGATGCAACGTCTTGACCCTGCCGCCCAAGATGCTGGGGTAAGTCGTCACGTCTTCTACCTTGCGGCAAGGGATGCCGAGACTTTCGATGAATGACTGCGTGCCGCCCGTTGAGAGCAGCTCGACGCCTTCTGCATGAAGAGTGCGCAGTATCTCTTCCAGACCGTCTTTATGAAAGACGGACACCAATGCGCGCTTTATTTGTCTTGTTTCCATACTCCTGAAATTTTGTGCGTGCAAAGGTACAACTTTTCTATGAAATGCGCCTAATGTTTCGTGTACTTTTTTTTAATTATTTTCGGCTTTGTTTCAGAGGTTGGATTTCAAAGCTTCCAAGGTTTGCGGTATTCGGGCATGATGAAGCGGTCTGCCTCGCGATTGTGGAAGGTGTGTCGCGCATCGTCGTAGGTGAGCACTTGGTGCGTTCGGGCTGCGATGTTGCCGATGTGGGCGTACTTGGCGCAGAAGCTGCCGTTGGTGATGGGGCAAGCGGTCTGCATGTCGCGCCGCTTCACGCATTCGATGAAGTTGTTGGTGTGGTCCAGGTGGTCGTTGTTTGACGGCTTCACGAGCTTTGCCTCAAGCTTGTCGCCCTGCGGAATGACTTCCCAGCTCTCGCGATTAGCGATGAGCGTCCCGTTCGTGCCTTTGAACTCGAGCCCATAGTTGCGTCCGTACGGTCCCGACTCGATGGCGACGTTGGACCACTGGATGAGGTAGTCGGGGAATTGGTATGTGACGCTGAGCGTGTCGAATGTCTCGGCGAAGTTGTTCGGGTAGGCGTGGTTGCCGCCTGCGGCGATGACGCGCTGTGGCATGCCTTCGACGTTCATTCCCCACAGGGCCATGTCGAGGAGGTGTACGCCCCAATCGGTCAACAGCCCACCACCGTAGTCCCAGAACATGCGCCAGGAGCCGTGGAAGCGTGATGAGTTGAATGTCCGCTCAGGCGCAGGGCCGAGCCACGTGTTGAAGTCGATGCCGTCGGGGACTGCGCTATCCTTGGCGGGGTTGAGCAGGGCGGCGTAGGCGAAGTTTGCCCATACGTTGACGCGCCCGATGTGTCCCAGTTCGCCGCTGTCGATGTAGGCTTTCATGCTGTGCCATAACTCGGCACTCCGTTGTTGCTGACCCACCTGCACGACGCGCCCGTAGCGTTGGGCTGCGGCCACCATCGCGTCGCACTCGCCGATGCTGTTGGCGAGGGGTTTTTCCACATAGACGTCTTTTCCCGCCGAGCATGCATCGACGGTTATCTTACAATGCCAGTGGTCTGGCGTGCCGATGACGACGATGTCCACGTCGTCGCGCTCCAGGATGCGTCGATAGTCGCCGTACGTGTCAGGCCGTTTGCCCCAGTTCTTCTCCGCTTCGGCGGCGCGTTTTGAGAGGATGCCGCTGTCGATGTCGCAGAGGGCGACGCAGCTCGTGCCGGGATGCCGCATGATGTCGGAGAGGTCGTGCCAGCCCATCGAGCGGCAGCCTACCAGCGCCACGTTGAGTCGGTCGCTCGGCGCGACGCTTTTCGGTGAGGGCGCTCCTGCATAGAGCGTCCGGGGGATGATGATAGAGGCAGCCAGCGCCGTCGCGGACTGGCGGAGGAAAGAACGCCTTGTTAGTTCATAGTTCATAGTTCATAGTTCATAGTTAAACGGCAGGTTAGTTCATAGTCCACTTTTTGTTAGTTCAGAATTCATAGTTCATAGTTCATAGTTAAGCAACTGTCGAATTCATAGTTGACTTGCGTCGAGCTAACGCTTCATAGTTTATAGTCCATAGTTGAAGGTGAGGGGAGAATGGTTCCTCCGCTTCTCATTTTTCACTTTTCGCTTTTCACTTTTCACTTACATCGGCCTGATCCAGATGTTGCGGAAGCTGATGGGCTCGCTCGGGTCGCCATGCGATTGCAGTCGGATAGGGCCGTCGCCGTGTTTCACCGTGCGGGGGAAGCCGATGTATTCCGTCGTGCCCTGTATCTCCGTGTGATTCTGCAGCACGACTCCGTTCTGGATGACGGTCACGAATGGCTTGTAGAGGTACGTTCCGTCTTCTTTAAAGACGGGAGCCGTGTAGATGATGTCATAGACGTTCCACTCGCCGGGCGCTCTCATGACGTTTACCAGCGGCGGCGTCTGCTTGTAGAGGCTGCCCGTCATGCCGTTCACGTAGGTCTCGTTCTTGTAGCAGTCGAGGATTTGCACCTCGTACATGTCCTGCAGGAATACGCCGCTGTTGCCGCGCGCCTGGCTTTCCCCCGTGATGCCCTTCGGCACGCACCACTCCAGGTGAAGCTGGAAGCTGCCGAACTTCTGCCGTGTCAGGATGTCGCCCTTCGATTTGTCGACGGTCATCACACCGTTTTTGACGGTCCATTCCGCGTTTTTCCCGTCGGCGTTCATCCATGCAGAGAGGTCCTTCCCGTCGAATAGCACGATGGCATCGCTCGGGGCGGAGTTTGTCTTGATATCGCCCGGCGTGACCACCCGGGGCTGAGGCGTCCAGTACTCCGACATTCCGGGGCGCATGGCTTCCGGCTTCGGATAGTCTTTCTTCTCTTGAGCCTGTGCCGAACTGCAAGTTACGGCGATGGCAATTGCTGCCAACATAACTGATTTCTTCATAGTGCGTGATTGTTAGGTTAACGTTGTTTCGCTTGCAAAGATACGAATAAAAATTAAAAAATAAAAATGAAAAAAGAAAAATTGTGATGTTTGACAAAATGTCACGAAAAGAGACAGTTTGCTTACACTTGCGTTTTGGGCAGACGCGCGAGAATCGACGAAAATCCCCTCGGCTAAGGTTTGGGCCGTTTTTTCGAAAAAATGCGCTTAAAACGCGAATATTTTGCAACCCGTTGAGCCACAAGTGATAACTTTCAATCCTCAATTTTCAATCTTCAATCTTAAAGTATTGTTTTGACAACTCCATATTGCAAAACTGGCACTTTCTTCCCGTTTTTGCACACTTTTTGACGTTGGAGGGCACTATGATTTTGCAGAGGGAGGTAAAAATCCCACGTGTGGGAAAGGCTCTTCCCACGTGTTGCGAGCGTCCTCGCAACGTGAGGCGACGCGTCTCGCGACGTGAAGCGAGTCCCGTTCCGACGTTTTGCGAGCCCTTTTCCTCCGTTTTGAAGCGTGTGCAAAAATAGCAGAAAGTAAGCGATTTGTTGCTTCTTGTTGCATTCTGCTACATTACATTTTGCTCCGTTTGCCCAATCGAACCACCAACTTCGTCCGCTTTAATAAATTTTAACACCACGAACGGAAGGTAAGTATATAAATATGTTGTATCTTTGTCCACAAAGAAAAAGCAAAATGCCCAAAAGTGGAAAAGAAAACGGGCAAAAAACGAAAATGAACACGAAACGCAATCACTCTATGACGGCCAGAAGAATACTCCTTCCTTTGCTCACGTTAATCGCGACGACAACTGCCTGGGCGGACGTCCGAATCAGCGAACAAACCTTCCCCGACGAGCAGTTCCGGGCGTTCGTCCTCGCTCAGCCGTATGGCGAGGATGGCGTTCTGACGGACGACGAGATAGCAGGCGTCACCTTCATGTTCGCTACCGAACGGGGCTTCCAAAGCCTCGAGGGCATCAAGTGCTTCACAGCCCTCAGCTCGCTCTACTGCTCTGGAAATCAGCTGACTGAGCTTGACGTGGCGGGCATGACGTCTCTGACCAGCCTCACCTGCTCGGACAATCGGCTCGCCTCGCTCAACGTGGCGGGTTGCCCTCAGCTGACGAAAATCGACCTCTCCGGCAACCAGCTCCGAGGCGAAGCGATGGATGCGCTCATCCTTGCTTTGCCCGACCTCAGCTCAACAGAAACGCTGGGCGGGCTCTACGCCATCCTTGGCGGGAGTGATGGCAACGAGATGACTGACGCTCAAGTGATTACGGCCCGCAAGAAAGGGTGGGCGACCTATTTCAGTGACGGCGGGAACTGGCTCGAAAAGGAACCCGAAGTCGAAGTCAACGAGACGTCTTTCCCCGACCCATACTTTCGCAACTACCTGAGGAACCAGTTCGGGCAGACCCTCTCAAGCGATGAGATACTGAACGCTAAGTATATCTCCGTCAACGACCTCGGCATCAAGAGCTTGAAGGGTATCGAGTTCTTCACATCCCTGACGACACTCTACTGCTACAACAATCAGCTTGCGCAGCTCGACCTCTCGCAAAACACGGCGCTCACCACCCTCTATTGCTACAACAACCGACTCGATGCCCTCGACCTCTCGAAGAATCCCCTCCTGACGACCCTCTCCATCTATCAGAACCGCATAAAGGGCGAGGCGATGGACGCCCTCATTGAGAGCCTGCCCGACCTCAGCAGCTCGGACGGCGGACTGATGCTCGCACTTTATGACGCGAACGAAGGAAACGTGTTGAACTACACGCAGGTGGCGGCTTTGAAGGCAAAGGGCTGGCTGCCGAAGCGCGGACAAAACAACGCGTGGACGGAGTATGAGGGGAGCGGCGAGGACGTCGTAATCAACGAAGAGACCTTCCCCGACGCGAAGTTCCGGGCATGGGTGCTCGCCCAGACTTACGGTGGGGACGGCGTGCTCCAGAGTGCCGAGATTCCCGACATCACCAAGATTGACGTCAGCGCTCAGGGCATCCAGTCGCTCCAAGGCATCGAGCACTTCGCAAAGCTCACGACGCTCTACTGCGCTGATAACCAACTCGCTGAGCTCGACCTGTCGAGGAACCCCGCCTTGCAGACGTTGTCGTGCTATGATAATCAGCTTACCGCGCTCGACCTCTCGGCTTGCAGGTCGCTCTCCTCACTCTATTGCTACCAGAACTTGATTGGTGAGGAGGCGATGGACGACCTCGTGGAGAGCCTCCCGAGCGTGAATGATTGGGAGGGCGGCTGCCTTTATGTCATCAACGGCAACGAGGACAAGAACGTCATCAATACGCTGCAGGTGGCCGCAGCAAAGGCGAAGAGCTGGCAGACGAAGCGCTGGGACGACACCCTTTCCGACTGGGTGGACTACGCCGGCTCCGTGCCCATCGGCATCCGCGACATCGAGGCGCAGCCCACGCAGGACGACATTTGGTACGACCTGAGCGGTCGGCGCCTGCCCGGCAAACCTACGCAGAAAGGCGTCTATATCAATAAAGGAAAGAAGGTTGGCCTCTAAAGCCAACCTTCTCTTTTGTACCAGTCGATGCTTGCCTCCACGCCCGCCTCAAGGCTCCACTCGGGGGAGAAGCCGAAGTCTCGTATGGCAGGCTCTATCTCACACTGCCAGTTACGCTGCGACAGGATGTGGTACTTGTCGTCGTTCAGCGCATTCATCTTGCCCGTCAGCCGACTTATCTTCCCGCTCACCCAGCAGACGGTGCGCAGCAGACAGAGCGGAAGCTTCAGGTGAAGCATCCAGGGGTCGCCGAGATGCTTCTGGACGAGGTCGCTGTAGCTGCGGCTGCTATAGACCCTCCCGTCGCTCAGGAAGTAGGCTTTGCCCTCGGCCTTCGGCGCCTCCATGCTCTTGAAGACGGCCTGCACGACGTCGAGGACGTAAACAAACGTAATCTCCTGCGGCGTCAGACCTGCGGCCACGTCGATGTGCTGCTTAATGCTCTGTGCCATAAGGAAGTAGTCGCGCTCTCGCGGACCATACACGCCCGTCGGTCTCAGGATGGTGAAGGGGAAATCCCTCTGCTCCTTCAGGTACTTTTCAGCAGCCAGTTTGCTCTCGCCATAAGCGGTGTTGGGCTTCGGCTCGTCGGAGAGGAGGATGGGCGCATATATCCAAGGATTGTCCTCTGAGGGGCGCCGGACGGGCTCCTCGCGAATGGCTCCGAAGATGCTCAGGCTGCTCAGGAACACGAATCGGCGCGGAATCATCTCCGCCTCGCGAAGGGCATCGATGAGGTTACTTGTGCCCTCGGTGTTTGTGCGGAAGAAGTCCTCGCGATGCAAGCACTTGGTGGCTCCCGCGGCATGCACGACGTAGTCCCAGCCCTTGCCGCCCATCTCTTTCTTGTACCCTTCAAGCTGAGCGCGCAGTTTGGCGGGGTTCTGCATGTCGAGCTGAGCGAAACGGATGCGCTTGTCCTGCAGGTATTTGCGACTACTTGTGCCGCGGACGCCCGCCCATACTTCGAAGCCCCGCTTCAAGCCCTCTTCTACGATAAAGCTGCCGATGAAGCCGCTGGCCCCGGTGACTAAGAGTTTAGAGTCCATAGTTTTGAGTTTAGAGTTCGTTGTTGTCTTTCTCCTTTCCTTTAGAGGAGGAGTTGGATGAGTCGCTCAGTATCTGTGTGATTGCCTCTGCGAGCTGCCTGGTCTTCTCAGGCGACTGAAGGATGTCGCGAAGGGAAGAGAGGAAGGCGGCGACAGAAGAGCCCGACGCCTCCAAAGGAATGGCCTCCCCCGGCCCTTCCAAAGAAATAGCCTCCCCCTTCCCCTCCAAAGGAGGGGTGAAAGGAGCGGAACGCTCTGAGTAATCTGAATGCTCTGAATAATCTGAGTGCTCTGAATACTCTGAGTTCTCTGAATAATCTGAATACTCTGAGTAATCTGATTGGTTCCCCCCTCCTTTGGAGGGGTCGGGGGAGGCTATTCCTTTGAAGGTGTTGGGGAATCCGTTCCCCCCTCCTTTGGAGGGGCCGTGAGAGGCCATTCCCTTTGAGAAGGTTGGGGAGAGGCTTGAGTTGCTCAGGCTTTCCATAAATCCTTTGAAGCGGTCTTCGCTGAGGAAGATGGTGTCGTCGCCGCCGTCGAGGGCGCCTTCAAACATCGAGTGCTTGAAGCGCAGGCGGTCTATCATGCTCTCCTCGATGGAGTCTTTCGAGACGAGATTCATCACCTGAATGGGCGTCTCCTGTCCGATGCGGTAGATGCGGCCGATGCGTTGTTCCAAGACAGCAGGGTTCCAGGGCAGGTCGAGGTTGATGATGACGCTCGCTGCCTGCAGGTTGAGGCCTGTACTGCCGGCGTCGGTAGAGAGGAAGACGCGGCACTTGGGGTCGTTCGTGAAGCGTTCGATGAGTTCGCTTCGCTTCTGCGAGGGCACGCTTCCGTGCAGGAACTCGTAGGGGATGCCCAGAGCGTCCAGCTCCATCGCCACAAGCCGCGCCATGCGTTCCCATTCGCTGAATATCACTATCTTTGCGGAACCGCCGTTCAGGGCGTCGTCGAGGATGTTCATCACCTCGCCGACCTTCACGTCGTGGCGGTTCTCGAGGTCTTGGTTGACGACGAAGGTGCTGTCGGCAAGCATGCGCATCTGTCCGAGCATGAGCAGGAGGCGTCGCCGCTCCTCCTCGCTGAGGGTGTGGGCTCGCGACCACTTGCTCACCAGCCGGGCTACGGCGGTGCGCAGTTCCTCGTGGCGGCTGCTTTGTTGCGGCGTCATGGGGATGAGCAGGAACTGGTCGGTTCGCTTCGGCAACTGCAGCCGGACGCTCTGCTTCGTGCGCCGGATGAGCGTGTCCTTCAGCTTGTCCTTGATGTCGCTAAGGTTCTTGTAGCCAATGGCTTTGCCCGATGCGGGGTCGGTGATGATGTGGTCGAAGCGGAAGCGGTAGAGGGGCGAGAGGCAGTATGGGTCGGCGAGCTGCACGATGGAGACAAGCTCGTCGAGTTTGTTCTCGAGGGGCGTGCCCGAAAGCAGTACGCTGTAATGCGAGTCGATGCGGCGCACGGCCCACGCCAGCTGCGTGTTCCAATTCTTGAGACGCTGCACCTCGTCCATGATGAGCAAGTCCGTGGAGAGCCGGTTCAGCGACTTGATGTCGCCCAATAGCGACTGGTAGGACACAATCTTATAAGGTACGGGCGCACGATAAAGCTCGAGCCGCCGCGAAGCATAGCCTTCGATGATGAGGACAGACCCTTTCGGGGGCACGGAAGAGCCGTAGAGGGTCTCCTCTATCTCCCTTTTCCACTGATATTTGAGCGAGGTGGGGCATACGATGAGCACGCTCTCCGCCATCTTCTCGCGGAGGTAAATCTCGGCGCAGCAGATGGCTTGCACCGTCTTGCCAAGTCCCATCTCGTCGGCGATGATGGCTTTTCCCGCCTTGACTGCAAAGCGGACGCCCTCTTTCTGGTAGGGGTAAAGCTTTTTCGAGAGCAGGGCATCGAGCGCCTCGTCCGTATAGGTCTCGTCCACGAGCGCAGCCCTCTGCAGGCGTTCGCGCTGGCTGATGACCATCTCGAGCGCGTCGGGATAGCATCGCAGCGAGGGGTCGATGCTTCGTGCCCTTTCGATGAAAGTGTCAAAGCTGGCGTAAGCCTCAGGCCGCAGCACGGATGCCTGGTCGAAATATTCCTGAGTCAGCGTCGCCAGTTCCTTGCGATGTGCCTCGCAGGGACGTATTCTGATGCAACGCCCGCCGCGATAATCGACATAGACCGAGGTGTAGTCGGGTTCCTCGTTGTGCACCTCCTTGCCCTCAGCCTGCAACCAAAGCTTTACGGCTTCCACATGCTTGCAAGTGCCGAGCCCCGACGTGCGGAAGTCCGGGCAGGAGCAGTAGTTCCACGGACTGAAGGCGCCGCGATAGACCACTTTGTATTGACTTCGCGACTTCGGATTGCGCACCTGATACTCTCCCGGGCTGAATCGGGGACTTATTTCGCTTATGGCAAAGCGTTCACGCTGGGCCTGCTGCCTCCTGAGGGCAACTTGCCACTCCTCAAGCCCCATTTCGGCAGGCTTTATCATTGGACTGAGCTTGCGCTCCCTGTTCTGATAGTTCTCCATATCGTCTGTTTTACCTGCAAAGGTACGAAAATAATTCATAAAATCACATATCTAAACTCAAAAATCAAAACATATAATCTCAAAAACAAACACAGATGATTTCAAATCCCAAAGCATCAGATTCCAAGAATCGGCATTCCTAGCATGATGCGGCATCCCTTTTTTTGACGACGGGAGACGAGGCGTGGAGGGCCAAATCTTTCGATGAAATGGGCGTTTTTTGAAGATTGTATCCATTTTCCTGCGAAGGCTGTCGGGTAGGTATAAGCATTCCGAGCAGGTGGAATTCCGAATGAGTCTTTAACACTTTAGCACTTTAACACTTTTAACACGTTGACAGGTCTCACACGTTTTACAGGTTTTATTGGTTTGACAAGTGTAATTTGGAGAGGAGGCATCGCTATATTAATTGCTATATTATAATTATATATGGTATTTACTAATTATTTATATATATTATTTACCAATATATTAATAAGTAATATAATATAATAATAATTAATTAACAATAGAAAATCTTAGTAATTAGAGGAAATAGGAATCGCAGTCTCAATAGAAAATCGCTTCCTCTCTATTTCGGTTGTTAAAACTGTTAAAACTGTTAAAGTGTTAAAGCTTTCGCTTACGGCCGAAGCTGAGCTCAAATAGCCAACGATACGTAATTAATCTGTCAATTCCACGTGCCTAAACTGTCAATTCCACGTGCCTAAACTGCCAGTATCACGCGCCTAAACAGTCAACATCACGTGCCTAAACAGTCAACATCACGTGCCTAAACTGCCGACATCATGTGCCTAAACTGCCACCATAACACGTGAAGATGGCCGGCTCCATTTCCTCCGTTTCATGCTTCCACAGGGGTGCGTCCGGACTATATTATTATATATTTATTTTGCTAGCAAAATAATCCCCGAAATGTTTGGCAGTTTGAGAAAAATGTTGTACCTTTGCATCAGAAATAAAAACGTCGAATCGTAAGGATATGATTGACCTGAACAAGATTGCCATTATCGCAGGCGAACACAATGTGACTTACAGCGAAATGCTCCAGCGCGTGGCGCAGTTTGCCCGAAAGACGCCGAAGGGTAAGCATACCAAGACCGTCGTCTTCAGCGAGAACCGCGAAGGCTGGGCGTATGCTTTCTTCTCTGTTTGGCTGAACGATGGTATCGCCGTGCCTGTGGATGCCTCGAGCACCGCGGGCGATGTGGCCTACATCCTGAACGACTGCAAGCCCGATGCCGTCTGGGTTTCGAGGGAGAGAGAAGCCGTGCTGAGGGAGAGCATAAAGAGCCTGCAGACACCCTCTGAGTCTGTTCCTTCTGTCCTCATCATCGACGATTACGAGAGCTTGTCGCTTCGTGACGAGCCCGCCACCTCCATCCTTCCCTGGGCTGCCCTCGCTGAGCCCGACAACAGCGATACGGCCGTCATCATATATACTTCCGGCACGACCGGTTCGCCAAAGGGCGTGATGCTCAGTTTCTCGGCGCTGATGGCCAACGTGCACAGCGTATCCTACGACGTCCCCATCTACACCGACAAACGCCGCGCCCTCATCCTCCTGCCTCTCCACCATGTCCTGCCCCTGATGGGTTCCCTCATCGCCCCGCTCTACATGGGAGGCGGCGTCGCCATCTGCCCCTCGCTCTCGGGGCCTGACATCATGGACACGCTCTGCCGGGGAAAGGTGGGCATCATGATTGGTGTGCCGCGGCTTTGGCAGACGCTCTACGTGGGCATCAAGAAGAAGATAGACCAGTCGCCCGTTGCCCGCGCGCTCTTTGCGCTGTGTCGCGCCTGCAAAAGCAGGGCCTTGAGCCGCCTCATTTTTGCTTCTGTTAGGAAGAAAATGGGTGGTCACATCGACTACCTTGTAAGCGGCGGAGCGGCCTTGGACAAGGAGATAGGCGAGGGGCTTCGTACGCTCGGTCTTGATGTCCTCGAGGGTTACGGGATGACCGAGACGGCTCCCATCATCGCCTTCACCCGCCCCGGCGACATCATCCCCGGATGCTCCGGACTGCCCTTGCCGGGCGTGGACTGCAAACTGGTGGACGGCGAGCTTTGCGTGAAAGGGCCGAACCTGATGAAGGGCTACTACAACCGCCCCGAGGAGACTGCGCAAGTGATTGACAGCGACGGCTATCTGCATACCGGCGACCTCGCGATGTTCGACTCCATCGGTCGCGTCACGATAACCGGCCGCACGAAGGAACTCATCATCCTGAGCAACGGCAAGAACGTGCAGCCCAGCGAGATAGAGTTCAAGCTCGAGAAGTACGACAAGCTGGTCAAGGAGGCCGCCGTCGTGCAGGATGGCGACAAACTGAGCGCCATCATCGTGCCGCAGCCCTCGTGGGCCTCCACCATGACCGACAGTGAGGTGGCAGCCCAGCTGAAGCGAGAGGTGCTGGAACCCTACAATATGACCGTCTCGGCCTACAAGAAACTCATGAGCGTGCTCGTTTATCGCGGCGAACTGCCCCGCACGAGGCTCGACAAGCTCCAGCGCTACAAGCTTGGCGCCATCCTGAAAGAAGGGCAGGGAGCCAGGACGAAGGAGCGCGAATCGACGCCTGAGCCCGACAGCGAGGAGTACCGCCTCATCAAGGGTTTCATCGAGCAGGAGAAGGGCATCCGGGTGCATGCGTCCGACCACGTCGAGACCGACCTCGCCCTCGATTCGCTCGACAAGATAAGCCTGCAGACCTTCATCGAGAACACCTTCGGCACCTCGGTGGGCGTGGATGAGATGCCCGGCTTTGCCAACATCGAGGCTTTGGCCCGACACGTGGCCGCCCAGAAGACGCGCATGGAGGCTGAGGACGTCGATTGGCACCAGCTTCTCACGGGCCCCGTTGACAACCTGCCCCTGCCGACCTCGGGCTTCGCCTACCGCTTCGTCTCGCGCCTCCTCATGTGCCTCTTCCGCCTCTACAACCGTCTCAAGATAAAGGGGCAGGGGAACATCCCGCAAAAGGGAGCCTGCATCCTCGCTCCCAACCACCAGAGCTTTGCCGACGCGCCTCTCGTACTCGCAGGACTGCCTTGGAGCCAGCTCAGCGAATACTACTTCTATGCGACGGAAGAGCACGTGCAAAGTGCGTACCGCAAGCGTATGGCCGCCCAGAGCAACGTGATAGTCATGGAGCGTGCCAACCTGAAGAACTCCATCTTGAAGCTCGCCAAGGTGCTCAGGCAGGGACATCGCGTCATTATCTTCCCCGAAGGAGCCCGCACTCACGACGGCGGGACGGTGCCCTTCAAGAAGACCTTCGCCATCCTCGCCAAGGAGCTGAATGTCCCCATCGTGCCCGTCTGCATCCGCGGCGCCTTCGAAGCCCTGCCGCGCGGCAGCAGTTTCATGAGGCCGAAGCCCATCGAAGTGAAGTTCTTAGAACCCCTGACCCCCTTCAAGGGGAATGGCGAGGAGCCCCTTACATACGAGGAATTGACGCGAAGGACACAAGATGCAATCGAGAAGTGTCTCTCTTAGCAAAATGAACGAGGGCGAGCATAATGCATTTCCCACAAAGTGGAGCGGGGAGGGGGCTAACGTTTGGACGCACCTTGCCGGAGCCGTTTTCGCCCTGAGCAGCATCTGGCTTGTCTGGCTCGCGGCCGATGTCAGCTGGCAGATGGCCTTCGGTGTCGCCTGTTTCCTCTTCGGCATGTTCTTCATGTTCCTCAGCAGTACCGTCTATCATTGGGTTCGCGAGGGGCGTTTGAAGCGGGCTCTCCGCAAGTGCGACCACATCAGCATCTACGTCATGATAGCCTGTTCCTACACGCCCATCCTCATCGGCGTCGTGGGCGGATGGCTGGGCTGGACGGTGTTCGCGCTCCTGTGGCTCGTGGTGATAGCCGGCGCATTCTATAAAATCTTCGCGATAGACCGCTGGCCGCGACTCTCGCTCGCCATCTATCTCATCATGGGCTGGAGCGTCGTCCTTATTGCAAAACCGGTGATAAAGCTCCTGACGCCCGTCACCCTCTGGCTCCTCTTGGCCGAGGGCATCGCCTATACCGCGGGAACTTACTTTTTTGCCTACGACGAAAGGCCGCACTACCACGCCATCTGGCACGTCTTCGTCCTGCTCGGCGCCCTCGCTCATTGGGGCGCGGTACTCTCTTTGTTGTTGTGAGAGCACCAACCCTTCACGTAGGATAACGCCACGCCACGTGTGGGATAACGCGACGCTTCGTGTGGGATAACGCGACGCTTCGTGTGGTGATTAGCAGGGCCAAACATCAAAAAACGTTTAGGTTAACAAAAATTAACGCATGCAATGCGCGAGTTAATGCTTTTTTACGTAAATTTGTAGCGTCAACTATGTACGTACGCGCGCAAACTTATCTTATTATACATAAAAAGCGATATAGTATTAACCTATAAAACTAAATGTTATGAGACTCAAAACTTTACTCTTTTCAATGCTTTTGCTGACAGGTTTCGGCATGGCACGAGCAGAAATTGTGGAGATTGGAACAGAGTTCAACCAAGTGGCTGAAAGCGGTCTCCCCATGTCGGGATATTGGGAATACTCGATTTCCCAGACCTTGTACTCGCATTTCGAAATTGGAGCGGCACGTACCATCACCAGCATTTCTTACCGCTCTATGGACACTGATGTGTTGACAAGGTCGCTCGACATCTACATTACTCCTACAAGCGAAAGAACGTTTTCTTCTTCCTCATCGTTCGTAGATGTCCTTGCAGAGCAAAAAGTCTTCAGTGGCGATGTCACTTTCCAGCCGGATTCGTGGACTACAATCACCTTCGACGTCCCGTTTGAATACGATGGATCGAAAAACCTCCTTATTACCGTGGACGACAACACAGGTTTAGCCGTAACCCCGTATTCCATGGCATTGGCAGGCACGGACATCGATTTTACCCTTGCCCAATTCAATTCTACAGTCGATTACGATCCACTCAATCTCGCTGCCGAAACGCCGATAATTACTCCTAAACGGCCCTTGATTCGCTTCAATGACGAAGAAAGGACCATCGGCCTTCCAATTCTGAGCTCTTATCCTACTAACATCTGGTATAACTATTCTATTTCGGAGCAGGTCTATCGTGCTTCTCAGATAGGAAGGACAGGCTTAATCAACAGTATTTCATTCTTCTATGCCAATGCGGAAGGGTGGGAGGCATCACGCGACCTTGACGTATATCTCGTGGCAGCCGACAAAGATTTCACTTCCAGTACCGACTGGCTGCCTGCTTACGATTCGGAAAAATACTTCAGCGGCACGGTTAAGTTCAAATACGGATGGGTAACCATAAAGCTCGACAGACCCTTCAAATACGAAGGCACAACCAGCCTCGCCGTTATTGTCAACGACCGCACCGGCAATTATTCAGGTCCCAGATACTTCTTGGGATTCCACGACCCGTCCTTCCCATTCTATGAGTCGATATATTCATATACTGATGATAGTGCATACGACCCGTCATCTCTCAGCAGTGTTTCAGGACAGTATAGTTCCTACAGAAACCAGATTCGGTTCGAGTTCGACGATGCAGACTTTATCGGTGACCTCAGCTCTGAAACCAGTAATCGTCTGCCATTGGACGGCTATTACTTCCGCTCCCTTACGCAGCAAATCTACACGAAGGAAGAACTGGGCAACAACGCAAAAGACCTCACAAGCATCAGCTTCCTGAATACAGGCAGAGAACTTGGTAAGAATGTGAGCATCTACCTTGTGCCTACCTATGCGACAGAGTTCGTCAACGGCAACAGCTGGATTCCATTCAACGAAAGCAACCGCGTCTTCAGCGGCGATGTGACCTTCTACGACAGCGACTGGACCACTATCCCGTTCGACCAGCCCTTCAGCTATAATGGCAAGACAAACCTCGCTGTCGTCATGGCCGTCAATTCTGCAACCAACTATTCGAGTGTAGAGTTCAGTTCGTTCACAGCAACAGGCATGGGGCTTTACGCATACTCTGATGACGTTAATACCTATCCCACATCGGAAAGCTTGACGAGCATTGAAGGTGATATTTCCACCCGTAAGAATCAGATTAAGCTCAATGCAGTCGATAATGACCTTGAAAGGCCCACTGACCTGAAATTTGTCAACGTGAAACCTTATTCAGTCGATGTAACTTGGAGCGGTGCCGGAAGCCTGTGGGAAGTCCAGTATAAAAGTTTAGGAGCAGGCGCCACATGGGTAAATATTGGTGTCGTGGACGAGCAAACCGTCTCGTTGACAGATCTCGTCTCCAACACCAACTACTATGTACGTGTCCGCATTATCCGTGAAGATGGTAGCGTAAGCAAATGGACTGGCCGCGTCTTCATGACTGAATTACCTTATCCTTATGACATTGCAGTTACTCCAACACCCAACTCTGCGACCATCGACTGGGAAGGTTATGGCCAAGAGTACGATGTGATGCTCTGCAATATGGCAAACTACAATCCCATCCTCTTCGACGACTTCGAAAGGGGTTTCGTCGAAAATGGATGGACTATGGTTAAGGATGGCGAGGGGCCAACGTCATCAGCATGGCACATTTACTCAGAGAACGAATTATATAACACTTACAATTTCAGCGGCTATAATTCTCCTGTTTCATATAGCTGGACGCACGATAGTAATACGGCATATAATGCCGACAACTGGCTCATCACTCCTCTTGTTGACCTGAAGGGCACACTCTCTTTCTGGCAATATGTCGGTAACAGTGATGGTGAATATCTTGACAGTTACGAAGTGAAGCTCTCCACTTCCGGCAACGCCCTCTCGGACTTCGTCTATACACTTCGTCCGATGGCTCCAGGTGAGGCCGGATGGCACGAGATGCGCTTCGACCTCAGTCCATACGAAGGAGAGCAGGGATACATCGCCATCCATCACAAAGACTATGACCAGATAGAACTCCGCATCGACAACTTCTGCATCTTCACGGGCGATATGAAGTATATTCGCACTGACGTGCCGACCGTGACAGTTGAAGGCCTGCAGCCCGACACAGAGTACAAATATACAATCTATAACCATAGAGCTAATGAAGTCGGTGTCGAAGCCTTTGGCGAATTCGCCACATTGCCCGTCAATCCTGCACCATTCGACATTGTCGCCGAGCCTGGCGTCACATCCGTCAACCTCACCTGGAAGGGATTCAGCGACAGCTACAAGGTGCAGTACAGGATACCTGCTGTGATAGAAGAAATTCCCATCTTCTTCGACGACTTCGAGTCGGGTGACCTCTCCGCAAAGGGCTGGACTATTTACACCGAAGGCGAGTCAGTGTCGGAGAATGGCTGGATGCCTTACCATACCAACTTTTATGCTCACGCTGGCAAAGGTGTTGCTATATCACAAAGCTACTATACAGAAGATGGTGAACCATCACAAGCGTTGGATGCCGACAACTGGCTCGTCACTCCGCAGCTCGACCTGAAGGGCACGCTCAAGTTCTGGGAAGAAGCTTATGATCCGCTCTATCCCGATCAGTTCGAAGTATTGCTCTCCACGACAGGCAACGAGATAGCAGACTTCACGACAGTGCTTCGCCCGATGCAGACATCAAGCGCGGATTGGAACGAAGTCGCAATCGACCTCAGCGCCTACGAAGGACAGCAGGGCTACATTGCCATCCATCATAAGGACAAAGACAACTTCTGGCTCGCCATCGACGACTTCGGTCTCTACGCTATAAATGTTATCACTCCAGCTGGCGAATTTAGTGAAATCGAGACAACTGAGACGTATGCTACCATCGAGGGCCTCGATAGGGAGACGGAGTATGAAGTCCTGATAATTGGCTCGAAGGCTGGCGAAGAAGATGCAGCCAGCAGATTCGTTAGCTTCACCACTATTGTTCCTGCTGACATTGTGCTTTACACAGACCAGGACAACAGCTCTACCATCGTCGCAAACAACGATCAGTATGCCAACGTCACCATCGAGGGCCGTACTATCAAGAAGGACGGCAAGTGGTACTCCATCTGCCTGCCCTTCGACCTCGAACTTGAAGGAAGCATCCTCGAGGGCGCTGACCTCCGCCAACCTGAAGACGCGAAGGAAGTGGATACATACCTCATCATCGATTGCCTCACGCCGCTCACCAAGATTGAAGCAGGCAAGCCCTACATGATCAAGTTCGAAGCAGGCGAAGACATCGTCAATCCCGTCTTCAAGGAAGTGAAAATCAGTGATGTTACGGATTACATTCTTCTTTATGGCAATAAGGTTCTTTTCTCTTCAGTGTTCACGCCCGCTTATTCGACAATGGACGACTCCTATATTATGGACGGCAATATTAGGCTCGGACGTCAGAACTTGCAGAAAGACGATGCTGTTCTTGCCTTCGATTGCGTCTTCATGATTGATTCGTCTCTCAACAGCGGACTTGACGGCATCGGCCTGAACTTCGGCGACATGAGCATAATCGACATCATCACAGGTGTTGACAAAGTCAAGACAGCAGACGAGCCTACTATTATATATAATGTAGCAGGCCAGCGCCTTGGCAAGGTTCAGCAGGGCGTCAACATCGTCGGCGACAAGAAGGTACTTGTGAAATAAAGCCCCCTCTCCCTTCCTCTCCCCCGAGGAGGAGAGGAGTATATAGAAAGAGCCCGCCTATGGAAACATAAGCGGGCTCTTAATGTTGACTGTTGACTATAGTCTGTTGTCTATTATTGCTGTCCGGGGAAAAGCACCGAACCAAAGGTCGACGATAGTCAAGGTGCGACAGACCACAGACGGGGGTGTACTCCGCTTGCGCCTGACCGAAGGGAAGAACCCCCGGGACAGGTTAGCCTTACAATATTAAGCCCTAAAGGGGCGACAGAATATAAAACTTGTTTAATTTCAACTTACTTTAGGGTTCTGTCGTCCCTTGACTATCGTCGACCTTTGGTTCAGGACTTTTCCTTTCATCGCACTTATTACCGGGGGCTACACCCCCGTCTGTGGTCTGTCGTCTCTTCGAGACTTAAGTAAGCCCTCATAAGCTGCTATTCGTCAGAAACACCGATAAGAGGACCTAAAAGGAAGAGAGAGAAATTTTCCCCGGACAGCAATAATTGTCCGTTGTCTGATTAGTAATTCTCTGCTTTCAGCTGGAAGTAGCTCTGCGGGTGGTCGCAGACGGGACAAACCTCGGGTGCTTTCTTGCCGATGACGATGTGTCCGCAGTTCGAGCACTGCCAGATGACGTCGCCTTCGCGAGAGAAGACAATCGCCTCCTCGATGTTCTTCAATAACTTGCGGTAACGTTCCTCATGGTGCTTCTCGATGGCGCCCACCATCTCGAACTTCGCGGCAATCTCGTCGAAGCCTTCTTCGCGAGCCTCCTTCGCCATGCGGGCATACATGTCGGTCCACTCGAAGTTCTCCCCGCTGGCTGCATCTGCCAGGTTCGTCTTCGTGTCGCTCACGCTGCCGCCGTTCAGGTATTTGTACCACATCTTGGCGTGCTCCTTCTCGTTGGCCGCCGTCTCCTCGAAGATTGCGGCAATCTGCACGTAGCCGTCCTTCTTGGCCTTCGAAGCGAAGTAACTGTACTTGTTCCTGGCCATGCTCTCGCCGGCAAAAGCCTCCTTGAGGTTCTGCTCGGTCTTGGTTCCTTTCAGATCTTTCATTGTAATTTGAGTTTAAAAGTTAATGACTTCGTGAATTTGCGAGCACAAAGATAGCTTAATTTCTCCGAGTGGCAAAGAGAATTAAGTTTTTTTATTATATAACAGCACAAAGCGGTGCCCGACATCATTCGTCAAGCACCGCTCTTAATCTAAAAGGGGACACATTCTTTCAAGGAGTCGCCAGGAATATCTCGCAGGAGTCGAAGTTTATCTCCCAGTTGCCACCATCGGCGCTTTCCCATTGGTACTTCGCAGCCATGCGGTCCCACCACCCTTGGAACTTCGTGCCCGTTTCGCCCATGTCCTTCACGAGTTTCTCATACAGCTCGGTGTTGTCGGCTGTTACAATCTTTGCCAGTTCGTTCAATCCGTTGCGACGTTCGAAGAGCGCCTGAATCTCGGCGTATAGCTCATTTTGCAGGGTGATTTTGAGTAGTAGGTAGTCAATAGCTCAAATTGCAGGGTGCATTTTTTCGCTAGATATTTGGTACATAAGAG
>CACXLY010000011.1 GCA_902768605.1 uncultured Bacteroidales bacterium
TTTCGCCGATTTTTGCCTCAAGCTGCTTAATCTCTCGCAATGCCTTTATATACTGGCATCCCGAGAGATTTTATCCTGCAATTTGACCCATAGACCAAACTTTTTCCTCTTTCCCCAGTCTAATTTATTATGAAAGCAATTAAGATATATTTTAGTGTTGCCTTGCTGCTGATTGCAGTTGTTCGGGCCAGTGCCCAGCCTCGCATCTCCATCTTCTTCGACCACGTTTCGGAGATAGCCCGGCAGGAAAAGATAACCGTCAAGGATGCTGCAGAGCGCGTCAGGCAGCTGGGCGTGGACGGCATTGATGTCAGGGTCTCGATGGGCGAGGCGCAGATGAAGATGCTCGACTCCCTTGGTTTTCAGCACGCTTCGGCCATTGCAGACATCGACTTCGTCAAGGGCGAACAGCCGGAACAGAAGCGGCAGGCTCTCGACTTCATGCGGCGCTACGGCTATTCGCGCCTGCTTGTCATCCCCGGCTTGTTGCCTGAAAATGCCTCTCCCGCAGTCATGGACAATGTCTGCAAACGACTCCAGGCTTTCGTCGAGGAGGCTGCAAAAGAGGGCATCGACGTGATGGTCGAGGACTACGACAACCCACGTTCGCCCTGCTACAATACGCAGACACTCGACCGCCTCTTTGCCGCTTCGCCTGGACTGAACCACGTCTTCGATACGGGAAACTACCTCTTTTGCGGCGAGGACGTGATGAATGCCCTGCGCCACTTCCGCCAGCGCATCCATCATGTTCACCTGAAGGACAGGCGCGCGCTGAGCGACCGCGCCTCCCTGCCCATAGGAGCGGGCATCGTCCCCCTGAAGGCCGTGGTGGGCGAACTGCTGGGCAGCAGCTACGACGGCTGGTTCTGCATCGAACATTTCGGGACGCCCGACATGCTGGAATACACCAGGCAATCCGTCGCAAACATCAAGGCCGCATGGAGCCCCTCTTTCGACGAAGTTCTTTCCTCGAGACGCAGCATCCGCAGCTACGACGCCTCGAAAAAGATAAGCGAGGCAGAGGTGCGAGAGCTGATGAAAGCCGTGCAGGAAGCACCCTCGTGGGCCAACCAGCAGCCAACGAAATACTACGTGGCCATCACCCCGGAGAAGCTCGCTGCCGTTCGCGAGATGGTGGGGGCGAACAAGGACAGAATCATGGGCGCGCCCGTGCTGATAGTCTCCACCTACGTTCGCGGCAAGTCCGGCTTCTTCAGAGGCCAGCAAACCAATGAGGTCGGCGACGGATGGGGCGCTCACGACAACGGCTTGAGCGACGCCTATCTCGTCCTGAAGGCAAGGGCAATGGGCTTCGACACACTCATCATGGGGATGCGCGAAGCCGACAAGCTGCGCGAACTCTTCTCCATCCCCGAAGACGAGACCGTCATGGCAGTCATCGCCCTCGGCTACAGGGCAGCTGAGCCCCGACAGCCGATGCACAAGGACCTGGACGAGATGGTGGAGTTCTTCTGACCCCGAGCCAAGCAGCCGGTTAGCAAGACAAACTGCCCCTTCAATTTCGACGACAACGAAAACATCTACTCTTCTGTCAAAATGAAACAATACCGCGACTTGTTCATCGACTTCGACGATACGCTCTACGACACCTACGGCAATGCCGTCGTCGCCTTGCGCGAGACCTTCGAGGCATTCCGCCTGCAACGTTATTTCCCTGAACCTCAAGTGTTCTACAATGCCTACTGGCGCGCCAACTTCGACCTTTGGAGCAGCTATGCCAAGGGAGAAATCGGCAGGCCATACCTTATCGTGGAGCGTTTCCGTCGCCCTCTTTCCGAAGGGCAGGGACTGAATGTGACCGAGTCTCTCTGCTTGGAGATGAGCGACACGTTTCTCGGTTTCTGCTCGAACAAGCCAGGCGTGGTGGAGGACGCTCACGAGTTGATGGACTACCTTCGAGAAAGGGGCTATCGGATGCACATGTGCAGCAACGGCTTCCACGAGGTGCAGTATAAGAAGTTGGAAGCCTGCGGATTGCGCGACTACTTTGATACGATTATTTTAAGTGAAGATGCAGGAGCCAACAAACCCTCAGGAGCGTTCTTCGACTATGCTCTCAAGACAGCGGGCGCCCATCCCGACACCACCTTGATGATAGGCGACAACATGCAGACAGACATCATCGGAGCCCACAACGCCGGCATCGACACCATCCTTTTCAATCGATGGAACAACGAGCTGTCTTCCATCCCGACATATACAGTAGATGCGCTACTTGAAATAAAAACTATTCTGAAGGGAGCGAAAACGCTTGCTGAGGGAAGTGAAAACGCTTGCTGAAGGAAACGGCAACGCTTGCTGAAGGAAACGAAAACGCTTGCTGAGGGAAACGCCGACGCTTGCTGAGGGAAACGAAAACGCTTGCTGAGGGAAGTGAAAACGCTATTTCCCAATAAACTCGCTGGGTGTGATGCCCGTTATCCGCTTGAAGAGGCGAGTGAAATGGTGGGGGAAGTCGAAGCCGAGCAGGCGCGATGTTTCGCTGATGTTGTGTCCCTGCATCAAAAGACTCTTGGCCTGGTTGATGACGTAGCTGTGGATGTAGCCGATAGCCGTGCCTCCCGTCGCACCCCGAATGAGGTCGCCGAAGTAACGCGGCGAGTAAGCCAGCTCCGAGGCGCAGTAAGCAACGGTCGGCAGGCCTCGCAACAGCTGCCGGTTCTCGCGGAAATACGTCTGCAGCAAGCTTCTGAAGCGCTTCAACAAGTCGGCCTCGCCCTTGTCCTCCTCCGAGAGTTGCCGCAGGTAAATGCGGTTGCAATATTCCATAATCAAACGCAAATAGGCCAGCAAGATGGTCCTGAGCGAAGGCGAGTCCTCATGCTCCCATAGCTCTTCCCGCATCTGAGAGACCAGCTGCGTGATGCAAAGCCATTCGTCGGGCTCCATCCGCAGCGAGTCGGTGAAGAAATACGAGAAGAACTGGTAGCGGTCGATGCGGCGTTCAAGCTCCGTGCCGTGCAGCAGCCCGGGCGACCACAGCAACGCCCAGCCGCTCAGCGAGATGCGCTCGCCGTTGTCCTCCAGTCCGCCTATCTGTCCCGGCTCTACGGCAATAATCGAGGCATCGCTGGCCTGCAGCGTCTTCATACCGTAGGAGAGGCTCTTCGGAAACTGACGCTGGATGAAAAGCCCATACACGCCATAGTTGTTCAAGCTGTGGCGGAAAGGCTGCAGCTCGTCGTAGTGGATGATGCTCACCAGCGGATGCAGCACCGGCGCTTCGACGAACCGCGCATAGTCATTCGGGCTGTCAACTCTCAGAATTCTCTTCATACGGCTTGCAATAACGTGGAATTCATACCGCAAAGGTACGCAAAAAGTTGCAAATTAACTCAATAGGACATTATGTTTTTCCTAAAAGTTGCTTGATATGAAAACTTTTTATATCTTTGCACCCATGAGATGCGAAAGAACCATATCTGCATACAAGAATTACTTCAAAGACTTCATTGGCACTCTTAGCGATACACAGAAGACACCAGAGAAAGAAATCAATAAAGCTATACAACTAAAAAAAGAATACTGTGCAGGAAAACAATGACATAATGAGCGTTGATGCTATGATGGACGAACGCTATGGTAAAGTTGGCACGCCCGAACGCGAAGCATTCCGCAAGGAAGCCTACGCCTATTGTGTGGGACAGATTATCAGCGATGCGCGTAAACGCGAGAAGGTCACTCAACAGGAGTTAGCTCAGCGCGTTGGAACCAACAAGTCATACATCTGTCGCATAGAGAACGGTAGCGTCGAGCCTGGTGCAGGCATGTTTCTCAGAATTCTCAGCGCTCTTGGCCTTCGCTTCGAAGTGTCGCAGCCTTTGGCGTTCGGATGATGTGAGAACTAAGTACCTCACTAAAGACACGACTTCGAATTAGCACTTCTATTGTTTTGAATGCAAAGGAATCAAATCTTCAAACGAATAATGCCAGCCTACCTCCATCTTCATTCCTGCCATAGACTCTTCCGCCTATGGCTGATGATGTTGCTGCTATGTGGCCTGCCTGCAACTAATTATAGTGTACTGGCTCAGGCTGATGTCACCAGCAAAGCAGCACAGGAGGAAAGCTTCAGCCAGAGTGATGGTCTGCACCGTTACATGATGTTGGAGCAGCAGAAGATGCCGGCCGGCTTCGTTATTACTGCCAAGAACGGAGAGCGAATAGGCAGTTCGCGCCCCGTCCGACCCATTCCAACCCATGGCGGCAAGCCCGGCAGGATGTTGGCGCGACTTACATCATCGGGGTCCGTTTACCTTTCTAATCTCCATGCCCTGCTCCTTTGCCTTTCCGCTGGCAACAAGCGAGCGTGGGCAGCGTCTCCTCGCCTCTATTACGTCATCGCGTTGAGACGCATCCTTTGTTGACGATACAGAATCTTTTCACTTCACGAAGCAAAGAGAAACGGCTGCACATAACGTTGCAACCGCGATTTATCGTATCATCAACAAAACAAGAATCAGAAATGTCAAACATCAAGAATTTTGAGATGGCAGAAGCTATCTCCTCAAAAAGCTATATCAGTATCAACAAATCATTCTTCGGACTCTGCCAGGAGGTCATCTATGTACCAACCGGCAGCCGCGTGAAAGCAGTTAGGCAAGAATATTCTGCCGATGAGGGCGGACGACTGGAACAGTTGCTTTCCATTCCCGCAGACAAGCTGGAAGCAGAACTTGACTCGAAAGGCAAGCCTGCTGTCACTGACATGGGCAACTACCAATTGCAAGCCTGCGTGAGCGACGACCGTCAATTCTGTGCCGTACAACTTTTCCGTTTCTACGATTTTGTGTATCATCCGCTGGACGAACCTCGTTTCTTCGAAGGAAAGGAAGCAGAGACAATCTCCAAATTAATCTGCTAATAAATGCGTCCGAAGCAAGTGTTGTCCGCTTCTATTGTGGAGCGGGCAACCTTGCATTTCCTGTTTCTCAAGAAATACATCAACTATGTTTATCTTTATATTATACACAATCATCGGATCAACCTTTGTTCTCATAGGAGCCGACAAACTGACCGACGGAGCAGTAGGCTTGGCAGAACGGTTCGGAGTATCTGAGATGGTCATCGGACTGACGATAGTAGCTTTCGGGACATCGCTCCCTGAGTTCATCGTAAGCTTCCTTGCAAGCATCTCAAACGACAATTCTGCTACTACACTCAGCGTAAGCAACATCGTGGGCAGTAACTTGTTCAACGTGATGGTTATTGCCGGAGCATCAGCCGCCCTTTCCCCCATCATCATATCCAAAGACACCGTGCAGAAAGACATCCCACTGTGCATACTGGCAAGTATCATCCTATCGTCCCTAGCTCTTGACACCTTGCTTACCGGAAACGAGACCAACATACTGACCCGAAGCGACGGAATTGTCCTGCTCGGCTTCTTCTGTATATTCATGGCTTACTCGTTCTGTTTGGCAAAGCGGAAGGAGGACAAAAGCATGACAAATCAAATGTCTGCGATACGCATCGCATTGTTCATCGTTCTGGGTCTTGGCGCATTGATAGGCGGCGGAGAACTCTTTGTCAAAGGCGCATGCGGAATAGCAAAGTCGGCAGGAGTGAGCGAAGCCGTCATTGGACTGACACTCGTTGCTGGCGGAACCAGTCTTCCTGAACTTGCCACAAGCATTGTAGCAGCCCGCAAAGGACAGAGTGCATTGGCCATCGGGAACGTCGTTGGCAGCAACATCTTCAATATCTTCTTCATTCTGGGCGTGTGTGCAACCGTTAAGCCACTTGCAGTCACAGGACTCACAACATTAGATTTCGCCTTTCTCACAGCCAGCGCCTTGCTCTTTTGGTTGTTCTCGCGCAGCTGCTACAAATTGTCACGTGGAGAAGGAATCATCATGATACTGGCATACATATTATATATAGTTTGGCTTGTCACAGACAAGAACATTTAATGACACAGCTTTTTGATAATAATGGTATAGTTTACGAACAAAATCAATACTTTCTGCGGAATTGGTAAACATTCAGCCAATATGTGTAATGTATATATTTAATAATGTCCGTACCTTTGCAGCGTCATTCTAATACTCACGAAACATGAAACAGATTCTATTGTCTTTGGCAGCGATGCTGCTCGGCTGCTGCTCTTCGGGCTGCGAAGCGATGGCGGAGGTGGCATCTCCCCAAGAGAAAACAGAGGCGGAACGGGCTGCGACGCTCGTGGTCTATTACAGCTACACAGGCAACTGCCGCGAGATAGCGACGACGCTGAGAAGTCAGATTACGGCCGACGTGCTGGAGATTCAGCCTGCCGAGAAGGGACTGAGCTACGAGGCCAACGGCTACGCGCTCGGCACAGAGCTGCTGAATGCCATCAATGCCAACCCCGATGATGCGGACAGCTATCCCGCCATCGACCCCGTAGAAACCAGTCTCGACAACTATCAGAACATCATCATCATCACGCCGTTATGGTGGAGCCAAATGGCTGCCATCATGCAGACGTACCTGTTCCAAAGCGCAGCGCAAATGGCTGGGAAGCACGTCGCGCTGATTGTATCGAGCCATTCGAGCGGCATCAGCGGCGTGGTCAGAGATGCAAAGCGACTGCTGCCCGACGTGACTTGGATGGGCGACGCGCTGTGGATAAACGCCAGCAACCACTCGAAGCGGGCCTCGCTCATCGAGAACTGGCTGGGGACGTTGAACTTTGCTAAAGCACAAACAACCATGAACAAAATGTATATCACCATCGGCGGACAGACACAGAGCGTGACGCTCGAAGACAATGCCGCCACAAAAGCATTGGTCGAGAAGTTGCAACAGGCTCCCGTTACCGTGACGCTCAACAGCAGCGGCGACTTCGAGATTTGGGGCTCGCTGGGCTTCTCGCTTTCCACGAGTAACGAACAAATCAATGCCGAGCCGGGCGACGTTGTCCTCTACAACGGCAGCAACATCTGCATCTTCTACGGCACGAATTCGTGGAGCTACACCCGTCTGGGCAAGATTGACGGGCTGACGGAAAGCGAGCTGCGCACGTTCCTGAGAGCCGGCGAGACGGGCATCAGCGTCACGCTGTCGCTCTCATCATCGGATGCTACAAGCCTGCAGTCCATCTCGAACTCTCCCTCAAAGGACCAAAACATCTACTCGCTGGACGGTCAGCAGGTCAGCAATCCGACGAAAGGCATATATATAAGGAATGGGAAAAAGGTAATCTTATGAAGAGAACAATAATAGCCGTCATGCTGCTGGGCGGGATGCTCGCAGCCTGCGGGGACAAGGAACAAACTAAAACGGAAGAGAATATGACGACATTGACTTTGACGCAAGAATGGGACAAGGTGTTTCCGCTGAGCGATAAAGTAACGCATCGGAAGGTGACGTTTGCGACACAATACGGGCTGACGCTTGCTGCTGATTTATATACGCCCGCATCGAGCGAAGAGCTAAAAGCGAGAAGTGGAAAGTGGCCCGCCATCGCCGTTTCCGGTCCTTTCGGTGCTACCAAGGAGCAGTCGAGCGGCCTGTATGCTATGCGGATGGCCGAGCGCGGCTTTGTGGCGCTGGCCTTCGACCCGTCATATACCGGCGAGAGCAGCGGTGAGCCGCGTCGCACAGCCTCGCCCGACATCAATACCGAGGACTTCATGGCTGCTGTCGATTTCCTGTCGAAACAGGAAAATGTAGATGCAGACCGCATTGGCATCATCGGCATCTGCGGCTGGGGCGGCATTGCCCTCAACGCTGCGGCAGCCGACACGCGCATCAAGGCCACAGTGGCCTCGACGATGTACGACATGACGCGCGTCAGCGGCAACGACTACAACGACGCTTTCGACGTCGAGGAGGCTCGCCATAAAAACCGCGAGATGCTCTCCAAGCAACGCCTCGCCGACCCGATGGCGATGGCTGGCGGCGTGATTGATAGCGTGCCTCCACAGGCGCCCAACTTCATCCATGACTATTACGACTACTACAAGACCGAGCGCGGCTACCACGAGCGCAGCGGCAACTCGAACGACGGATGGCGCGTCATCGGCACTCAAGCCTACGCCAACAGCCGTTTCCTCTATTATATCAACGAGATACGCTCTGCCGTCCTCGTGATGCATGGCGCAGATGCCCACTCGCGCTACTTCGGCGAGGCGGCCTATCACTACATGGTGGAGGGCAAGGCCGAAGGTTACAAGTTTGTAGGCGAACCCAATCCCAACCCCGAGAACAAGCAGCTGCTCATCATCCCCGACGCATCGCATTGCGACCTCTACGACGGCGGCTACACGGAACCGGCGGGTAAGGGCGAACCGAAGAACATGATTCCATGGGACAAGCTGGCCGACTTCTTCAATCAGTATTTGAAATGAGAACTATGAAGCGATTGAAGGCAACTGTCATCTCGATGCTACTGGCGCCGGGCGCATTTGCTCAGGGCGTGGTGGACGTGCACAGCCACATCATCACGCCTGAATACATATCAGCCTTGAAGGAGGAAGACAGGTTGATGGACGAGGGATTTCCTTTGCCGAAATACAATGTGGAGAGCCATCTGAAGTGGATGGACGAAGCGGGCGTACAGACTGCCGTGCTGACCTTAGCGGCTCCACAGCCCACATCGGCCGACATCATCAGACAGACCAACGAGGCAGCAGCCCGCATCAAGAAGGAGCATCTGGGCAGGTTCATGTTCTGCGCCGCTCTGCCTTTCTTCGACAAGCAAGGTGGCAAAACCGAGCACCCCAATGTGGATGCGGCTATCCGCGAGGCAAAATATGCGCTCAACACGTTGGGAGCCGACGGCATCAAGCTGGCAACAAACGAGCGGGGACTATACCTTGGCGCTCCCGAACTTGACACGCTCTTTGCTTTCCTCAACGAGCGAGAGGCAGTCGTCATCTTGCATCCTCACCGTCCTGAACCCGTCAACCGCGAGGTGATGGCACAGACGCCGCTTGCCATGCAGGAGTACCTCTCGGAGACCACGCGCGCCGTGACGAACATGATAAGCCGGAACGTGCTGGCTCGCTACCCGAGAGTCAAGGTGGTGGTGCCTCATCTGGGAGCCTATCTGCCGCTGGCGATGCCGCGTATGAAGTCGCTGGCTCCCGTCATGCAGGCAAACAAACTGGTGGGCGACATCGATTGGGAGGCGAACCTGCGTGCCCTCTACTACGACCTTGCCGGTGCCCACTCGCCCGAAGGCATACGCATGTTGCTCACCATCACCACGCCCGACCATCTGCTCTACGGCTCCGACTTCCCCTATGCAGCGCCCGGGGTGCTCTCGCAAGGTCTCGACAGGATGAAGCAGTACTTGACGACCGAAGCCGACCTTGCGCCGTTCAAGGAGATGATACTGTGGAAGAATGCAAGGAACCTCTTCCCCAGCCTGAAGTAGCCGCTCATGCAGCTTTACGACAAACAGAAATAAGCAGGATGCCTCATCCAAAGCAAGCTGTTTTGCCACGCTGGATGAGGCATCTTGTCTTTTCCCATTACAGACACTTATTCACGAGACGTTTGCCCAGTTCGTAGGCTTTATTCAAATCTATGTCGAAGTGCTCGTCGCGATATTTCCGCTTTTCCTCTTCCGAGAACAGATTGAAGTCGTAGCGCGAGTAGTCGCTGAACTGATAGGTATTGCAGACGTAGAGCGTCTCGCTGTATCCGAAGATGTCTGCCATCACCTTCGTGTTCTCCTCCAGAATGGGAGGATAGCCAATCACTTTCATATAGTCCTCCGGACAGTTCATGGTGAAAATCATGGCAGTAGGGATGACCTTGTCGCGCAGTGTGATATGCTTGCCGTTCTCGTAGAGATAGGTGCCGACGGGGAACATCAGTCGCTCCATGAACGCGCGTATTTCTCCCGTCGGGTAGCTGTAATAGACGGGCGAACCAAGCACAATGACGTCCGCCTGACGACAGCGCTCCAGCACGGGGCGCAGGTCATCCTTCAGCGCACACACGCCATTGGTTTTCGAGTTCTTGAGCTTACAGGCAAAGCAACTCTTACATCCCTTGAAGTCGATGTCGTAGAGGTTTACCATTTCGCATTCGGCACCAGCCTCCTGAGCGCCCTTCATGGCACTCTCGAGCATCTGCGCCGTGTTCCACTTCTTTCGCGGGCTGCCGTTCACGAAGACGGCCTTCAGTTTCTTTTGTTCCATCATGATATTCCAGATTTATAGTTTCGGGAGTTTCGCTGTAAAGTGAGGCATGGGCAAATCCCTACACGTGGGAAAGCCAATTCCCACGTGAAGGAAAGGCAACTCCCACGTGTAGGAAAAGCGACTCCCACGTGTAGGAAATTCCAGCCAATCTGCAGTACGCTGACACTCGATACCTAAATTATTAATTTTGTGAGTAGTTATAAATGACGTTATAGAGAGAGTAAAAGGACGTGTCGTGAGAGGCTTGACAACGTGTTGCGAGAGGCTTGACAACGTGTCGTATTATCCAACGCGACGTTTACTGCTCGTCAGGCTGCTGGCCGTCGTGGGCCTTCCAAGCGCACTCGGTTATCTTCATGTCCGAGAAGACAGCCGTGAAGGACGACTCCTCGGGCGAGCAGGCATAGATGCCGAAGCGTATCTCGTCGGCAGCCGCATACATGTGGCAAATGCGCATCTGGCTGAAGTCCACGCCGTCGGTGGAGCACTCGATGCAGTAGTCGTCGGCCCTGCGAGAGAAGCGGTACCACATCGTCTTGACGTCGGCAGGAATGGCTGTGGTTGCCCAGTCGGAGTAGCCGTTGTTCGTCGCCACGCTGCCAAGATGCTGGAACTCGGCGTTCTCATATTCCACCGAGCCCTTCAGCCAGTTCTCGCTGTCCAAGTACATCACGATGCCGCACTGGTCGAAGCGTTGATGGCTCTGCGTAAAATCGGTCTTTACCACAAAACTGAAGTACTTTTCGCGCGTCTTCATCTGCAGGACGGGTGCATTGTCGTTCTGGAAGTGATAGTACGTGCGCTGCCAAAGGTCGGTATGGGGAGCTGTCGTGATGATGATGGTGTCGCCCGACACTTCATATCCTGCAGGTTTTCTCGTCCACTCCATGCTGTTCAGGTCTAACTTGCCACCTGCGGAAAGGGCAGCGGCCACGTCGTCTGTAAAGGGTTCACTCGTCTCTTCCTGGCTTTGCTTACCGCAAGACGTAAGCAACAAGGAAACGCCCAATAGGGTTAAAAAAGTCTTTTGCATAAGTTTATGTCTTTATGATTAATACGGTATCATTTATTATTACTTATTCAAGTTTAGGGAGTTAATGAAGTTAATGAAGTTAAAGAAGTTAAAGGACGATACCATGTGATACGGTGTGCATTAAGCCCCTGATTGGGCTGCAAAAGCTATTGTCCTTTAACTTCCCCAAGCGAGCATAGCGAGCTAACTTCTTTTAACTTCTTTAACTCCCATAAAATCATAACTTCCGAAACTAAAATTACTTACTTTGACTGGATTGCTGTCGTGGCTGTCCCCAAGTTGCTCTTGATGCTGACCTGCACTTTGCCCTTGTTCTTACTGCTGCGCACGACGAGCAGGGCGCGGCCTTTCCATGTCGTGACACGAGGCGAGGTGGATGGCTCGCGGTCCTTCATGTCGGCAGAGGCGAAGGCCATGAGCTGCCCCTGACCTTTGACGACAGCTTCGCAAGGAATGGCGGCTTCGGGACAGACGCGACCCTTGCTGTCGACGACCTCGAGGGTAATGTATGCCAGGTCCTGACCATCGGCAGCTATCGTCTTGCGGTCGGCTGTGAGTCGCAGTCGCGCTGGCTCGCCGGCGGTGCTCAGCGTCACGCTTTCGCTGCCTGCCTCGGCGCGCAAAGTTCCTGCCTCGTAGGGCACTTGGAACACGGCCTTGAACTCAGTCTGCCTATTGACGGATTTCGTTCCAATCAGTTTGTCGTTCAGATAGAGTTTTACCTCGGGTTGCTTGGTATAGACCTCCACATCGACGGACTTGCCTTCCCAGCCTGCCCAGTTCCAACTCTCCCATGTGGGCCAAACGCTCCACATCGTCTCCTTGATGTTTCCGCGATAGCCATTGGGCTCTTTCACAGCCATATACAGGCTGGTGCTCTTGTCATTCCAAAGCATCTCGCGATAGTGGCTGATGGGTTTGCGCCAACCCGTGATATCGACGTCGCCGCAATAGGTGCCGTGCCAATCGGGCTGTCCGCCTGGTGCAAAGCTCTCGCCCGGGCGCTCACCCTCATAGTAATAGCGGCCAATGCCCGATTCGCCTAAGTAGTCGAGGCCTGTCCAGACCATATCGCCCACGACGTACGTGTTGTCGCTGACCGTGGCCCAATTGCGGAAGGCATCGCGCGGATAGCTTTCCGTCTGCCACATCACGCGGTTGGGGTTGCGCTGATGGTCGGTCGTGTGCTTGAATATCATGTAGTTGTAGCCGGCGATGTCGAGCACGTCGAAGTGCGGGTCGTAGATTTCCCAGTCGCGGTCCCAGGCACAGAGGGCTTCCGTGACGGGACGCGTCTTGTCGCACTCCAGGATGGCAGCTTTCAACTGCTTGGCAGTCTGAACCACGCGAAGTTCCTTGCGCTCGATGACCTCGTTGCCTATGCTCCACGTGATGATGCTGGGATGATTCCTGTCGCGCTTGACCATGGCATGGATGTCCTCGCGATAGCAGGAGTCTATCATCGTCGAGTAGTCGTACTTCAGCTTTGCTGTGCGCCATCCGTCGAAGGCCTCACCAATGACGAGCATGCCCAGGGAGTCGCAGGCATCAAGGAATGCGCGCGTGGTGGGGTTGTGACTGGTGCGGATGAGGTTGAAGCCCGCCTGCTTCATCAGCCGCACCTTGCGTATCTCTGCTGCGTCGAAGGCCATCGCGCCAAGCACGCCGTCGTCGTGATGCACGCAGGCTCCGTTGAGGAGCAGCGGCTTGCCGTTGAGCATGAAGCCATTCTCGGTGTCGAACGAGAACGAGCGGATGCCGTATTTTGCCTTCTGACGGTCTATTATCGCATCTTTCATATTTTCTCTCAGTTCCACGGCTGCCTCATAGAGATGAGGGTTGTCGATGGACCACAGTTCCGGGTTCTGGACGGTGAAGGTTCCCGTGACGCTCTTTGAGCCATGAGCCGGTACCTTTACAGGCAAGAGCTTATTAATGGAGGTCTTCTGCTGTGTACCGCTGATGACAATGGTCGCTGCACGTTCTTCGTCCGACTCATTCTCGACAGTCACCTCCACGTTGACCGTAGCCTTGTCGGCCGAAACCTCGGGCGTTGTGACGAACACGCCGTTCTGGGCAATATGCAGCGCCGGCATCGTCTCGAGCCAAACGTGTCGATAGATGCCCGAACCGGAGTACCAGCGGCAGTTGGGCTGCCCGCTGTTGTCCACCGTCACCACCACCTCGTTCTCGCGCGCGTCATTATATATATATGATGTGATGTCCACGGTGAATGGGGTGTAGCCGTAGCCATGCTGCCCGGCCTTCTGCCCGTTCACGAAGACCTCTGCACGCTGATAGACGCCCTCGAAGTGCAGCTTGGCGCGCCCTCCGCCTCTCAATTCTGAACTCTCGACTCTGAACTTTTTATGGTACTCGCCCTTGCCGCCATGGAACCAGCCGCCGCCGGTACCGGTCTCGCCAGTCGCTGGGTCGGGCGCGTCGTAGATATCCCAGTCGTGGGGCAAATCGACGGCCACGGTCTTGCCGTCTCGTATGAACTGCCAGCCGTCGTCAAAGAGCTGGTTTGTCTGCGCCATTGCGCCACCAAAGGCACAAAGCATCAAAGTTGCCAACGGGAAAAGTTTCTTCATTATCATCATGGTTTTATTAATGTTGCGTTTAGTTCTTCTCACCTCTGTGGCATGAGGGAATGTACCCGGCACGAGGGAAAATCTATGCAAAGATACAAAAAGATTAGGGATTACGGCTTAGAGATTAGATATTTTTTATATCTTTGCAGACAAATCACACCAAAACGACTATGAAACTATTTAAACACCTCATGGAGGTTTTACCTCTCTCATTCAACATTCGTCATTTGTCATTTAGCCCCGCAAGGGTACTTCTCCCATTTATCATTTGTCATTTAACATTTAGCCCCGCAGGGGCGCAAAACCCCTTCGTCCAAACATGGTTCACGAGCGACCCGGCGCCGATGGTGCACGACGGCACGATGTACGTCTATACGGGGCACGACGAGGACGGCGCCGACTTCTTCTGGATGCAGGAGTGGCGCGTCTATTCCACCGAGGACATGGTGAACTGGACGGACCACGGCTCGCCTCTTGCCCTCGAGAGTTTCTCGTGGGCCGACGACCGCGCGTGGGCTTCACAGACCATCGAGCGCGACGGCAAGTTCTACTGGTACATCTGCGCCCACTCCAAGCTGTCGGGCGGCATGGCAATCGGCGTGGCGGTAGGCGATACGCCCGTCGGACCATTCCGCGACGCTATCGGCAAGCCTCTCTTCGAGAACGGCTCGTGGGACCATATCGACCCCACCGTGCTCATCGATGACGACGGACAGGCGTGGCTCATGTGGGGCAATCCGCAGTGCTACTACCTGAAGCTGAATCGCGACATGATTTCATACAGCGGCGAGCTGGGACGGCTCGACATGACAGAGGAGGCATTCGGCGGCCCCATGATGAACAAGCGCGAGAAGGGCAAGAAGTATAAAGACTCTTATGTCGAGGGGCCGTGGCTCACCAAACGGAACGGCACCTACCAACTGCTCTATGCTGCCGGCGGCGTGCCCGAGCATATCTCATACAGCACGGCTCCCCACCCTACCGGTCCGTGGAAATATGCAGGCGAGATTATGCCGCTTAGCGACACCAAGTCCTTCACCAACCATTGCGGCGTGGCCGACTACAAAGGCCACTCCTACTTCTTCTACCACACAGGCAAGCTGCCTCATGGCGGAGGCTTTGGGCGAAGCGTGGCTGTCGAGGAATTCAAATACAACGAAGACGGCTCCTTCCCCACGATTCTGCCTACAGACGAGGGCGTGAAGCCTATCGAAACCTTCAATCCTTATCGGAAAGTTGAGGCCGAGACGATGGCTTTCAGTCGTGGCGTAAAGACGGAGCAGAACGATGAGGTGGGCGTCTATGTCGCTGACATTCATAATGGAGACTACATAAAGCTGCAGAACGTCGATTTCAGCGGGAACATGCCGAAGCAGTTCGTGGCTCGCGTGGCAAGCGGATTGCGTGGCGGACAGATTGAGTTGCACCTCGACAGCGTCAAGGGTCAGCTGCTTGCCCGCCTGGAAGTGCCTGGCACAGGAGGCTGGGAGAAATGGCAGACAATCTCTGTCGAAATTGAAAATGGAAAATTGAAAATGGAAAAAGACGGCAAAGCCCTCAATCCTCAATCTTCAATCTTCAATAAAAAAGACCTCTACCTCGTCTTCACGGGTCGCAAGGGCCCGAAGCTCTTCAACTTCGACTGGTGGGAAGTCAAAGGCCTGCAGTCGCTTGTCGTGGAGGACGGCGGCACAGGACCATACAAAGCCATCATGAAAGAGGAGGCAACGCTCCCTGCCCACACCGTCTTCGTGCCGCAAGACATGTCCGTGTTCAACAAAAAGAAGCCCCTGCCCGTGCTCGTCTGGGGCAACGGCGCCTGCACTAACTCGCCTTGGGAGCACTTCAAGTTCTTGGGCGAGATAGCGTCGCACGGCTATATCGTCTTGGCGACAGGCTATATCCCCATGGAAGAGAAGCCCTATCAAGGCCCGATGTCCACCACGGAGCAACAGATAGAAAGCATCGACTGGGCAATCGCGCAGAATGCCGACCCTGCCTCCCCATATTATAATAAAGTGGACGTCCGGAACATCTGCGTGGCAGGCATGTCGTGCGGCGGTCTGCAGAGCCTCTACAACTGTGCCGACCCGCGCATCAAGACTCTGATGATTTGCAACAGCGGCCTCTTCAAGGAGAGCAATCGCAGGCAGGCTGTAGGCGGCATGCCGATGCCCGACAAATCGAAGCTGGGGGAGATTCACTCCAGCGTCATCTACATCCTTGGCGGAAAGGAAGACATCGCCTACGAGAACGGCATGGACGACTTCCACAAGATACAGCACGTGCCCTGCTGTGTAGCGAATTATCCTGTAGGTCATGGCGGCACATATCGTCAGCCTCATGGTGGCGAGTTTACGATAGTAGCGTTGAACTGGCTGAACTGGCAGCTGAAGGGCGACAAGCAATCGGCAAAGATGTTCAAGGGCAAGGACTGCGGACTCTCGAAGCGCGAAGGCTGGACCATCGAGAAGAACGCCAAGTTCGACAGCCTGAAGTAGCAGACAAACCAATTCATACAGGAAACCACCCTTCTGTCGCAGGACATGATTAACGAGAACAGAGGCGTGGCGTGGTGTGTCGGGATAATCCTTATAAAAGAGACACGATGAAACAATTATTTGTTCTTACTATATCCCTCCTCTTTGGGGCAAGTGTGTGTATGGCTCAGCCCGTGAGCATCAATCCGCGCACCATGTGCCCGCCCATTACCCCGGCTTGGGCGTTCGGACATATCGTGTGGGAGGACAGTATTAACACCACGCAAGGCGCCGAGCGCATCGTAAACGAATATCTCGAACGCGGAATACCTGTGGATGCAATCATCATTGACAGCCCCTGGTGTACCGCATATAACGATTTCCAGTGGGACACCCAGCGTTATGCCGACCCTGCATCGATGATAAAGGGCTTCATGCAGAAAGGTGTCCGAACCATCCTTTGGCTGACAGGATTTGTGAACGAGAAGTGCAAAGACACGCCCAGTCAGCGAAGCGCCACCTTCGACGAGGTCGGCAGAAACAATTATGGAGCGAACAGCAACCGGTCTGTTGACTGGTGGAAGGGCAAAGGCATACATATCGACTTTACCAACGAAGATGCCGTCGCATGGTGGTACAGCCAGCTTGACAAAGTCTTCACGGAAGGGGTCTATGGTTGGAAGGTGGATAATGGGGACACCTATCTGCCACCTTTCTTCGACACCTCCAAAGGTATGATGGCAAACAAGGATTTCTGCCATTATTACTATGATGCCATGTTCGACTATACCGTGAAAAACCGAACCGATGGTATCACGATAGCTCGCCCCTACTCTTTTCAAGGCGGCTTGGAATCCAATATTGAGAAAAACAACATGGGGTGGTGTGGCGATTTCTCAGGCAGTTGGGACGGCCTATGCCGCCAGATAAATGATATCTATCGCTCCTCACGTTATGGCTACGCTGCTGTGGCTTGTGAGGTGGGCGGCTTCTTTTTCCCCAAGTCGAATGCTGCCCAGCTGGCACGTTATGCCCAGTTCGGATGCATGACAGCCTGCATGATAAACGGAGGGGAGAACGGTCCCTTCTCGGCTCACCTGCCCTGGACTCATGGGACGGAAGTGGAGGAAACCTATCGCTGGTGCGTCAACTGGTTGAAATCGCTGGTTCCATACAAGTTCTCCACTGTCGTAGATGCCCATCTGCATGGCGGCTCATTGATAAAGGGGACGAATCTGGAGGAGCGTAGTCACTTGCTGGGGAATGACATCTTCACTAAAGCCATCACATCCGACAACAACAAGGTGACATACCATCTTCCCGATGACGGAGCGTGGGTGGACTACTGGACGGGAGAATTCTTCCAGGCCGGGACCGAGGTGACAAGAGAATATCCGCTTGGCAAGTTCCCTCTTTTCATCCGTTCTGGCTCTATCATTCCCATGACAGACCCCTCCATGCCGGGGAAACGCATTTTCCGTATTTATCCGAACGGAAAGACATCGCGCCGCTTCCACCTTCCCAAGGGCGATGGCATTGAGTATTTTGACTGCACCGTCAGCTACGACCAGCGAAAGGGACGTGTCACCTTGGATGCGGACGTTTCTGCCGATTTCGTCTTCATCATAGAAAAGAAGAGCGTTTCAGCCTCAGGTAAACATATAGAAAAACGAATATGAAGCAGCAGCTCAAACTCTATATTCTACTGGCTATGATAGCAGTAGCCTGTGCATCGACGCGTGCATGGGCTCAAGTGAACTACGATGAAAGCAAGGTGAAACCATATACCTTGGAAGACCCACTGCGCTTTGTGAACGGAAAGAAAGTGAAGAGCCTGAAGGACTGGGAACTCCGGCGACAGGAAATACTCGGCATCTTCCAGAAGGAGATGTATGGACAGATGCCGCCAAAGTGCGACATCGTGCTGGAGAAACTGGAGGAAGGCGTCACCCTGGCCGGATTCGGTTTGAGAAGGCAGGTGAGGATGTGGTTCCGCAGCGACAAGACGGGGCCCTTCGTGGACTGGCTCATTGTGACACCTCGCCACGCCAAAGCTCCCGTGCCCGTCATCATGCTGCTGAACTATTGCGGTAACCACACGATGCTGAGCGATGAGGCTATTTTCATAACGGAAAGCCTCGATGTGCCCCATCAGCTGTTCCGCGAACTGAAACCTCGCGGGACTTTTGCCGATGCAAACCAGCGGACCTATTACCCCATCAGTATGATGCTGGCACGCGGATATGCCTTGGCGACCGCCTGCTATGCCGACATTTCGCCCGACCCCGACCCTGCTTCCCCCGAAGAGCAGGACGAATATGCTTATCGGCGATGCTTTGAATTGTGGCCGCCACGCGACCCGAACCGTGATGACAACACGACATCCTTGGGTGCCTGGGCATGGGGGCTGATGCGCGGTATGGACATGATAGAACAGGACTCCCTTCTGGATGCCAAAAGGGTAATCCTGACCGGTTCCTCGCGTCTTGGAAAGGCCGCTCTGATTGCAGGAGCCTTCGACGAGCGTTTCCCCGTGGTAGTGCCCAATCAGACGGGTGGTGGCGGTGTGCCCTTGGCGAAACGTAACTATGGCGAGAACATTACGACCGAGACGAGCACATTCACCCATTGGTACTGCAAAGCCTATAAGAAATATGCCGGGCATGAGGATACAATGCCTTTCGACCAGCATCTCCTAATCGCATGCATAGCACCGCGTGCCTTGCTGGTAGAAGGCTTCGACGACGGTTGGTTCGACACGAAAGGCGAGTTCCTGTCTGTGCAGGCAGCAAGTCCCGTATGGGAGAAGTTCTGCAAAGCGGGGCTCCCGAAGGTGGGATGGCCCAATGATTATGAGACCAGTGCCATCGGTTCCAGGCTGGGCTATGTGCGCCGCAATCAACAACACGGCCATTCGGCTTTCGATTGGATTTGGATGATGGACTTCGGCGACAGAGTCTTCAAAGAGAGAAAATAGAAAGTCACCACGACCTGTAAAAGCGATTTGTTTCCAATGCGAAACTTTTTGTTTCGCACGCGTAACAAAATGTTTCACTAAGGTAACGTCAAATACATGAGCTATAGGTCGAAATTGTATTCCTTTGCCATTGTTGTGTGTAACTTTGTTCAGCGTTCTATTATTTGGCTGCAAAGGTACGAATAAGCGAGAGAAAAGCAAAATAAAATTTGGCTTTTCCTAACCGGTGGAGCGGTGAGGGCCTTCAAAAATGTGTCTTGAAATGGCTGAGCCGCAACAGAGGAAGACCGTCAGGTCAGTTGAATTTTGGTTTCTCGGGGTGAGAACCCATGTGAAACTCGATGACGACGTTGCCCTCAAAAACACGATTGATGGGGACTGTCCAGCCTTTCCAGCGCTGTCCGTCGATGCTGACACTCTTGACTACGCACCGTTCTGCACTGACACCTGGCGCCAAAATGGTGAGCATCCCGCCCGGGTGGCGAAGTTGCATGCGGAAGCCTCCGCAACAAGTTCGATTAGGGAAAAAGAGCCTTGGAAGGGCGGCAGACTTCTGATGCTCTGTCGTGCTTTCAGCACTCAGATATTACTCTCGCTCGGAAAAATACAAATAAATTTGTTTTTTCGCTCGCTTATTCGTAATTTTGTGGGGAAAAACTGCGATTATTATGAAATATCTACTTTCTTTGCTTTTTGTGCTTGGCATGAGTTTGTCTGCCGAGCGCAGCTATGGTGCCGAACGTCACAGCAATGCTCACAAGCTGGCGCTGACGGTGCTTTCCGGGAACAGCGCAAGCCAACTGGCCGATAGTCCTGAGGCCTTTCACGCCTTGCCTCACGACGTCCAGCAGTTCCTCTCCTCCCTACCCTCTGCTTGGGACGAGACGCGTCAACTCGCTGGCAATCAAGTGGAATCCGTTGTGACGGCTCGACGCAGCGGTAAGACATGGTACGTGGCAGGCATCAATGGCGCGAACGAGGAAAAGACGTTCCACCTCGACCTCTCGTTCATCGGACAGAAGCATGGCGACATCGTATGCTTCGGAGACCGTGACGATGGCTTCTTCGTGTTTCTCATGGAGGACTATCCCACGGAGATGAAGTGCCGTCCGCAGGGCGGTTTCGTGCTCGTCGTCCATCCCGTAGGCGACCCGCTGACGATGAACATGCCGCTCTTCCAAACCAAATACACAGCCGACCCGTCGCCACTCGTGGTGGGCGATACGCTCTTCCTCTACACCTCCCACGACGCTTCGCCCGAGGACATCCCCGACCCGAACGAGAGGAGCTCGGCGGGATTCTTCATGTACGACTGGCTGCTGTGGTCCACTACCGACATGGTCAACTGGACAGAGCATGGAGCAGTGGCATCGCTGAAAGACTTTCCGTGGCGCAGTCGCGACAATGGTGCTTGGGCAATTCAGACGGTGGAGCGCAACGGCAAGTACTACCTCTATGCTCCGCTGCATGGGCACGGCATCGGCGTGCTGGTGAGCGATTCGCCCTACGGACCATTCCGTGACCCGCTGGGCGAGCCACTCGTTTGGCAAAAGGAGCATTGGAACGACATCGACCCCTCTGTCTTTACGGACAGCGACGGGCAGGCTTATATGTATTGGGGCAATCCGCATTGCTACTACGCTCGGCTGAACGACGATATGATTTCGCTCAAGGACAGCATCGTGCAGCTGCCGCATATCCCTAATTATCAGGAAGGGCCGTGGATATATAGTAGGACGACAGACAACGGACTTCCGCGACTACAATCGCGCCTCGGTGCTAGAGCATCCGAGAAGGGACAACGGACGACTGACAAAAAGTACTACCTTGCCTTTGCCACGACTTGCTGCCCGGAGGCGTTGGGCTACGCCATGAGCGACTCGCCAACTGGTCCGTGGGAGTGGAAGAACTACATCATGACGCCTACGCAGCGCGACCGCGGTAATCATCCCGGCATCTGCGACTACAAGGGACATTCCTATATCTTTGGGCAGGACTACGACCTGATGCACCTCGACACATATGTCCATCACGAGCGGCGCACTGTCTCGGCATCGGAGATTACCTACAATGCCGACGGAACGATTCAGCAGATTCCTTATTGGCTGAATCAAAAGCCCTTGGAACAGCTCGAATGGCTCGACCCCTACAAGCGCGTGGAGGCTGAGACGATGGCTTGGGGGCGCGGACTGAAGACGGCGAAGATGGGCATCGCTAATACAGGCGTGGTGAACGACATGCCGACATCGACAGGTCGCAGGAACATGTATGTCTTTGACATCGACGACGGGGAATACATCCGCCTGCGTGGCGTGGACTTCGGGAAGGGCGCACGCCGTTTCTCCATCAATGCAGCCGGGACAGGCAGCGTGGAGATTACCCTGCGCCTCGACAATCAGGACGGCCCCACCATCGGAACACTTCAAATCGCCGGCACTGGCTCAACAGATAATTATCAATCCTTCACGACAAAAGTCAAAAAAGCCAAAGGCATCCACGACCTCTACATCTGCTTTGGCAAGGTCTCTGGTGATATACATCTTGATTGGTGGAGTTTTAGTAAATAAGACAATAAGGAAAACACTATGAAACGGTTCTTCCACATTTTTAATATTTCTTTTTTAATTTTTAATTTTTCGTGCCCCGCAGGGGCGCTTCGGGCGCAGAATCCCATCATTCATGATCAGTTTACAGCCGATCCTACCGCGCGCGTATTTAATAATAAGGTGTATCTCTTCCCCTCGCACGACATACCGGCACCTGCAGGGCAACGCCAAGACTGGTTCTGCATGGAGGACTATCACGTCTTCTCGTCGGAGAACCTGACCGACTGGACCGACCACGGCGTCATCCTCTCGCAAGAGAACGTGCCTTGGGGCAAGCCCGACGGCTATTCGATGTGGGCGCCGGACTGCGTGTTCAAAAATGGCAAGTACTACTTCTACTATCCCAATGCACCTCGTAATGGCAGGGGTTTTGCCATTGGAGTAGCCATTGCCAATCAGCCCGAGGAACCTTACACGCCTGAGAAGGAATCGATAAAAGGCGTCGGAGGCATCGACCCCTGTGTCCTTATCGACGATGACGGAGCGGCTTATCTCTATTGGAGCGGCATGGGCATTCGCGGAGGACGACTGAAAGAGAACATGACCGAGTTGCGAGACAGCAGTCGGGTTATGTTGGGCTTGCCCGAAGGCTTCAAGGAAGGGCCGTTTGCCTTCAAGCGCGAGGGACGCTACTACCTCACCTTCCCATGGGTTCGCAAAGAAAAGGGGACTGAAACGCTGGCCTACGCCATGAGCGACTCGCCCCTCGGTCCGTGGCAGTTCAAGGGCATCATCATGGCTGAGCACGACAACAGCTGCTGGACAAACCACCACAGCTTCCTCGAATACAAAGGCCAGTGGTACCTCTTCTATCATCGCAATCACTACTCGCCCAATATGGACAAGCGCCGCTCTGCCTGCATAGATAAGGTGACGTTCAATGCCGACGGCACCATCCAGGAGGTGAAGCAGACTCTTCGCGGCGTAGGAGTGACGCGGGCAACGGACAAGATTGAGGTCGATAGGTACAGCGCCATCAGCGACGGTGTTTCCATCGACTTCAACGACAGCACAGACACGTTCCGCGGATGGCACGCCACATTTGCAAACGCAGGAAACTGGCTCAGATACAACGACGTGGACTTCAGCAGCATTGCCAGCGGATACGTCGCTGTCAAAGTCAAGGCAAACGCCAACACCTGCCTGACCATCCGTGAAGGCTCGGCAGAAGGAAATGTCATCGCGAGGCTGCCAATCAACGTATCACCATCAGGCCATGACATTAGCGGCCAATGGGCGATACTCACCTACGCTCTGGACAAGATGCCGCAAGGCACGACCGACCTCTGTATCGTTTGCGAAGGGCAGCAGGTGAGCCTCGACTGGTTGCAGTTCAAGCCTGCTCCCCTACCCTGAATCACTGAATATCAATCGTCGTGCGCTTGAGGTCAGCAGCTTTGGAACTGGTGCCGACAAGAATCTCGTACTTGCCAGGCTTTACGCGCATGGCATTGCTGGCAGCGTCCCAGAACTCGAAACTCTTGTCGGTAAGCTGCAGTTCGGCATTGGCCGTCTGTCCGGCCTTCACATGGATGCGCTGGAAGGCACGAAGGCTTTTCAGCGGTCCGTCGGCATCTTGCAGATTGCGGATATAGAGCTGGACGGTCTCGGTGCCGTCGCACTTGCCGGTATTGGTCACAGGAATGGTCAGAGTTATCGGATTATTCTGAATGCTCTGAATGTTCTGAGTGTTCTGACTATTCAGATTAGGCTCGCCCAGCTTGAAGCTTGTATAGCTAAGCCCAAAGCCGAAGGGAAACAGTGCATCGTCGAAATAGCGATAGGTGCGGCCTCGCATGGAATAGTCTTCATAGTCAGGCAGTTGCTCGCTGTTCTTGTAGAACGTGACGGGCAGTTTTCCGCTGGGATTGCAATCGCCGAACAGCACATCGGCCACTGCCGTTCCGCCTTCCTGACCGGGATACCACACCTGGAGGATGGCGTCGCACGTCTCGACCTCTGGCTGCAAGGCAATGCATGAGCCTGAGCAGTTGACCAGGACAATCTGCTTGCCTGCCTCTTTCAGAGCCTTCAGGAAACGACGCTGGACGGTCGGCAACTCGATGTTCGTGCGGTCACCACCCTTGAAACCCTCTATGTTGACAGGCATTTCCTCGCCTTCGAGAGCAGGAGAGATGCCACCAACGAAGATGACCTTGTCGATGCCCTTCAGCTGGGCAATTGTCTGCTGATAGTCGATGGGATGCTCCTTTGCCACATTAATCTTGAGGTTGGCATTGTAGGTCTGGACGTGAGAGAAGCGCACCTCGATGTTGTAGCTCTTGCCCCGCTCGGCCTGGATGGCGACGCGATTGGGCGTGGTGCGCCAGATGTGGTGACGAAACTTCTGCTGGCCGTCGATGTAAAGTTCAAAGTGACCGCATCCCTCCACGTTCACCACGTATTCGCCTGCCTCTTCGGGCGTGAAGACCGTTTCATACTTTGCCGAGAAGTCCTCAAGCTGCACGCCAGGAGCGAAGTTGTGCATGCCGGCGGTAGTGACAGCCAGCGGAGTCGTGTACTGCTGCGTGACGACGGGCTTGCCCTCCATCTTGCGATTGTTCCAGAAGGTTCCCTTCATGCCTTTCTTGCCCTCGAAGCTGCACCACGAACCCATCAGGCACTCCAGCACTTTGTCGTAAGTCAGGTCGCAACCGGGAATGTACTTCACCTTTTCACCTTTTAACCTTTTCACCTTTTCGCGGATGCCGTCGAGGATGGTGACGGTGTGGTTGGGCATGCCGTTGTAGTTGCCCCACATCATGGGCGCATTGTCGGCATTGGGGCCAATGACGGCTATCCGCTCCGCATTCCTCTGTAGAGGCAGGATGTTTCCCTTGTTTTGCAAGAGCACGATGCACCGGCGCGCCATATCGAGCGACAGGTTTGCCGACTCCTTTGTTGACATTGCCGAATACGGAATCTTGGACCACTCGACGAGCGACGGGTCGTCCATCTCGCCCAAGTCAAAGCGCCCCTCCAGCAGTCGGACGACGTGCTTATCCACCTCAGCCTCAGTGATAAGGCCACGACGCACTGCCTCGGGTATGCTTCTGTAGGCATAGCCGTAGCCGCACTCCACGTCGGTGCCTGCAATGGTAGCTTTTGCTGAGGCGTGGACGGCATCGGACGACGACTTGTGCGAGTCGTAAAAGTCGGAGACGGCACCGCAATCGCTCACCACCAGATACTGGAAGCCCCACTCGTCGCGAAGGATGGTCTGAAGCAGACGTTGAGAGCCGCAGCAGGGGTCGTCGTCCAGACGCTGATAGGCACACATCACCTCGCGCACCTTGGCATCTTGAACCAGAGTCTTGAAGGCAGGCATATAGGTCTCCCAAAAGTCGCGAAGAGAGACGTTGTTCAGGTTGACCGAGTGGCGGGTATATTCCGGACCGCTGTGCACGGCATAGTGCTTGGCACAAGCCCACAGCTTGCGATACTTGGCATCCTCAGGCCCCTGCAGGCCCTTCACCACCTGCGTGCCCATGACACTCGTCAGGTAAGGGTCTTCGCCGTAGGTCTCCTGGCCACGTCCCCAACGCGGGTCGCGGAAGATGTTCACGTTGGGCGTCCAGACAGAGAGGCTGTGGAACTTCTCGTCCTCGCCCTTGAGGTCGTGCATGCGGTGATTGTACTGGGCACGAAACTCCGTGGAAGCCACGTCGAAACACCTGTAAACCATATCCGGACTGAACGACGCAGCCATGGCAATGGGTTCGGGAAACACCGTGACATTGCCCATATTGGCGGCGCCATGCAGCGCCTCGCTCCACCAGAAGAACTTCCGAATGCCGAGGCGGGGGATGGCAGGACTTTCGTCGAGCATCAGCTGGGCCTTCTCTTCGAGTGTCAGCCGCGAACACAAATCTGCGGCACGCTCGCGGGCCGAGAGGTTGGGATTCTGATAAGGATAGGTCTGGGCTGATGCCGAAGCGCCTGCACAGAGCATCATGATGAGAATGAGAAACTTGCCTTTCATCGTTTTATTGAATGGTAATCGTTGTTTTCTTGCCTTGGTAATTGACATTTACACGTGTCTCGTTTGCCAACTTGACGTGATAAGTTCGGCGATTAGGCATGCCTTGATACTTGCCTTGACGCTTGCTGATGGTGAGGCGACGGCTTGCATCGTCCCATTGGAACGTGATGCGCGAGCACTGTCCCTGCTCATAGTCCCTTGTCACGCCGTCGTCCTCATAAAGCGTGAAGCTGCCGTCGGCACCGGGATAAAGCAATACCTCGTCGCCCTTGACGGGAATAATGCTGCCAGCCCGCACGAAGACAGGGATGAAGTCGGCAGCGACATCGGTCGTCACGGACTGGCCGCCTTCGTAGTGGCGACCTGTATAGTAGTCGTACCAGCCGCCTTCGTTGCGAGGCAGATAGGTGATCCACGAGGTGACGCTTGGTTCCGTTACCGGGCTGATGAGCAGCGAGCGCCCGAACATATACTCGTACTTCTGGTCGAGGGCTTTGCTGTCACCCGGGAAGTCGAAGACGAGGGGGCGCATCAGCGTGGAACCCTGAGAAGCTATTTCTGCTGCGTGACTGTAGATGTATGGCAACAGGCGATAGCGCTCGTTCAGGCTGCGGGCGATAGCTGCCTGTGCCTCGGCGCCGTAGTTCCACGGCTCGGTGTTGCTCATATAGCCATGCACACGCATCAAGGGCAGGAAGACGCTCGTCTCTATCCATCGCAACATACGCTCGATGTAGGCTTTATCGCTGTATTGATTGCCGGGACGGAAGAAGCCGCCGGCGTCGTAGGTCCACCACGGGATGCCTGCTGCCTGCATGCCGAGCCCTGCTGTCAGCTGTCGGCGGAATGTCTCCCAATCGTTGCCCACATCACCACTCCACATGGCCGAGCCGTAACGCTGGATGCCGGGGAAGCCGCAACGGGTAAGAATCATGGGACGCAGTCCAGTTTTGAATTTTGAATTTAATAATTTTGAATTAAAGAGTCCCTCATAGACGGTCTTGTTCACCAACAGAGGATAGACGTTGCGCACGTCCTCCCCAGCCCACTTGCCGTTGTTCACTCGGCGTCCCTTGAGGTCGTCGTTCTCCGGTTCGGTAGCGTCTTGCCACCAGGCATCGATGCCAAGCGGCACCAGTCGCGTGGAGAAGTTATGCCAATAGGCTGCCGCGGCATCGGGGTTAAAGAAGTCAATCCAGTCCGTGCCCGGGATGTAGTAATTGTCCGACAGCATCTGCTTGCCGACCTCTGAATTCTTGTCTATCTTCGACCAAACGCTGACCATCAGCCGCATGTTCATGGCGTGCAGGCTGTCCGTCAATGCCTTTGGGTCGGGATAATGGTCCTCGTCGAACCGCATGGCGTTCCACCCGTACTTGCCCCAGTACTGCCAGTCCTGCACCAGCACATCGACGGGCAATCCTTCGCTACGGAAGCGGTTGGCCGTCTGCAGTATCTCGTCGGAGGAATGGTAGCGCTCGCGGCAATGGATGTAGCCCAGAGCCCAACGCGGCATCAAGGGTGCCTTGCCCGTCAGCTCGCGATAGGAGGCGATAATCTCGTCGGCCGAACCAACAAACACGGTATAGTCGACAGCATTGGCCGCAGGCGAGCGGAACACCGTCTCGTCCTTTACCTTATTATAATATATGACGGGCGCGTCGCCTCTTGACAGCTCAGCCCTCAGCACATGCCGTCCTGCCCCGAGGTGCACGATGGTCGAGGCCGTTGGAGGCAGCCACATGTTCTGCATCTCGATGACGTTCTGCCCGTCGATAGAGAGGTTGTGGCGTCGGGCCATCTGTTGCCCGACATCCAGCAAGATGGAATAGTCGCCGTCGGCGGCGAGGTCGATGGTCGCCTCGTAGATATGCCGCTGCCTGACCTCCTGCTTGCCGCCTTCGGTCGAAGTGACATTCACCACCTCTGTCTGGCCGGCCTCATCCAGCAGACGCATCTTTGCCTGATGGTCGCAAGGATTGAACTCGACCATGCCGTAGTTGTTCCAAAGCACGCCATAGCCTTTGCTCGACAGGAGCATAGGGATGCTGATCTGGGTGTTCACCTGTGTCAGGCGTCGCGACAAGCCGCGGACATTGCTGAAACCGTCCTGAAACTGTCCGAGGCCATAGAGCCGCTCGTCTGCTTCGGAGCGGAAAGCCAGCGTGGCCTCCCTGCCCTGCATGCGATGCAGGGTAGCCATGAAAACAGGTATGCCCTGTCGGTCCTTGATGGTGACAGTCTGATGTGCATCGTCCACCTCGACGGTGATGTCGCGGCTTTTGACCTCATCGTTCTTGACATAGAGCCAGTCGGGCAACTCGACCTTGGGCTCGGATGCAGCCGACTCCGAATACTGTATCCTGACAGCATTGCGGGCCACCTGGCGCACGTTTATTGTTCCTTTGCCGAAAGACACTTTGCCTGCCATCAGCGAGATGGGAAGCAAAGCCGTCACGACAAGACATAGCAATCGTCTTTTCATAATTATATTATTGAAAGAGCCCGTCTGTTTTCATAGGCGGGCTCTTATTGAATCAGACCTTAAAGGCCCTAAAGTCCTTAAAGACCTTAAAGACCTTAGGCCTTATCGGCTTTTTACTTGACCAACACCTTCTTGTCGCCAACGATGTTGATGCCCTTCTGCATCTTGCTGAGGCGCTGGCCTGCAACGTTGTAGATAGCATCGCCTGCTGTCTGCTGTCCGTTGCCGATTGTCTTAATGCCTGTGATGAGGTCGAGCATGCTCATGTCGCCGAAGTTAAGGCCGATGCCGTCAATACTGTTGTTGAGACTTGGGTCGATGTAGAAGCTGCACTGGAAGGCATCCATTGAATAATCCTTCTGCAGATTGATGCGGGCAAGCCTCAAGTTGCCGTCCGTGCAATAGTAGAAGTCGTCTGAGGGGAGAACAACGAATCTGTCATAATTGGGAATGACGTAAACCTTGCCGCCATAGAGTTCTGTGGATGTGGTAAAGTTATTTATAATAACTTCCTTGAAGACGGGATTGACGATGTCCTCGCCTGGTTCGAACTTGTAGAGATATGTCAAGCCGGCTTCAAGTTCGTCGCACGACGTGAGGCAATCGATGATGAGGTATGTGTCCACCTCCTTAGCGTCGCTTGGCTGACGGAGCTCAGCTCCCTCGAGCGGGCTGCCTTCGAGTGTGAGGTAGAAGGGCAGACAGATGGAGTGCCACTTGCCATCCTTCTTGATGGTGTAGTTCTGGATTGTAACGTTTGCCCACTTGGCATTGCATTCAAAGATATCGCTTGAATTGTCACCCTTGGCGTCGAATGCGATTTCCTCAGCAACGACAGTGGTGAAGAAGCTCGATTCGCTGACTGCATCTTCATAGTCAGCCATTCTGCCGATAACCTGATACTCATACTTGGTTTCCCTATCGAGGCCTACGATGGTGACATCCGTCTCTGTAGTCTCGATTTCATGCCATTCGCCTGCCGGCTTCAGGATATTTGTCTGGCAAACGCAGACGTCGTCGATGTAGAGGTGTGTCTTGTCGTATTCCAAGTGTTGGAAAGCGATGTAGCCCTTCTGCCCTTCGAATGCGCTGAGGTCGATGACCACCTCTTCGTAGCTTGTGTTAGTGACAGGCTGCAAGTCGCGGAGTGCAATTGTGAAGTCGGCGAGGTCTTTACCTGTCGTAGAGAGGAGCACACGATAGTTCTCCGGGTATGCGCTGTTGCCGCAACAAACCTGATACTTCAGCTCGCCCTTCAGGTCAATCTGCGGAGAGATGAGGTAATTATCCACATTGAAAGCACCCTCCGAGCTGTCCCAACTTCCCGAAACTGCGCTGTATGAGCCATCGTGTGGAATAACATCACTTGTCTGCCAGTCTGTACTTTCGATACCTTCGCCATTGCGTATAGCTGTCCAGCCCTGGGCTTCAAATCCTTCCTCGAAGCCATCGAAGAAGAGCACGACCTCCTCTTTCTCTTCAGCCGTCCTGTACCTTACCTGGTAGCTGTCGCTGTAGCCAGTCCAGAAGAGGTTGGCAGAGGTGATGCCCGGTTCTGCAATGAGGGCGAAGGGTGCAGGATTCATGGGCAGAGTGGAGAAGTATGAGGGCTCTTTCCGTACGGAGTAATCGTTAAACTTGTGGATATAAACAGAATAACCGTATATCGTATTTGGCTCAAGGTCTTCAATCAGCACATTCGGATCAAGAGTGTGTATGAATTTCATTTCGCCGGTGAAGATGTGGAAATCGTCGATGTATAGGGCTATATTGTTGTTGCTCTTATGATGGATGGCGATGTATCCCTTTTCGCCTTCATAAGGACTCAGGTCGAAGCGCATCTCTTTCCATTCGCTAAGTCCGGGCGACAAGGGGCGAAGCGTATAGACAAAGTCGGAGATGTCGTTGCCGGAAGTAGAGAGCTTCACCTCGTATTCGTCGGGGAATGACGAGAAAGCATATTGCCAGAACGAGAGTGTGCCCTTCAGGTCGACGAGCGGACTGATGAGCCAGTTGTCGGCATTGAGGGCACCTGAACCCTGCGTCCAACTATATGCTGCAGCTGCATGCATGTCACTGAAAGAGTTGGCATCTCCTGTTATCCATCCGTCCGGGCCTACTGACTCGCCATTTGTTATGATAGTCCAGCCCTTACTGAAACCATCCTCAAAGTCATCGTAGAAGACCGTCTCGGAGTTCTGGGTATTGAAATACATCACATCGTATGTGTTCTCGGGATAGCCAGTCCAAGAGATGGAAGCAGAGGTCGGCGTCGGATTGACGGCAACGTCAAAGATGTCAGGAAGTGGCGTGTGGAATTGAAGGCCAGCCCACCTGCTGACGCTTCCGTCTGGATAGACAGTGCGGACACGCGCATAATAAAGCTCATTGGAATGGAGATAGGTCATCGTATAATGGTTGGTGGACAGCATTTCGGTCTGCCATGTCATAGGATACGTATCGACGCCATACTGAAGCTCCCACAATTCACCTTCACCTTCCCAAGACAATTCAGCACTGTAAGGCAGATTTTCAACAGAGAAGTATTGGGGCTTTGGAAGCACTTCGTCTGTGTGGTTGAACCGAATCTGGTTCTTCCAGTCATAGACATAGCCTGTGGAGCCGGTCAGGCTTTCTGATGTGGGATATTCATTCAAGGGAATGGAGAATGAAACGAGCGACATACCAGTTGCGGGGAACACGCTGAAGTAAGAATCACAAGCTAATACAGGAGATTGGAGAGCCACTACGAGGGCGAGGTTCGTCTTGCCGTTGAAGCTGAACGGGCGGTCGAATGTAATCGTCGTCCAGTCTTCGTCGTCGAAGGTCACGTCGCCGCTGAAGACGAGGTTGCCTTCGTTGAATGGAATCCAGCTGTTGCCGTCGGCAAAGTCGGTCGCATAGGTCGGTACAAGATAAATGTTCAACGATTCGGATAACTGATGGCCCAGGTTGTGGAAACTGATGGATGTAAGGTCGCGAGCCTCGCCCACCTCTTCTTTCGTATAGATTTGCTGCGAGAGCGAACGGCTGAAGTTGCAGGTGAATGGCAGGATATCGCTGTATTCTGAGCCGCCATCGCCTATCAGGGCTTGATCGATGTCCAAACGAATCTGGTTCTTATACGTGCTGAGATACCCCGAATATGAGCCCATCCCTGTCGGGTCGAATTGAATGTTATCATCACATTGGTAAATGCACTGGTTGCCCACTCCTTCATAGGCGGCGAACCCGGTGTTTTGCTGATATGTGCCGGACTTGTCGCATACGATGACGGCAAGGTTATCTATGCCGTCATACATGAAGGGCGTATCGAGCTTAATTTCATTCCAAGCGCCTTTCGTGAAAGTAATCGCGCCGCTGAACACCATGTCGCCCGACGAGAGAGACAGCCAGTCGTATTTGTCGTTGAAACTTGACTTGGCAGTATGCATCAGATAGACCTCTATATATCGATAATCTTCCTGCGTAGTATTGAAGAAACTGATGCTGGAGATGAGGCCTTTTCCACCAATCTCATCAACAGTGTAGATCTGCTCCGACACAGCATAACAATAAACGGTGGTTGTAGGGAAGTAACGCGAAGCAGGCAGGCCGATAATCTCCTCTTCTCCGTTGAAGCGAATCTGATTCCTGCCTTTTAATAAGTCTCCATAATAGGTGCCCATGTTTGTCGGGTCGAAGTTATTGGTATCGGAGAACCCGTAAAGCGACATATAATTATCACAGTAGCCAATACTGAAACCATCCATAAAAGGACATATGCCCGTGTTATCGTCCACCGTGACAACAAGATTATAATCGTTATCGTAGAAAAACTCTTGGTTGAAGGTAATCGTATTCCACTGGTCGGGCAGGAAAGTCACTTCACCGCTGAAGACCAATTCGCTTTCTGAAACAGGAATCCAGTCAGTACCCGAGCCAAAACTCCAAGTATTCGACAGGGTAAGATAGATGTCGATTGTCCTCGTAACCGCCTCGGCACCAGTACAGAAGAAATCGATACTGGTGAGGCCACGTGAAGGACCCATTTCAAAATCCCTGTAGATCTGCTGTGTGATGCTGTAATTGTAGTCTGTGTAAGTGGGCAGATATCGGGTTTGAATGGAATTCTCAGCCGTTCCAATCTCCACGATGTCTGCTTTTGCCATGCTGACCCCCGTCAGCAAGAGCATTGCCGTGAGTAAAGATTTGAGTCTCATAAGCTTTAATTTTTATAGTTAATAATACATTATTCTTATCCCGCGCGTAAGTGCACGCACACACATATTGCGCTACAAAGTTATATAAAAAAGCATTAACTAACGCTCTTTTTACGTTAATTATTGTTAATACACGTGAAATTACGCCATTTTCCTGACATCACGTTGCCAAATCCCTGACATCACGCTGCCAAATCCATCACGAAGCGTCGGCAGATGCTACACGTGGCGTCGGCAGTTCCTTGCTGTGGCGTCGGCAGTTCCTTGCTGAGGCGTCGGCTGTTCCTTGCTGAGGCGTCGGCGGATGCTACACGTGGCGTTATTATATATTGGTGACCGGTAAATAGCACCAAAGGTGCGACAGAACACAGACGGGGGTTAAAACCCCCGTCTGTGTTCTGTCGCACCTTGACTATCGTCGACCTTTGGTTCGGTGCTTTTCCCCGGACAGCAATATTTTCCTTTACACCTCTTTCCTTTTCCTTCTGTTCATGTGCGATTGAACCATGTCTTCGGTGAGGCTCCAATCGTTCTTGTTGCGCGATAACTGGCTGCGCATTTCTTCAATTGCCTTCCTCCGCGCTTCTCTTTCCACCCACTCGGGACTCAGGTACTCCATCCTACCTGTGGCGGCATTCGTCATCTTGGCATCTTTCCAAAACGGACGCCTGCTGCCATCTATCATGCTGGTCGTGTACTCGTCGGTAAGACCGTCTGCCAAGGTCACCCATCTGAGCACTTTCCTTCCGTCCTTCCTTGCCTCTATCTGCACCTTATAGCCGAAATACCATTGCGGCTTCAGCACGGTGGAGTTGCCGTCGTTCAGGATGATGATGTCGCCTATGACCGTCAGCTTGTCATTATAGAAAATTTCCTTCTTGCTTACCGTGTAAGGCATCAGAGGCGAGGGCCGCCTCAGCTTGTACTGGCCTCCAGCCACTTTTATCATGTCGAGGTTTCCCACACGCTCAAACTCGGGGAGGGTATCATAGTACGTCATGCCCTTCCCGTCCCAGTACCGCATCTCGCCGGAAGCCGACTTGCCATAGAACAGGTCACCCTCCTGTTTCACCTTTCCATAGAGCGACACGTTCTGGTCGCGCCCCTGCAGGTCTATCACCGTCACCTTATTCCTATATATATTATAAGGATAGGTGGCCAGGGCGAAGTAGCCGTCTGAGATTCTCCTGATGTGTTCGAATTCTGCGGGACACGTGATATCCCCGTCATACATGACGCCATACTTGCCCCCCTGCATGAACATCTCCACGCCCGTGTGCTTCTCTCCGCGCCGTTTGATGCGCACCATGTCCAGGTTGACAAGTTCCTTTTCATCCTCCTCTTCCCTGATGATGATGGGACGTTCGCCTCCTTGTCCTGCCCTTCCTGCTATCTTGCCCGTGAACATCCTTATCCAGTCGCGCTCGTCTGTGGGCAGTCCGAATGTCTGGTACAGGCCCACCTGGTCGAGGATCGTCACGCATTCCTTGCCCTTGCTGACGCGCATACCGCGTCCCACCTGTTGCAGATACTTCGAGAGCGACAGCGTGGGGCGGGCCAGCTGAATGAACTCCACCTCAGGAAAGTCAACCCCTTCGCCCAGGATATCGACATTCACGCAGACCTTAATCCTGTCAGCACGATAATCCTCTATCAGACGTTCGCGTTCAGCAGCAGGCGTCTTGGCCTCAATCCAGCAGCAACTGACGCCATGCTCCTGGTAGTACGCCGTGATGTGCCGCGCGTGTTCGCGGTCGATGGCATAGACGATGCCCTTCTTGCCATCCACATACTGCCTGTAGGTGTTATACAGATGCTCGATGCTTTCCGGCACATCCATCACCGTAGCCATCTCCTTCGTCTGATAATCGCCATCAGCACCACGCTTCTGCAAGCCGGCAATCTTCTGCATCATCAGGTTGTCAGGGCGGGCAGAGATGTAGTCGAAGTCCGAGAGCCAGCCCTTATTGATGAACTCCTGAATGGGCCACGACACGAGTATCTTGCGGAACAGATCCGTGAAGCCTGCGTGGTTCATCCGGCAAGGTGTAGCCGTCAGTCCGAGGAACCTTGCCTCAGGCCACTTGTCCCACAGCATCTTGTACGTCTTGGCCAGCGCATGATGCGCCTCGTCGATGACGATAAGTGAAAAGTGAAGGGAGGAGATTGGAGATTGAAAGTTGGAGATTGAAGATTGAAGATTAGAGGTTGGAGATTGAAGATTAGAGATTGAAGATTGAAAATTGAAAATTGAAGATTGAAGATTAGAGATTGGAGATTGCTCTATCAATCCTTTTAGATTTGCGTAATCCGTCAAATCCGTTAAATCTGTTGTAAAGTTTATTTCTGTGTTTTCCGTGATTTCTGTGTGACAGATTCTCCGCGAAAGGGTCTGAATGCTTGCCACCTGGACTTGCTTCGTTTCATCAATCGGTTTGCCGCTGACAATCAGCCCATGCTCGATGCCGAACTTATCTAAAGTCCTTGATATCTGCTCAATCAGTTCAATCCGATGCGCCACCACCAGCACCCCACCAGAGGCGACAGCCGAAGAATTTTGAATTTTGAATTCTTTTCTTTTGATTTTTATTTCATTTCTAAATTCTTCATTCTTAATTCTTAACTCTTCATTTCTGATGGCCTCAGCCATCAGGACCGTTTTCCCCACCCCCGTCGGCATCTGCACCATCACGCTCTGGTGTTTCTCCCAAGCCAGATGCAGCCTGTCAAGCATCTCCAGCTGGTAATCGCGAAGCATAGTCTCACCTTTCATTTTCATGGTTCATTTTTAATTTTTCACTTTTCACTCTTCACTTTTCACTTCGCCGAAGGCGACATTTCTGTGTTTTCAGTGATTTCCGTGCGACAAAAAGAATTCTTCATTTAAGGCATCACCGCCCTCCGTATCTCTCTCATCAACTCGCGAAACAGTTCCTCCTGTCGTTCCGGCTGTCCTGCGTAATGCGCCATCACATCGCGCCAGATCTCAATCTGTTTACTGGTTTTCAACTCGAAGTCCTTCGGTAACTTCCCGTTTTAGGCTCCATGTATCGTACCATTAGCGAGACGATACTCACGCTCCTTGGTACGTCTCATGCGGTAGTAAGCATAGTCAGCCTTCTTCAGCACAAGGACTGTCAACGCCTGTGCCGCCGCCACTGGATCTAAAACATACTTTGTCATAATTATTTCTTTAATTTGAATTTTGAATTATTCCGTCCTCCCTATAGGACGCTTCTTCTTTCGTCTGTACTTTTTTCCCGACCTTTGTCCCACAATTCGAACAAATCTATGAACGACGACACATTACATTCAGTTCTGAATGAACTGACACTTGCCGGTTTTTCACTTAAGCAGGAGCAGACGCTGCGGAAGCTTGAAAGCCATCGCATCACACCATCCAGCGAGTTGCCGCAGCTGGAGTTCCTGTTTCGTCTGAGGAAGCCCTGCTTCGCCCGTGGCGAGCTGGTAGCCATTTCCGGCAAGGCGAAATCCGGCAAGACCTTTGTCTGCTCAGTGCTGATGGCCAGCTGTTTCAGCCCTCAAGTGCTCTCCCTCGAGAGGATCGAGCCGCGAAGGCTGCATGTCATGTGGTACGATACGGAACAGAGCGAGGAGTCGACGCAAGACATCCTGAAGAACCGCATACTGCCCATGACTGGCCTCAACGAGAGCAACTTCCCTTCCGAACTGTTCGACATCTTCAACGTCCGCAGCGAGTCCTATGCCAACCGCCTGCAGATGCTCGAACTGGCCGTACCGCGCTATAGGCCCGACCTGGTAATCCTCGATGGCATCCGCGACCTTGTGGCCGACATCAACGATGGTGTGTTGGCTCAGGACACCGTGGAACGCCTCATGCACTTAGCCTCCGAAAACCGCTGCTGCATTGTCTGTGTGCTCCATCAGAACAAGTCGATGGAGGACAAGAATCTCCGGGGCTGGATTGGTACCGAGCTGAAGAACAAGTCATTCGAGGTCTATGAGTGCACCAAGAATGCCGAGCGCATCTTCACTTGGCACCAGACCGACACCCGCAAGTACGACATCCCCGACAAGGTGCAGTTTTCCGTCAACGAGAGCGGCATCCCCTACCTGTGTACACCGGAGCAATTGCTCGAGGCCCAGTACGAGGCTCAGCGCAAGACAGCCGAGCAGATGCAGCGTCAGGGTCGCACAGCCAGCAAGTTCCCCGAGTTCAACCCCAAGTATCTCATAGGCAAGCAGGGTCGCAAGCACATATTCGATGTGAAGCGCCTCTTCAGTGATGCCATGACACCAGGTACCATCTACAACGAGGACGCGCTGAAGAAGCAGATCAAGCTACTCTCAAACATCATGAAGGACGAGATTTACCTCGAAGTCCTCCAGAAAGCCCTCTCCGACCGCATCATCCACCAGTCCTTCGATGGCGGTGGCAAGCGCATCTATGCCCGACCCAATTCCTTGCCTCTGTGAAGGCCTCACAGCCCCCACATACTACCTTCTCTCTCGTAGAGAGAAGTACGTATGGGGCTTGACCTTCACACCGGCACTTTTGAAAAGTTGAAAAATAAACCCTTAATTCAAGTTTCACAGAAAGCTCTCACCCTCCCAATGGTATCGTCCTTTCTCCGCGCATTATGAGCGCGCCTTACTGCTAAAGCATGTGAGAACTTCCCCAAATGCGTTAACTTCTTTAACTTCCAAAAATTAAACCCCTAATTCTTAATTCTTCTTTCTTAATTCTTAATTCAAAATGAACATCCCTCCCTTCACATTAGAAAAGCTCCGCTCTCTCCCCATCTTCGATGTCTGCGCCCATCTCGGCATCACGCTCCATGGCACAGGCCAATACACCCGCCGTGCCATATGCTGGAATCACGATGACAAGCATCCGTCGATGCACATCAACCAGAAGTTGAACATCTTCAAGTGTTTCGCCTGCGGCAATGGCGGCGACGTCATCTCCCTCGTCATGAGCCACGAGAACCTCTCCTTCGTTGAAGCCTGCGAATGGCTGGCTCGCGAGTTCTCCATCGTTATCTCGGATGGAAGAAGCAAGACGTTTCCGCGACTACAATCGCGCCCCGCTACTCGAGCAACCGAAAAACCGGATGATGGGAAATGCAGGAGTGTTCCTGTTGTCTCATTAGACGTTCATTTGGTATCCCAGACACTTTCCGTGAAATCCGAGTTCTGCCAAGCCCTCGTCTCATCCGGTTATCTCACCGAGCAGCAGATGCGCCACGCTGCTCAGCGTTATCAGTTGGGCATCTCTCGCAACGGTTCCGTAGTCTTCTGGGAGATCGATACCGAGCATCGCGTCCGCAACGGCAAGCTCATGCACTACCTTCCCGACTGCCACCGCGACAAGTCACGTCCACCCACCTGGGTAGCTGCCGAACTGAAGAAGGCAGGCAAGCTCTCTCCCGACATCAACAATCCCCACTGTCTCTTCGGCCTCCATCTGCTTGGTCACACGGATTATACAGGTCACACAGAGACCACAGAACTGAGGTCGATGGCCGCAAGGGAAAGTCAAAACACAGAAACGAAGAAAATCGCCATTGTCGAGTCAGAGAAGTCCGCAGTGATACTCTCCGAGAAGTTCCCCGATTTCGTCTGGCTCTCCTGTGGCGGCCTTCAGATGTTCAAGCCCCATCTCCTGGAGCCACTCACCCCCCACCGCATCATCATCTTCCCCGACACCGACGAGAAAGGCGAGACATTCCGCCAATGGAACGAGACAGCACTCGAAGCGCAGCGTCTGTACGAGTTCCGCTACCCCATCCGCGTCTCACCCCTCCTGGAGCAAAACGCCACAAAAGACCAGAAGCAACGCAAAATCGACCTCGTCGATTATCTCTTCCAGTAACACCTTAACTTTTCCATTTTTCAATTTTTTAACTTTTCCATTTTTCAATGAACCCTTCCTACACCAAGAAAGAGCTCGCTCTCATGTACTTTCCCAACAGCAGTCCGCGCACAGCAGTCAATCACTTGATGTCTTGGATTCGTCACTGTAAACCGCTCTGGACCGAACTTCAGCAGACAGGCTACTACCCCGCCAGCAAAGCCTTCACGCCACGACAAGTCCGCGCCATCGTCGCGCAACTGGGAGAACCGTAGGAAATGAAGAATGAAGAATGAAGAATGAAGAATTATGAAGGGGAGTTATGACGAGAAGTTAAGAGGAGCCGATACATTTGGCCCATTATAACTCCCCATTATAACTTCCTATTATAACTTCCCATCATAACTTCCAAAACTTGAATTATGAGATTTCAATTTTCAATTTTCAATAAAAATCCCCTTCCATCGTACCTCAACGTCCGCTAACGTCCAACTTGCACTTCTCCAATGTCGTACCTTTGCAGTGTCAAATCAAGGCAGCCCAATCTGAGTGCGCAATCAGATTAAGCTAAATTGAGAATTAGATATATCTAATTGAGTTGAGAGTCGAGAGTGTAGAGTTAAGAGTTGAGAGTGTAGAGACAGTTGAAACAGTTAAAAGTGCCGCCTTTGGCGGAGTACTTAAAACTTTAAACTCAAAACCTCAAAACTGACTCTAAACTCTAAACTTTAAACTCTAAACTTCAAAACTGACTCTAAACTCTAAACTTCAAACTCTAAACTTTTAACCCTTTAACCTTTTAACCTTTTAAATTTTGGCAATAATATAGCAGTTGGCACAATGGAAGCCTGAACCGAAGGTCGACGGCCGAAGGGAAAGTCAAAGGCTGGAAAGACCACAGACGGGGGTGGAACCCCCGTAACCAGTACGAGCGGTAAACGGAACCCTGAAAGGGTGGAGAGATTTCTGATGTTCTGTCG
>CACXLY010000012.1 GCA_902768605.1 uncultured Bacteroidales bacterium
AAGGCTCCGACAAGGAAAGCCCTCTTTCCCGTTTCCTCCGAGAAGGAAATGCTGCAATCAGGTGTTGTATCGATGAGTTGAATGTTACAACCCTCTTGCTGTTCAAGCTCTTTGCTGACGTAAGAACCGATGAAGGAAACGTCTCCAATAGAAGCTGTATCACACGACAACCCCTCCAAATCCATATTGTTGGGGTCGATGTTGAAGTCCTCGTTGGGCACAATTACATAAGGTACATGCGCCTGAGGATGAAGCTCTTGCTCAAAGACAATCTTCCCTTCCTCAACTCTGTCAAGCCTATAGTATTTTCCCTTGCTTGCATCAGGTTCTTCTGGCAATATAATTGTCGCCATCTGCTCCTTGGTGAAGGCCAGGATATGTTTCTCATTACTGTCTAAGTTCTTGGTAAACACAAAGTAGTCGTCGTCTGTATAATAAAGCCTCAACAAGTTCCCTTCCAGCGTGTAGCGCTTGATACTACAGATGTTGTCTTCGAAGAAAAGGTTCTCCTCAAGATCGCAAAGGGCAGTCGTCATTTCTCCACCTCCTTCAAAAAACATTTCGTTTCCGTTGAGAGTTAACATGCCAACGAAAATCTCGTTGACCATAGAATAGGCTATGACAAAGCCCTCTTCATTTATCACAATAGTGAAATGTTCGTGTCTGACGTATTTACTGTCCACCTCAACCCATTCCCCGCTGTCTTTCCATCCCACCAGCCACCATTCGCCACACAAAGACTCTGTTGGGTTGTCTGGCAGTGCCACGATGTTGCCGAAGCCGTTCCAAGGCGAAGTGGCTTTGTACTTTTCTATCGAACCTGCCGGAACATGAAGCGTAGCGGAAGCAATGGGGGTATCGTAAAACACCCAGGCTTCTGTACTGGGGACACTATCCGCATGGCAATAGACATCTGTCAGATTCTTGCAGCCATTGAAAGCATTCTCACCAATTGTGGTCACGCTCTTTGGGATGGTGACACTGGTTAGATAGCTATAGTCTTCGAAAGTACCATTGCCAATGCCAGCAACTCCCTCAGGTATGACAAGGTCTTTCACCTCTTCGCCCTTGAGATAGAAATGGGCGCCATAAGCAAACAGGCAGGAATGATAGAAAGAATTACCGCACCAAGCCGCAAGGTCTGAAATATGTACAGCATTCAGATTGAAGCACCAAATAAAAGCGTAGCTCTCTATGGTTGTCACGCTTGGCGGGATGGTGACACTGGTTAAATTGCCGCAGCTTCGGAAAGCTTGGGAACCGACACGGGTGACACCATCTGAAATGGTGATACTGGTCAGGGCGGTGCAGTTATCGAAAGCATAACGGCCAATGCTGGTAACACCATCTGGTATGACAAGGTCAGTCACTTCCTCGCCATTGAGAAAAAGATGGTGGGCATAGAAGAGAGGATTAGAGCTGCTCCGAAACTCTTCCTGAAACTCGATATTACACCAGGCAGCCATATTAGTAATGTGTACGGCTGTCAAGCCTGCACAACCATAGAAAGCCTCATAGTCTATATAAGCAACGCTTTCAGGTATGGTCACACTGGTCAACCTATTGCAATTACGTAAAGCCTCAGTGCCTATACACGTAGTACCATCCTTAATTGTTAGCTCACCTGTAGGTGCGTCACCCTTATAGCCGACAAGCTGCGGCCCTATATAGAAAGGTCCGTCGGGAGCTTCGTTATATAATGCATTGTACCAAGGCGTATCGTTAAACGCAAATCTGCCAATGAAGGTGAGACTGGCAGGGAGAGTGAGGTTGTTCAGACTGCTACATTGACTAAAAGCATAGCTACCGATAGAACAGACAGAGGAAGGGATGTTTACCGACACAAGCTGGCTACAACCATAGAAAAGTCCATCGGCAATCTGTGTCAACCCATCGGGAAGCTGTACAGCGGTCAAGCTATCGCAGTACTTGAAAGCCCCTGCCTCTATATCAGTCACGGTCTCAGGGATGATGACAGTCTTGATGTTCTTGTTCATCCAGAAAGCACATTCACCAATGCTTGTCACTACATATTCAGCCGTTCCAATGGTAAATTTGTCGAGTATTGCCACATCGCCTGCCGCATCTGGGCTGCCCGGGTGGGTAATTACCTCCAATTCATAGCCATAGCCTTCACTTATCACTTCATCATATCCCGCCTTGACCGAAGCCGTGGGCTGGCCTGGCTCGTAAGTATAGACGACGTTTGTTTGTGGGTCTATGTACTCGTCGGCCATGACCGTAAGGGACATAACTGACATAATTGCTGATAAAAGAATAATTGCCTTTTTCATAGTAGTATAACTTTTTTATGTTTCTGGTTGCAAAATTATGTGTTTTTTGTGTTCCTTCCAAACAAAATCACTCCCAAGTGCTCCCATTTGGGAGTAGTTGGGAGTAAAAAAGCTTGTTTGTACCAAGAAAAAGGCTTAATTTTGCAACAGAAAAGCCAACGAAGTCAACTTTTTCATTTAAGAAGAACACATCATATATGAAAAAAACAGTTTTATTCTTTTGTCTGCTGACCTTGATTGCGTGCAAGGGGAAGCACGACGAATTGTTGTTGAACAATATCGAACAGGCTTGGCAGCTTTGCGAGACTTCACTCAAAGATGCCGGGGCAAGGGCTGAGGCATTAAGGGATTCTGTACGACAATCTTCAGAATATACACGGCAGAAATACGACTTGCTGACGATTCGCCTTCGCGACAAGCTCGACATCGTTCCCAGTTCGCCTGACTCCGCGAAGCAGACATTGTCTTACTTCGAAGGTCGCAAGAACGCCGTTGACAAGGAACGTGCCTACTACTATCTTGGCAGCGCTTATCGTGACCTGAAAGACTATCCCCGCGCTGTGAGTCTGTTCTTGAAAACGGCTGACATTGCGGAGCAAAGCAAGGATGCAGACACACTCATCTGGCAGAACGCGCTTTCGCAATTGAGGAACCTATACATGCTTCTGCTCAACTATGAGGAGGAGCTGAATGTGGCAAACAGGTCCGTCGCACTTGCCAGACAGTCGGGAAAGAATCTGGAATGTTATCTTACGGACGTGGCATCAGCATGTCAGCACCTTGGCGACACGATGCAAAGCCTCTCACATCTCGATGAAGCCTATAACATCATCAGAGGCAAGCAGTCCCCTGCAAAATACGGACGCATCTTGGCTTCAATGCTGAAGGCCTATTCCGACTTCCATCATCATGAAAAGGTTGACAGTTTATTGCTTATGGTTTGCAGCTTGCCTGCAGACCAGCGGCCTAAGAACTATGAGCTGTGTCTTGCAAAGTGCTATGAGGACAAACATCTGACCGACTCTGCAATCGCCCACTACATTATATATAATAATATGGCGAAAGAGCCGGCAGGAAGGTACGAAGCCCAAGCCGGCCTGCAGCGGTGCTTCCTGCAAAAGGGAGACTACAGGCAAGCGGCTCTATGGGGCCAACGTCTCTATGAAACGAACGACACGATTATTGCCCAACGGGCTTTCGAGCAGACACAGCGGGCAAGGGACGAGTATCGGTATCTTCGTGACAAGGAAACCGAGCGCATCATCATGCAGAGAGCCGAGCGCATCATCTTCTTCTCAGTAATTGCAGGTCTCGCTCTGCTGATTGTCGTGATGAGTTGGGTGGCTTATTATTTCTTCAGGAAGAAAAAGTTCGTGGAAGCAATCGCCGACAAAGAAAGGCTGCTGGAACAAAAGGCCAAACTGAACAAAGAGCTGACGCGCATCGCTCTGATGAACATCGCGACAGACAAAGCAGAAGGCGTTATTGCACATTTCCACAACATTGCCTCCGGTAAGGCTCAACTGACAGAGGGCTCGTGGGAAGGACTCGTCGCAGCAATAGAAACCTTGTACCCAGGGTTCCTTGAGGCGATTCAGGAGCGCGAAGACAAATCTGTACACGAACATTTGCTCCACACAATTTGCTTGTTGAAGATTGGCATGAAGCCTGCCCAAATTGCCAAAGTGATGGATGCGAAGATACAGACCGTGTGGAACCGAGTGAAGCGTGCGGAAGAGATTTGCGGTGACCTGATAACGAAAAGGTAACACGACGTGGAGCCTCGGCAAACTTAACGTGGTTAAATCGGAAATGCGACGTGCCGTATTTGCAATACTTTTTTGATTACGATGGTAAAGGCACGCAATTATTTTGGATTTTGAATTAAAAGTCGTATCTTTGTCCCCAAATAGGCAAAAATATGGCAAATATCATCGTTGAAAGGGTCGAAGCGCTGCGCCAGTACCTGCGCAGGAACGGCCTGAGCGCCTTCATCTTCCCCAGCACCGACCCACATCAGGGCGAGTATGTCCCGGCTCATTGGCAGACACGGCAATGGATCAGCGGCTTCGACGGAAGCGCCGGAACAGCCGTCGTGACGCTTTCAGACGCAGCTCTATGGACCGACAGCCGCTACTTCATCGCTGCCGCCCAGCAGCTTGAAGGCACGCCCTTCACGCTTATGAAGGAGGGACTGGCAGAAACGCCGAGCATCACGGAGTGGCTCGTCAATCAAATTCATAATTCACAATTCATAATTCATAATGGTTCGGGCGAGGGAATGGTCAATGAACAACCCTCAATGGTCAATGAACAGACGGTTGGCATCGATGGCGATGTCTTTACGCCCGCGGAGATTGAGGAGTTGAGGTCTGCTTTGGGCAAGGCCGGTATCCTGCTCCGTACGGACCTCGACCCTGCCGAAGAACTATGGACTGACCGCCCGCCCATCCCCAAGAACAAGGTGGAGATACAGCCCTTGGAGTTTGCCGGGGAGACGGCCGAAAGCAAGATAGAGCGCGTTCGGCAGGCACTTCGAGAGCAAAAGGCTGAGCATCTCATCATCTCCCAGCTGGACGACATCGCCTGGCTGCTCAACCTCCGCGGCTCCGACGTGCATTGCAACCCCGTCTTCGTAAGCTACGTGCTCCTCACCCTCGACGAGGTAACGCTCTTCATCGACGGCGAGAAGCTCGATGAAACCGTGAAAAATTACCTAAAAACAATCGGCGTGAAGATAAGGCCGTACGAAGAATTCAAGACCCTCTCTATCTCTCCCATGGGAGAGGACAAGGCTCAGAAAGCCTCCCCTTTAAGGGGAGGTTTGGTAGGGTCTTTGAAATCCGTCAAGAACGCAGCCGAGATAGCAGGTTTCCGCAGGGCAATGGTGCGCGATGGCGTGGCGATGGTGAAGTTCCTGCGTTGGCTGAAGCCTGCCGTGGAAGTTGGCGGAGAGACGGAACTCAGCATCGACCGCAAGCTGACGGCTTTGAGGGCAGAGCAGGCGCTGTACCGAGGCCTTTCGTTCGACACGATAGCTGCCTACGGACCGCATGGCGCCATCGTCCACTACGAAGCCACGCCCGAGACGGACGCCGTGCTCGAACCCAAAGGATTGTTGCTTCTGGACAGCGGCGCTCAGTATCAGGACGGCACGACGGACATCACGCGAACCATCGCGCTCGGTCCGCTGACGGACGAAGAACGACTCGACTACACCCTGGTTCTCAAGGGACACATCCGCTTGGCGCTCACCCGCTTCCCCGACGGCATCAGCGGCACGCAGATTGACGCCTTGGCTCGCTATGCGATGTGGCAGCACGGCATCAACTACGGACACGGCACCGGTCACGGCGTCGGCTCGTACTTGTGTGTCCACGAAGGGCCTCATCAGATACGCCACACATGGAAGCCTGCCCCGCTGCATGCCGGCATGACAGTCACCAACGAACCCGGCATCTATCGTCAAGGCAAGCATGGCGTGCGCATCGAGAACACGATGCTCATCGTCGATGACGGCGAGACGGAGTTCGGCAAGTTCCTGCGTCTCGAGCCCCTCACGCTCTGCCCCATCGACCTCACACCCGTCATCTGGGACATGATGACGCAGGAAGAGGTGGCGTACATCAATCAATATCACAAGAAGGTATATGACGAGCTATCGCCTTACCTAAATGAGGAAGAGAGAAAAAGCCTCCCCCAACCCCTCCAAAGGAATAGCCTCCCCCAACCCCTCCAAAGGAGGGGAGAACAGCCCCAAGAACCATGTAAATAGTTAAATTACTAAATCGTAAATAAATCGTAAATAGTAAATCGTCAAATAGTAAATTACTCGATGGCACTAATCAAGACTCTTAAGGGGATGCCCGCTCCCCGATTCGGTAAGCACTGCTACTTCAGCGAGGGAGCAGTGATAGTGGGCGACGTAGAGATGGGCGACGACTGCACCGTCTGGTTCAATGCCGTCGTGCGAGGCGACGTGCATTTCGTCAAGATAGGCAACCGCACGAACATCCAGGACAATTCGTGCATCCATACGCTCAACGGCAAAGCATCTTGCGTCCTGGGCGACGACGTGACCATCGGCCACTGCGTCACCCTGCATGGATGCGAGATAAAGGACGGCGCGTTGATTGGGATGGGCGCCACCGTGCTCGACCATGCCGTGGTGGGCAAGGGCGCCATCGTGGCGGCAGGCGCTTTGGTGCTGAGCAACACGCAGATAGGCGACGGCGAGCTCTGGGGCGGCGTGCCTGCCAAGTTCATCAAGAAGGTTGACCCCGAGCAGGCGCAAGCCATGAACAAGACCTACGCCCGGCACTACATCGAGTACAGCGACTGGTTCCGCGAGGCCGACAGCGACCCAAGGAACACACAGAACGTAACGACAAGCGAAGACTACACACCTCAACCCCATTCAGGAGAGGGGAAACAACTCTAAACTCTAAACTCTAAACTATGAACTCTAAACTCTCCCTGGCACTGCTGTGCCTATGCTTCTGTGCTTGCAATATGAGCAAGGAGGCCGAGACGATGACAAGCACCGTGACGAACCCCATTCCGCTGAAGTTCGGCGACCCCTTCCTGCTGCATGCCAGCGACGGGCGCTACTACATGTACGGCACATCGCTGGGCGACGGCTTCGAGGCCTTTGTGAGCGACGACCTCGTCCAGTGGGACTCGTGCGGACAGGTGTACAAGGGCGGCGACTCCACGCAGTGGAACCTCGACTGCTTCTGGGCGCCGGAGGTTTACGAGCGCGATGGCAAGTACTACCTCTTCTTCAGTTCCAACTACAGAGTGAACCCGACGAACGAGGGCGAGAATTTCAAGATTGGCGTGGCCGTCAGCGACTCTCCCGCCGGGCCCTTCAAGGACCTCTACGACCGCCCGGTCTTCAATCCCCCCTATCCCATCATCGATGCCAATGTTTACTTTGACGACGAGAACGGCAAGTGCTACCTCTACTTCAGCCGTTGCTGCTATAAGCATGCGGTGGAGAGCGAGATAGCCGACAGTCTGCGCGAGGCCGGCAGCTTCCAAGAGATAGAGGAGAGCTGGGTGTACGGCGTAGAGTTGAAGCCTGACTTCAGCGGCGTCATCGGCGAGCCCGTGCTGCTGCTCTGTCCGCCTACTGCCCTTGCCGACCGCCAGAGCGAATGGGAGAGCCGCAGCGCCACGCACGGCGAGGTGAACCGCCGCTGGACGGAAGGCAGCTACCTCTTCCGCGAAGGCAATACATATTATATAATGTATAGCGCAAACCACTACGGCGGACAATATTATGCCGTGGGCTACGCGACGGCCGACAACCCGCTCGGTCCCTTCACGAAAGCCGAGAACAATCCCGTCCTGCAGGAGAACGTGAGCCGCGGCGGCACGGTGATGGGCACGGGCCACAACATGGTGCTCACGATGCCCGACGGACAGCGCTACTGCGTCTATCATGGCCGCATGACAAGCAATCCCGGCGAGCGCGTCGTCCTCATGGACAAGCTCAACATCGACGAGAACGGCGTCCTCACAGTCGATGGCCCGACCACAGAGCCTCAGAGCATCTCCCTTTCCCTCCCGAGAAAGGGTGAATAAAATCGATGGACACATCATCACATCATATCTTGTGTCCCCCTCTCCTCGGAGAGGGGTTAAGGATGAGGCTGTTTCTCTTCCTCCTCTTTCTTGTCAGCTTGCCCGCCTTTCCTCTTGGGCACAAGCTGACAGGCACCGTCATTGGCTCGCCGAAGGGTTATAACTACAACAACTTCTCGACCTCCACGACCGTCAACATCCGCGACTGCGCCTTCGATGGCGACCTCACGACCTACTTTGCGGCATCTACCACGAGCGGGGGCTGGGCAGGGCTCGACCTCGGCAGGGCTTATGTCATCACGAAGGTAGGCTTTGCAGCCAGTACGCGCAGCAACGGCCCCGAGCGCTCGCTGCTCGGCCTCTTCGAAGGCGCCAACCAGCCCGACTTCTCCGACGCCCTGCCGCTCTTCCTGATTAAAGAGGCAGCACCGGCCTATGAGCTGACGTATGCCGACGTCGACGTCTCGCGAGCCTTCCGCTATGTCCGCTACAAAGGCATCGAGGGCACTCGCAGCACGGTTGCGGAGCTCGAGTTCTGGGGCTACCGCTCGAACGGCGACGACGGCCAGTTCTACCAGGTGACGAACCTGCCCACCGTCGTCATCCATACCGCCTCGGGCAGCGACCCCGTCGATAAGGCGGGCGAGCTGGAGTCGCACATCAGCGTCATCTCGGAGGGCGGGACGGTCATCCTCGAGCAGGACGGCACGTCGCGGCTGCGCGGCAACAACTCGATGACGCACCCCAAGAAGCCCTACCGCATCAAGTTCGACGAGAAACGCCGCCCGCTCGGCGCCCCCGCCAAGGCAAGGAAGTGGACGCTCATCAACAATTATGGCGACAAGACGCTGCTGCGCAACTGCCTCGCCTTCGAGATAAGCCGACGCATGGGCATCGGTTTCACGCCGTGGTGCAAGCCCGTGGATGTCATCATGAACGGCGAGTACAAAGGCTGCTACCAGTTTTGCGACGCAGTGGACGTGCACAGCCATCGCGTCGAAATCACGGAGATGGACAATACCTGCACGGAAGGCGACCTGCTGACCGGCGGCTACCTCATCGAGATAGACGCCTACGCCTCGAAGGAGCCGAAGCACTTCACCTCGTCGCACTCCACGCCCGTCACCGTCAAGTACCCCGACGAAGACGACCTGCTGGCCGTGCAGTTCAACTACATACGGCAGTACTACAACCAATTCGAGAACTCGCTCTACAAGAGCAACTGGAAAGACCCCGAACAGGGCTACCGGCAGTACCTCAACCTGCCAAGCTTCCAAAGGCATTTCCTCGTGGGAGAGCTGTCAGGCAACACCGACACCTACTGGAGCACGTACATGTACAAGGACCGCGAGGAGACGCAGTTCTTCGTGGAGCCCGTCTGGGACTTCGACCTCGCCTTCGAGAACGACAACCGCACCTACCCCATCTGCAACCAGTCGGACTACATCTATCGCACGAAAGGCTCGGCAGCAGGCAGCTTTCGTGGCATCGTGGACCGCATCATCATCACCGATGCAGGTTCGGCGGCCGAGCTGCGCAACATGTGGGGCAACGCCCGCTACTTCTGCGGCATCAATGTGGAGGAGCTGCAGGCGTACGTGGATAGCGTGGCGAGCGAACTGATGGAGTCGCAGCGGCTTAACTTCATCCGCTGGCCCATCATGAACAAGAAGGTGCATCAGAACCCGAAGCTCTGGGGCAGCTACGAGGCCGAGGTGCAGAACGTCAAGGACTACATAGCGCGGCGCATCCCGTGGATGGACAACAAGCTGAGGTACGACGAAGAGGAGTTCGCATCAGGCATCTCGGGCAGCAGCCGGAAGGTCAAGCCTGAGATACACATCCGGAGTCGCCGCATCTACATCAGCGGCATACCGGGCGGCACACCCTACAGGGTCTTCTCTGCCGACGGCGCACTCGAAGCACAGGGCATCAGCGGCGGGGAAGGGCCGCAGCTCACTCCCGGCATCCACATCGTCAACGTCGCAGGCCAGAGCCACAAAGTGCTCGTGAGGTAACAGCACGAAACATCCGATGCGGAATTTATAACCACGAATTGCACGAATTTTTCCAGTTTCAGGCTAAAGTCCGGCACTCGCTTCGGTTGGGTGCTTGGGAATGCTTCGTGAGGCGTGGGAAATTCCTTCACGAAGGAAAGCCAATTCCCACGTGAAGGAAAAGCGATTCCCTCGTGTAGCGTTCAGTTGGCCGTTTTGACGGCAAAAGCTCGGAAATATCCAAATAAATTTGGTATTTCTCTTGCTTATTTGTACCTTTGCAGTGTGAAACCCTACATTATTATATTAATAAGCCTCATTTCGATGCTCTTCTACGCCCCGAACGCTATGGCAAGGGGGCTGTCGAAGCACGAGCGCGAACACCTGCGGCAACTGTGTGCGCTGAACACGATGGTGGGCACGGCGCCCTCGTGCACCAAGACGGCGGGGCTCTTCGGCAAGGGCTCGGAGGAACACGGGCAGACGATGCCCGCCGTGCTCGCGCCCAACGGTCAGAACTTCTGGACGCCTCAGACGCGCGAGAGCGAGGCAAAGTGCCTGTCGCCCTACTACTACACCGACACCCGGCTGCAAGGCTTCCGGGGCAGCCACTGGACTTCCGGCAGCTGCACGCAGGACTATGGCTCGTTCACCATTGCCACGCTCGGCGGCAAGCTCAGAAAGACGGCTAAGGAGCGCGCCACAAGCTTCCGGCACGAAGACGAGGTGTCGCACCCACACTACTATGCCGTACGCCTCCCCGACGAACATCTGCTGACGGAAATGACGGCCAGCAGCCACGCTGCCATCTTCCGCATCACGCCCGAGCAGGACGGCCCCGTGCACATCGTCGTGGAGCCGAATAGCGACGAGAAGGAGGGGCGCATCGAGGTGGAGCCTCAGCATGGGACCATCTATGCCTGCAACCCCGTGCACCGCATCTATCAGGGTTGGGGCGAGAGCGCTGGCTTCAGCGGTCACCTCCTGCTCACCTATACCGACGAACCCATCGACTGCGGTCAGGACAGCATCTGCGCCTGGCTTACCTTCCAAGGGAAAGCGGGCAAGCCCATCGTGGTGAGGGCCGCCACCTCCTTCACCAGCCGCGAAGGGGCCGAGCGCAACTACAAGGCGGAGGCTCAGGGCGTCAGCTTCGACAAGATGAAGGAACGCCTCATCCGCATCTGGATAAGGCATCTGCACGCCATCGACGTGGAAGACCCCGATACGGCACGCGTCAACCAGTTCTACGGAGCACTCTACCGCGCCTCGTTCATGCCGCACGAGATGAGTGATGCGGACGGGGCAGCCCCAAGATTCGGGCAGACCCCCTCTAACTCCCCCTTAAAGGGGGAGAACATTGGCCAGGAAGCCTCCCCTTTAAGGGGAGGTTTGGTAGGGTCTGTTTACTATTGCGACTTCACGATGTGGGACACCTTCCGCGCCGTTCATCCCCTCTATACATTATTATATCCCGACGTCACGGCCGACATGATGCAGTCGCTCGTCATCAAGTACGAGGAGGGCGGCTGGCTGCCTATCTTCCCGAGCTGGAACTCCTACACCGCAGCCATGATAGGCGACCACTGCTCCGTAGCGCTTGCCGACGCTTACATCAAGGGCATCAGAGGTTTCGATGCCGAGAAGGCTTACGAGGGGATGCGCAAGAATGCCTTCGAGACGCCTGCCTCGGAGGAGGACTACAAGAACGGCATGGGCCGGCGCGCCCTGCAATCCTACTTGAAGTACGGCTACATCCCTATGGAAGACCCCGTCAAAGAGGCTTTCCATCAGAAGGAGCAGACCTCGCGAACCCTGGAATATGCCTTCGACGACTATGCCGTGGCGCAAATGGCTAAGGCGCTGGGCAAGGAGGACGACTACAAGGTGCTGATGGCGCGCTCGGAGAACTGGCGCAACGTCATCAACCCGCAGACGGGCTATTGCGACGGACGCTATGCCGACGGACACTTCGAGGGCAATACCGACTTCATCCACCGCAAATCGTTCATCACGGAGGGAGCCGCCTGCCACTACACGTGGTTCGTGCCGCATAACGTGGAGGGGCTCGTCGAGATGCTGGGCAGAGAGGCTTTCGAGGCAAAGCTCGACTCGATGTTCTCCGAGGGTCGCTATTGGCACGGCAACGAGCCCTGCCATCAGATAGCCTACCTCTACGACTTCATCGGCAAGCGCGAGAAGACTGTCAAATGGGTGAACTACATCCTCGACACCGAGTACAACGACACGCCCGGCGGCCTTTCAGGCAACGACGACTCGGGGCAGATGTCCTCGTGGTTCATCTTCTCGTCGATGGGCTTCTATCCCGTCTGCCCTTCTTCCGACCGCTACATGCTCAGCGCGCCACGTTTCCAGCGCATCACGCTCAACCTGCAGAACGGCCACCGCTTCGTCATCACACCCGAATCGCTACCCAAAGACCGCAACTACATCACGCACGGGGAGATAATGGGGGGGGGAATGAGAAAATAAGAAAATAAGATAATAAGATAATAATTTAAGTTTCGGATGTTATGTTTTATGGGAGTTAAAGAAGTTAGAGAAGTTAGCTCGCTATGCTCGCTTGGGGAAGTTAAAGGACAATAGCTTTTGCAGCCGAATACGGGTAAAAGGAATGAAGAGTGAAGAATGAAGAATGAAGAATTTGCTACCGCGCTGAATTAAGAATTATGAATTATGAATTAATATGGTATCGTCCTTTAACTTCATTAACTTCTTTTACTTCTTTAACTCCCGAAACTTGAAATAATAAGAGATTAAGAAAATAAGATAATAAGAAAATGAAAAGGGGGAAAAGAACACTTATCGTGATTGCTGCTCTCGTGGTTTGCTTGGCAAGCCGGGCTGAGTTCGTGTTTCAGGAAGGACTCATTGCCGACATCACGCCGAAGGGCTGGCTCCTCGAGTTCCTCGAGCGGCAGAAGACGGGGCTGACGGGACATCCCGAAGCGCTCTCCTACCCCTACAACACGTGCCTCTGGGCTGGCGAGATACCGCGCAACGGCGACTACGGGCAGGACTGGTGGCGCTACGAGCAAACCGCCTACTACACCGACGGCTTGCTGCGCCTCGGCTACCTCCTCGACGACGAAGAACTCATCGCGAAGGGCGAGGCGGGCATCACGTACACGCTCTCTCATGCGCAATCCAACGGCCGCCTCGGCTCGTCCGTCATCAGCAGTCTCTGGCCGCAAGCGGTCTTCTGGCGAGCCATGAAAGCCTATGCCGACGTGCACGGCAACCCGACAAGCCTCAAGTCGGCACTGCGCAGGAACTACAACTCGATGTCGAACAACGACCTCGCGAAGGGACGCCGCCACATCCTCAACCTCGAAGGCCTGCTGTGGTACTATGGCATAAGCGGCACGAGAAGCTTCCTGACGAAAGCCGAAACGGCATACAACACGGGCGGCTTCGAGTTCGACGCCACGGATGCCGGCAGCGACGCGTTCACCCACCTCCACGGCGTCACCTACTGCGAGATGCTCAAGGTGCCCCTCCTCCTCTATGCCTACACGGGAAAGGAGGAATATCTGCGCATCGCGATGAACGCCGAACGCAAGCTGGAGCGCGACCACCTGCTGCCCGACGGCGTGCCCACCAGCGCCGAATACACCCAAGGCTACGACATCGACGTCGCTCACGAGACGTGCGACATCACCGACTACACCTGGTCGCTCGGCTACTTCCTCACGGTCACGGGCGAGGCCGAGTGGGCCGACCGCATCGAGCGCGCCATCTTCAACGCCGCTCCGGGAGCCGTCACGTCTGCCTTCGACGCCGTGCAGTACTTCTCGTCCGTCAACCAGGTCATCTGCACGGGCAACTCCGACAACAACAGCTTCAAGCGCGGCTCGACGTGGATGGCTTACCGACCGACGCACGAGACGGAGTGCTGCGCGGGCAACATGCACCGCATGATGCCGAACTTCGCGTCGCGCCTCTGGATGCGAGGCGAGGGCGATGCCATCGTGGCGGCTATGTACGCGCCCAGCGAGATTGACTTCAAGGTGGGCGAGACGACGTGCCACATCGCCGAGGACACCTACTATCCCTTCAGCGGCGACATCACGTTCCGCTTCTCCCTGCCCGGGCAGACGCACTTCCCCTTCATCTTCCGCATCCCCGGCTGGTGCAAGCAGTACGAGGTCAGGGTGAACGGCCTTCCCATAGAGGAGGCAGTCGGGGCAGGCGCTTTCCTCACCCTCGAGCGCGATTGGAACGATGGGGACGAAGTGACGCTCTCGCTCAGCATGACGCCGAAGGTGGTGGAGGCGGCCGGCGGCCAAGGGAAGTACGTCGAGTGCGGCCCGCTGCTCATGGCCTATCCCGTGCCTGCCACCATCACCGAGGATACCAACACCTACAGCAACATGAACGGCAAGGTGCCGGGCGACGGGTTCAAGTGCTGGAGCATGAAGCCCAAGGGCGCTTTCAATTATGCTATCAACACCGACGAGGAGACGCTCGCCCTCAATATCGACGAGGAGAAACTCGCTAACGCCTATCCCTTCGACCTCGACGGCACGCCGCTCAGCGTATCGCTCCCCGTCCGCCCCATCACGTGGGCCGTGGAGAAAGACCGCTACAATCCCGTCCTGCCGGCATCGGAACACGTCGTCGTGAAAGGTACGCAGCGCAACATCGACCTCGTCCCCTACGGCGCCACCAAGCTTCGCGTCACGGTCTTCCCAGATGCATTGCGCAAGCAGAAGAAGACGCTCACCGACAGCCTACTCATCAATCCCGACTTCGAACTCACTTCTGCTTCGCAGGTCAATCATAATGGCATCGAGAAAAAGACTTACAAGCCCTACGGATGGAGCGTAAGAGGGACACTCAGCGGCAGCAGCTACGGCATCAACCACGACGCCGCCAACCACTACGGCGAGAACGTCTGCTGGTACCGCACACTTCCCTTCCCGCGCGATTTCCAGCTCTATCAGACCGTCCCCGCTTCAAAGCTCAAGCCCGGCACCTATCGCGTCAGCTGCCTGCTTTGGTGCCAGCAGGGACAGTTCGGCACGTGCCGCCTCTTTGCCAACGATGTCGTCCAATACTTCGGCCGGGAGAGCGACTACGGCTCGAACCTGACAGAAGGCGAGGACGCCACCTTCGCCGGGTACAAGGGCACCAGCGGCTCAACCTTCATTCTGCAAGAGATGGTGGTGACGGTCAGCATCGAAGCAGGCGAGAACCTCACCCTCGGCATTCGCTCGAGCAACCTGAAGCCCGACGGCAGTGAAGCCGGCAGTAGCGAACCGACAGGCTGGTTCAAGGTGGACCACTTCCGCATCGAACGCGTCTCGGACAACGGGACATCCATCAAGGCGACAACCGACAACGGACAACGGACGACAGATAACAAGTCCTACAATCTGCTGGGACAGCAAATCAGCAATGCCTCGAATGGCATTTACATTCATAATGGAAAGAAAATCCTTAACCGATAACCACCATGAAACACCGTCATCTTCTCTTCCTTTCAACGCTGCTCCTGCTCTATGCATGCGTGCCCTTCGACTTCAGCAATTCTTCCGTGCAGAAGATTGCCGACCTGCAAGGCGTGCAGGGGCAGAGCTATCAGGGCATGGCCATCTACGACGACTATCTCGTCAGCCTGCAGAACACGGGCCAAGCCACCATCTACCGCCTTCAAGACACGGGGCTGCAGATGCTGCGGCAGTTCCCGCTGGCAAGCCACACGAAAGAGAACCACGCCAACGTCGCCTTCTTCGGCACAGAGCGCTATCACAAGTCCGACCAGTTCCCGCTGCTCTACGTGTCGCAATGCTCGAAGCAAAGCTACAAGGGCATGAAGGACGTCTGCTTCGTGGAGCGCATCTCGCTGACGGGACAGCCGCAACTGGTGCAGACCATTGTACTCGACGACCCAGAAGGCCTCTTCGGCTACGCGCTGCAATGGATGATAGACGCCAAGCACAACCGCCTGATAGGCTACGGCAACACGATAGAGAACATGGGCAAAGGCAACCGCTGGCGTACGATTGTCTTCCCGATGCCGAAGCTCAGCGACGGACCTATCGTACATCTGCACCCTTCTGGCGCCCTCGACAACTACTGCATCCAGGACCTCGACCCGCGCTTCCCCTCCAACCATATCGGGCAGGGCGCCTGCATCAAGGGCGACCAGATGTTCATCCCCGTCGGCGTCGGCACCGAACAGCAGCCCAGCATCCTATACGTCTGGAATCTGAAGAAGAAACAGCTCGACCGCATCCACAACTTCCAACAGCAAGTGCCGCATGAGTTCGAGGACTGCAAGCCCTACCGACGCTCCCTCATCATGCAAACGAACGGAGGCGGCGTCATCCGCTTCAAGCCGAATAGAAAGTGAAACCATAAAAAATAAAAACTGAAAAATGAAAAATGACATGAGAAAAATCGCATCTCTTCTCCTCGCACTTTTGGCACTGACTGCAAGAGCTCAAGTGCAGAACATGATTGTCTACAAAGCCGACGGTACGGCCATTCGCATCGATGTGGAAGGCATAGATAGTGTTGCCTTCGAGCAGATTTCAAAGTGGGGCAACCGTTCGCCGGAAGCTCAGAACCTGCTCTCTTACCTCGAGGAAAACGTCGGGCAGAAGATACTGACCGGCACCCATGCCTGCGTCAACTACAACACGAACGAGGCCGACTGGGTCTACAAGCACACGGGCAAGTACCCCGCCATCAACACCATAGACTTCATCCACGACATCTACTCCTCCTCGAGCGGCTGGATAAACTACACCAGCACGACCGTATGGCGCAACTGGGCAAACAAGGGCGGCATCGTCTCGGCCATGTGGCACTGGAACATGCCCACTAACGATGGTACGAGCTGGACCTGCACGCCCGGCTCCGAACCCGACCAGACAGGCTTCCGTCCCTCTGCCATTTTCTCTCCCTACACGGAGGACTACAAGACGATGATAGCACGCATAGACCAAGTGGCGAAGTGGCTGAAGCCTATGAAGAGCAACAACATCCCCGTCTTCTGGCGTCCACTGCACGAAGCACAGGGCAACTGGACAGAATCCCACCCCGGCACCGACTGGCACAAAGCATGGTTCTGGTGGGGATACGAAGGTCCCGAGGCCTTCAAGGAGTTGTGGAGAGTCATGTACGACCGCTTGGTGAACCATCACGGCCTGACGAACCTCATCTGGGTGTTCACGGCAGGCGACTCGAAGCGTTGGTATCCGGGCGACGAATACGTCGACATCGTGGCCTACGACTTCTATAACAAGAATCTCAGCGAGATGCATTATTGGTACGACTACTTCCACGAGACGTACCCAGGCAAGCTATATGCCATCAGCGAGTTCGGGAACATCCCGAAGGTTTCGGAATTCTGGGCAGACGGGCAGTACTGGAGTTTCCTCATTCCGTGGTACGACTACGACCGCACCAACAAGCCAAAGGACGATGCCTTCAACAGCACGGAACATGCAAATGCCAACATCGACTATTGGAACGATGCACTCGAACAGGAATGCGTCATCACGCGAGACGAACTGCCAAGCTTCAAGAACAACTAAACAAAGGATAAACAATGAAACACATTCAGTATCAAACTCAAGGGACTTGCTCACAGCTGATTGACGTGACGGTAGATGACAACGACGTGATTCAGCAAGTCTACTTCGTAGGCGGTTGTAACGGCAACCTGCAAGGCATCTGCCGCCTGGTGACGGGGCAGAAGGTCGACGATGTCATCAGCAAGCTCGACGGCATCCGGTGCGGCACAAAACGTACATCGTGCCCCGACCAGCTGTGCCGGGCATTGGAGAGGATAAAGCATCCTGAGTCATGAAGAAGGCTGGTACGGAGCAGACATCTTCGAAGAACCTATATACCGCAAACAAATAAATAAACAAACAATATTATGAAACGTACATTATTATTTATGACTATGATGGCTGCCATTCTGGCGAGCTGCACTAAGCCTCAGAAGGTGCTGGTGCTGTATTATTCCCAATCAGGCACCACGCAAGCTGTGGCCGAGGAACTGCAGAGGCAGCTCGATGCCAACCTCGAGCGCATCGAAGTTGCTGTGCCCTACGACGGCGACTTCCAGGCAACGATAGACCGCAGCCGAAGAGAGATGGAGAGCGGCGAACTGCCTGAGCTCAACCCTCTCCGGGCTAACCTTGCCGACTACGATGTCATCTTCCTCGGCTATCCCATCTGGTTCGGCACGTACGCCATGCCTATCGCTACGCTGGTGAAGGAGAACGACTTCGCCGGCAAGACCGTTATCCCCTTCTGCACCTTCGGTAGCGGAGGCCTGAGCGCGTCAACCAAAGCCCTCAAGGAGGCGCTTCCCCAGGCCGACATCCGTCAGGGCTACGGCGTTCGTCAGGCAAGAATCGAGGCTGCTCCGAAGGAGCTCAATCGCTTCCTAATAGAGAACGGCTACAAGCAGGGCACCGTGGCTCCCCTGCCCGAATACAGCGAGCAAGTGCCCGTGACGCAGGAGGACAGCCTCGTCTTCGATGCTGCCTGCTCGGGCTATCAGTTCCCGCTCGGCACGCCCGTCAGCGTCGGCAAGCGCGAGACGGAAGAAGGCACGGACTACAAGTTCACGGCAAAGAGCATCGGCTTCAACGGTCAAGAAGGCACTTCAACTATCCTTGTGACGGTCGCAAGCGAAGAAGGAGCCAAGCCCGAGTTCACGGAAGTTATAAGAGAATAAGGGACTACGGACCTCCGCGACTATAATCGCGCCTCGGTGCTAGAGCATCCGAGAACAGACAATAGACCTCCGCGACTATAATCGCGCCTCGGTGCTAGAGCATCCGAGAACGGACAACAGACTACAGACAACAAACAATGATTAACTGGCAAATATAACGAATCACTATGAAAAATACATCACTTTCCCTTTTGCTTGGCTGCGCTTTGGCAGTCGGCACGTCAATGCCTCTGCAGGCTGGGGCAATCGACGAAATCGACAACCTGCTGGTCAACTATAGCTTCAACAATGATGGCGACGACAGCGGCACTTACACCGCCACGCTGCAAGGTTCTGCCTCCTTCATCACCCTCGACGACGGCAACCGCGTTCTCTTTACGGGCGACAACAAAGGCTATCTGAACCTCGGAGCCCAGATGGCACGCAATGTGCTGGGTCAGCTAAGCGGAGATTATTCTATCTCGCTCGACATCAATGTCGGCACGAACAACTCGCTTGGCAGCTACTGCTGGGCATGGGCGATGGGCAACGGCACGGGGAAATACACCGCTTTGGTCAACAAGGCTGGCAACTCCGATTGGTACTACGAAATTAAGAACTCAAGCGCCTCCATGGCTTACTCCGGCAGAGGCCTCCGCGAGGACGAATGGCACACCGTGACCGCAGTGCAAAGGGGCAACACCTGCACCATCTACATCGACGGCAAGCAGCGCGGCACGTGCAACACCTCCCTCCGGCCTGCCAGCTTTGCCTCAAGCATCACGCAGAGCTGGCTCGGACGCTCGCCCTACGAGTCCGACGCCTACATGACCAACACGATGATGGACAACTTCCGCATCTACGCCGATGCCCTCACAGACGAGGAAGTGAATACACTCTATGAAGCCCGTCCGAAGCAGGAGAGCGAGGAGGTGACCTATCCCGTCATCTTCGATTTCTCTACGCTAAAGGATGTCGAAGGGCAGTTCACAGGAACCCTGAAGAATGGAGCGGAACTGACAACCTTCGGCCAGACGCCCGTACTCAGCTTGGGCAGCACGGACGGCTACTTCGACTTCGGCGAAGATTTCGGCAAGGCAGTCAACAAGCTGAACGACGCCTTCTCTATCAGCACGACGCTTTACGTACCGCAGTCCACCTCCATCTCCGGCGCAGGCAATTTCATCTGGTGCTTTGCAAGAAGTTCAAGCCAGGGGTACCTGTTCCTTTCAGCCAAGGACACACGTTACTCCATCTCGATGACCAACTGGAGTGGCGAGACCAACGTCAGTCCCAACACGCCCATCAGCCAGGGAGAGTGGGTGAACATCACCTACATCCAGGACGGCAACACGGGCTCTCTCTATGTAAACGGTCAAAAGAAGGGTCAGAACACCAATATGAACACGCGACCCGCCGACTTGAACAAGCTCGTCATGAACTACCTCGGCCGGAGCTGCTACGATGGTGATGCCTACCTCAAGGACGCTCTTTATGCAGACTTCAGCATCTACGACACGGCCATCGATGCTGCCCAGCTGGCAGAACTGGCTGCTCATGCAGAAGGGCTGAACAACCTCTCCAGCGAGGATGCCATCGGCATGGACCTTGCGGCATTGACGTTGCCCAGCAGCATCAACAACCTCTACGAGGGCGTCACGCTGCCCACGAAGGGAACCTACGGCTCCGTCATCACCTGGCAGTCCGACAATACGGACCTCCTCTCCAACGAAGGAAAGGTCGTCGGCGCTCCCGAAGAGACACGCACACACGTTACCCTCACCGCAACCCTCACAAACGGAGACGCGACAGCCACCAAGACCTTCGACGTCTATGTTCACAAGAAGGACAGTCCCTACTCTCACTACCTCTTCACCTTCTTCCCCAGCAACAGCGACGAGAACATCTACTACGCCGTCTCCGATGATGGCTATAACTACACGGTCGTCAACAAAGGGAAGCCCGTCGTCAGTGCAGACGGCATCACCGTCATGGGCGGTCTGCGCGACCCGCACATCCTGCGAGGCGAGGACGGACTTTTCTATATGGTGGCCACCGATATGCGCTCGGCGCTCGGATGGAGCAGCAACCGAGGCATGGTGCTCATGCGTTCCAGCGACCTCGTCAACTGGCAGACCAGCACCGTGCACTTCCCGACTCGCTACGCCGGAACCTATCTGGCCAACGTCACACGCGTCTGGGCGCCGGAGACCATCTACGACCCCGTCGCCGGGAAATACCTTATCTACTTCTCCATCCTGACCAACGACGGCACCGTGACGTACGACAAAGTCTTCTATGCCTACGCCAACGACGACTTTACCGACCTGGAGGGCGAACCCACCTATTTCTATGACCGAGGCGGAGCCACCATCGACATGGACATCGTCTTCAACGAAAACGACGGACTCTACCATGCTTTCTACAAGAACGAAGGAGCAGGCGGCATCTGCCAAGTCACGGCCACGAGCCTCACAGCTCCCGCAGGACAAGAAGGCAGCCAATGGGGAGCACCGACGGGCACCCTGCAGCAGACCACAGAAGCCGTGGAGGGAGCCGGCATCTTCCGCCTTATCAATAGCGACGACTGGATATTGATGTACGACTGCTATATGAACGGACACTACCAGTTCTGCTCGTCGCCCGACCTGTTCCAATTCACGTTCCGAAAGAACACCGCTACGCAAGGTGCCTTTACGCCTCGCCACGGCACCGTCATCCCAATCACAGAGGACGAGTACCAACGCCTCCTCCTGCTCCCCGACGATGCCACGTCAATCGACAAGGACAAGTTGAAGACGGAGAGCGAAAAGGGAGCCTTCCGCAAGACGCTCTATCACTCGCAAGTCATCATCACCCGTTCTCCATTTCTTCCTGAAGAAGTCCGAAGCGAAGCTGAAAGCGGCGAAAGCTACAACCTCAGCGGAACGAACTACGTGAGACGCTGAAGAAAGAGGAAGGGTTCGGCTGTTTCGCGTAACGCTGAGCCATCATCAAGCCATCGCCTCAGCAGGATATTTCCGAACGGAAAATGAGGCATGAAAAAATCCTACACGTGGGAAAGCGAGATCCCACACGTGGGAAAGCCAATTCCTACACGTGGGAAAACGAGATCCCACGTGTGGGATTTTTGGGCATACTGTAATTCGGAGTATCAGGCGACACGTCGAAACGGGTCTGATGACGCATCAGAACGGGTTTGGCGACGCGTGAAAGAAGGTGGCACGAAGCGTCGCTGCAGAATTATAATAAGGTAAATAGCCCGCGAACCACGAATTTATGATTCGTGATTTATGAATTATGAATTATTCTTCGTACCTTTGAGATTAATCTCGAAAGTACTTACACTCGGAAAAACAACAAGAAAAATAGGTTTTCTTTTTGTTTTTCGCTCGCTTATTCGTACCTTTGCAGCCGAAAACTCATTGAAAGCAAACAAACAAGGCTATGAAATATGCTTTAGTCACCGGCGGGTCGCGCGGACTGGGACGTGCCGTCTGCCTCAAGTTGGCTGCCCAGGGGCTGCCCGTCATCATTAACTATCAGAGCAATCAGGCTGCTGCGGAAGCCGTTAAGGCTGAGATAGAAGCGGCCGGAGGAACGGCAGAGCTGATGCCCTTCAACGTGGCAAACGAGGAGGAGGTGGACCGCGCCTTCGAGGCTTGGACGCAAGCCCATCCCGACGACTACATCGCCTACCTCGTCAACAATGCTGGCATCCGCCGCGACGGCATGATGTTCATGATGCCCACCGACGACTGGAAGGCGGTCCTCAGTACCTCGCTCGATGGATTCTACTTCGTGACGCGCCGCTGTCTGCCAGCCATGCTTCGCAAGAAACACGGGGGTCGCATCGTGAACATGACCTCGTTGTCGGGCCTCAAGGGACTGCCCGGGCAGACGAACTACAGCGCAGCGAAGGCCGCCCTCATCGGCGCGACGAAGGCGCTGGCACTCGAGGCAGCCGCTCGCGACGTGACAGTCAACGCTGTCGCCCCGGGTTTCATCGAGACCGACATGACGAAGGATTTGCCCGTCGATGAGCTGAAGCAGCAGATTCCGATGGGCAGGTTCGGCCGCCCCGAAGAGGTAGCCGACCTGGTCTGCTTCCTTCTCTCCGACGCTGCCTCCTATATCACGGGCGAGGTCATCTCGATAAACGGAGGACTCTACACTTAGTTCATAGTTATGAGTTCATAGTTCATAGTTGATTCCTCTGCAGGAAATAAGCAATGAAACTGTGAACGATGGACTGAACAACTATGGACTATGAACTATGAATTATGAACTACACAGACATTGACATACTTGAACTGCTGCCTCAGAGGCCGCCATTCGTCATGGTGGACCGCCTGACGGATTACAGCGAGACGCAGAGCTCGTGCTCTCTGACCATACGGCCCGACAACGTCTTCTGCGAGGACGGCGAGTTCGCGGCTGCAGGGCTCATCGAGCACATCGCGCAGACCTGTGCCGCGCGGCTCGGATACTATAATAAATATATACTTAAGACGGGCGTCCGCCTCGGCTTTATCGGGGAGGTGAAGGACCTCAGCATCGTCCGCCTCCCTCGCGAAGGGGAGGCGCTCGACACGACAATCGTGGTCATGCAGGAGATATTCGACGTCACCCTCGTCAGCGCCGAAGTACGCGTCGGCACGGAAACAATCGCCACGACACGCCTGAAGATTGCGCAGGGAAGCCCCCTCTCCCAACCTCTCCCCCGAGGAGGAGAGGCGTAATGAATGGTCAATGGTCAATGTTCAATGGTCAATAAAGAATTAAGCTTCTCGCGGGAATTCGAGGTCCGCTTCAGCGAAGTGGACATCATGGGCGTTGTCTGGCATGGCGCCTACCCGCTGTATCTGGAGGATGCACGTGAGGCGTGGGGACATCACTACGGCCTTTGCTACGACGATTACCTCAAGAACAACGTCTTCGCGCCTATCGTCGATATGGACATTCGCTATCATCGTCCCATCTTCTACACGACGAGGCCCCGCATCGACATCGTCTATCATTTCACGCCGGCTGCTAAGATCGTCTTCGACTACGAGATACGCGACACGAAGGATAACGCCCTGCTCACCTCCGCCCGCACCATCCAGGCTTTCACCGACCAGCAATACGAGCTCATCCTCGAGAACCCGGAGTTCTATCTTCGCTGGAAACGTTCACATTTTGATGAAGAATGAAATTACAAGATAACCTTTATACAATCCTCTCGCAACAGGAGGAGGCAGGCCTCGCGGCCTTTCAGCTGCGCATTCACCCCGAGTGGCCCATCTACAAGGCACACTTCCCGGGACACCCCATCACGCCCGGCGTCTGTATCGTGCAGATGGTGCAGGAACTGCTGCAACGCGTCCTGCATCGCGACGTCACACTTCGCAAAGCAAAGAACATCAAGTATCTCGCCATCATCTCGCCAGAGGAAGTCGGCGAGCTTACCGTTTCTTTCACCAAGATTGAAGAGCAGCCCGACGGCAGCCTCAAGGTGCAGGCACAAGTCGCCAGCGGCGAAACCATCTACACCAAGCTGTCCGCCACCTTCGCATAACCTATAGTTACTATCGTCCCTATAGTTACTATCGAAAACTAAAGCCCCCCGCAGAACGAACTGCAGGGGGCTTTCTCTGTTTAGACCGGTGCCAATTACTGATCGGCCATGATGTTCAGAACGAATGTAGCATCTGCAACGTCCACTTGGCCGTCGCCATTGACATCGCCTCTTACGTCGAACTGCTCGTCGGCCATAAGGTTAAGGATGTACGTGTAGTCTGCCACGTCAACGCCTCCGTCGCCGTTGGCATCACCTTGTACACGTGTTTCGGGCCTTTCGGCTGTGATAATGAGGTCGAAGTCGTCATCGTTAGTCAGGACGTTCTCGCCGTAAACGATGTAACCTGTGTTGGCAGAGATGTCGCGTGTGCAGTCGGTGCCATCCTCTCCCTCGGCCAGCACGAGCGTGTTGCCGGGCTTTCCAATCTGGCCGCCTCCGACAACGACAGTGCCTTCGTCAACCCATTCGTAAGCAAAGGTGCCGTGAGCGCCGCCTACAGCCTGAGGCTCGATGGCAAAGCTTTCGCCGATAGGTGTGATGTGGATTTGTGCAGGCTCTTCATCCGGGTTGTCCGATACGAAGTCTTCGCGATTGCCGACAACGAGAAGCACGGGCTGTCCTGCCTCTGCCTGCTCAATCTTGTTGAACGCATAGTGAGCGAGCGCCTCGCCTTCCTCTGCGCCTTCCTCTGCCTCAGCTTCGAAGGCACCTTGATAAGCATAAATTTCAGCACCGCTTACGGTAAAGGCAGTGGGATAGCACATGAACTGGATGCTGTTGGGTTTCGTATTCATGATGACGCTCTCGGCAACTGCTTCGCCTTCGTCGAAGTCGTTGACGGGCTCGATGTAGAGAGCGCTCTTCGAGCTGACTGCTGCGTCATTCCATGTGACGAGGCTGTGGCCAGCGTTTTGTGCGTGAAGATAAACAGGCTCCGTGTAATAACCCTCGCCCTTGAGGTTGCGAACCTCGATGATGACCTTGCCATAGCCTACAGCCTTCACGTTGAAGAGTGCGGGCGTGAGGCCGAGAGTCAAGTTCGTGCTGCGGCTGGCACCACCCAGGTAGAGGCCGCTCTTATGCTGGATGACGTATGCGCTGTCGCCCTGTGCTACGAAACGGAAAGCAATCTGGTCCATCTCCTGAATGAGGTCTTCGTTGATGAAGCGAACGCTCTGGCCGACTGCTACTTCCTCGAGAGAAGAGAAGCCTTCGAGGCCCTCCTCGCCACTGTTGGCAGGAGCGGCGTAATTGTCAAAGAGGTCGCCGAGCGTGTCGTTTGCCGGGTCGGCCTTATTCCATCCGTGAGCCTCGTAGTTCTCAAGGCTGTCGAACTTCAAAGCGTACCACTTGCCGGGTTCAACAGGATTGGCCTTAGACATCAAGTCGTTTGCGAGGCTCAGGATTTCAGTTGTGTACTCGTCAAGCTTATCCTGGATGTAGTAGCCGCCTGCAAGGTACTCTGTAGCTTGTTGCAGTTTGCTTGCCAGGATGCCGGCGTCGCTGTCTGAGCTCCAAAAGCCGGGGTTCTCGCCAATGGCGACAAGGTTGACCACGTCCTTGTTTGCGGCGATGGCAGCAGCGAGGGCGCTGGGGTCGCACAGGACAGCTTTGAATGCGTCGAGTGCCTCCTTCAGTGCGTTGTACTCAGTCATGTCGTCCATCTCGTCGAGGTCAACGGCCTTAGCTGTCTCGAGGGCAGATTCGATGGCTGTTGCGTAGTCGCCCATCTGGCTCCACTGAGTGTTGCCCATGGTAGAGAGCTCGTAAAGCTGGAAGGTTGCGAAATGGCCATAGCCGCGCCCTGTTGTCGTGCCATCGATGTAGAAGCGGAGATACCTGTAGCCTTCAGTGAAGGTGATGGCGTTGGAGTAAACCGTCTGGCCGGATGATGCGTTTGCGGAGAGGTCGTATGAGCCCAGTTCCGTCCAACTTTCTTCTGTCTCGTCCTCAAGTGCGCTCTCGTCGTTGGCACCAAAAAGGCCAAGCGCGGTAATGTGGTCGTTAACGACGTTACGACGACGCATGAAGCACTGGATGTCGCCTACAATGGGTTCTGCGAAGGCAATGTTGAAGTAGTGCGTGTGGTTGGGCACGCTGCTGTTCCAGTCACTGTGCCAGAATGTGTTTACATCGTCGTTGAGGACATTATTGAAGCTGCTGCCTTCGCGAGTTTCTGAGAAGGGGCTGCTGAACTGGTCGGGTGACGTGATGAGACCCTCGCTGCGATGTGTGATATACTGGTCGTCTTTTGCCTGGGCGATTGCTGCTTCGGTTTCAGCGATGAGGTCTTGGAACATGGATACGAGGAGCTCGTGGTCCTTGATGGGTGCGTAGGCATCGATGAGTTCTGCCACTTCTTCGTCGCTTACGGGTTCAAGGATCCACTGACTTGCGCCGGCACCCGATGTCCAGCCTACAATGTTGCTGGCTGTGCCTGAACCACCGCCGTGGTTATTGCAGTGCAGATAAGCGTAGGTGCCACCTGTGCTGGGCTTCATGGCGACTACAATCTTGCCGTCTTCCCTGCGCTGGATGAACTCGAACTTCATCTCAGTCTCGCTGTCTGCTGCCAAGAGGACCTGAGTGCTCTGAGAGCTGCTGGCGAGGATGCCGTCTGTAGCGATGTTCTTCATCTTGACGAGACCTGTCTCCGTGTTATTGGTCATGTTCCAGAGGTATCGGCAGTCGGTGCTGTCGATGTTTGCCCACATGGCCTTGCCTTCGTCGAGTGTGGCGTACATAGCCTTCAAGGGGTGAATGGTGACTTCCTCGTAGATGGGGTCGCCGTTTTCGTCAACCTCGCCGGTATCGACGCGTGTGGTGTTGGTCCACTCCAGAGCGCTGACGAGGCGATAGTTGCCGTCGGCGATGGTGAGCTCAACAAGCGAAGCCATGATGTTGGCATAACTCGTTTCGATGGCATCGATAATCTCATAGATTTGCTCGACGGTGACGTCGTCGACCTCTTCCTGCAGGATGGCAAGCGCCAGCTGCATGTTCTGGACGAAGGTATTGCGGTCCTCGTCGGAGAAGTTGTATTGGCCGATTTCCGTGCCGCGCATGTCATCGATAGAGGATTGGCCGAAGTCGGGCAGGTAGTCTGAATACTTGCCGAAGCATGAGTTGAGGCGATCCTTGGCGATTGTCAAGTCGTCCACGCCTTCCACTGTAGCGATGTAGATGTTCAGGCGACGGGAGCCGGCCACGCCACCACCCCAGGTTGCAGGATTCGTGCCGTTGTACTGCATGTCGATATACTGGTCGGATGCATTCTTGAAGGCAACGTAGTCACCATCCACGTCGATGGAGAAGTAGGACGGTTCTGTCTGCATCTGCACAGCGCCGCCATTGCTTGTGCCTGCGATGTGGATGTAGCGACCGGTGGTAAGGTTTTGGGCGGCAAAGCCGTCGTCGGTGACCTCGAAGGTCCATACGTACTTCATAGCCTCCGGACCAGTGGGAGCTTCTGTAGAATTTGTTGCAGAGAGCGCGCCGTCGTTGTCGAACAGCCAGGTTATCTGGCCAGCCTGTCCGTTGCCTTGGATAACGTAGTACTGTCCAGCTTCTGGAGCAGTCACGACTTCGCCGATTTGCGTCAGGCTCAGTTCGTCGGCAAGCATGGGAGCCGCCATAAGCAGAGAGAGCACCAACACGGCGAAAGAGGTAATTCTTCTTTTCATGGATTGTGTTGTTTTTAGTTAATAAAAAGGATTAATTATGTGGTGTTGTATGTTATCGGCAAAGCGAACGATTGGCACGATGCTACTCGACGAGGCATGCGTCGAGCAGTGTCGAGATGGCCTCCTTGTCGAGGTGCTGCCCGATAAACACGAGCTTCTGCATTCGGTCGCCATAGGTATCGTCCCAGTCGCGGCGGAGATTGGGGTCGCGTTGCCTCATCATCTCCAGCTCGGCGGCAGGCATCGTGGCATACCACTGCCCGATGTTCTGCAACTTGACCTGCTTGCCGGCCTGTTCGAACAGGTAGCAGATGTCTTCTTCGCCCTTGAAGTAGCAGATGCCCTTTGCCCGGATGATGCCTTTCGGCCAGAGGCGGGCCACGAACTGATCAAACTCGCTGAGCCTCATGGGCTGTCGGCGGCACCAGACAAACGTGCCGATGCCGTACTCCTCTGCCTCGCCCTCGTCGTGGTCATGATGATGGTGATGCTCATGGTGGTCATGGTGTTCGTGAGAGCTATGGGAATGATGGGAGTCATGGGAGCTATGGTGGTCGTGGTGTTTCTCATTGTTCTCATTGCTCCCATCATTCCCATCATTCTCCTCTCTCTCATCATTCCTATTCTCCCCCTCAAGTTCGGCAATCCACGTTGCGCTGGTCGCCACTTTCTCATAGTCGAAGAGGTTTGTGCCGAGCAGTTTGTCGAGCTCCACGTCGCCGTAGTTGCACTCGATGATTTGTGCTTTCTTCTGTATGCCTCGCACGATCTGGCGGATGCGCTCCAGCTCGTGCGGCTCCACGTCGGCTGCCTTGTTCAGGAGGACGATGTTGCAGAACTCAATCTGCTGGATGACGAGGTTTTCAATGTCTTCTTCGTCGATGTCCTTTTTGGTGAGATCGGAGCCGCAGTCGAACTCGTCCTTCAGCCTGAGGGCATCAACGACGGTGACGATGCAATCGACATAGGGGACGCCGTTCTTCGTGACTTCGGGCGCCATCTGTGCCATCGAGCAGATGGTCTGTGCGATAGGCTCGGGCTCGCAGATGCCGCTGGCCTCGATGACGATATAGTCGAACTTCCTGAGCGCGATGATATCGTAGAGCTGCTGCACCAGGTCCATCTTGAGGGTGCAACAGATGCAGCCGTTCTGCAGGGCGACGAGGCTGTCGTCCTGCCCCCCGACGATGCCGCCTTTCTGTATGAGGTCGGCGTCGATGTTGACCTCACCTATGTCGTTGACAATTACGGCGAAGCGTATGCCGCGACGGTTGGAGAGGATGCGGTTGAGCAGTGTGGTCTTTCCGCTGCCCAGGTAGCCTGTAAGCAGCAGAACGGGAATGTCTTTCTTTTCTTTGGTATTCATGGTTTAGTGTGTTGTTTTGGGCGCAAAGATACAATATAATATTGAAAAACGTGCCGCGGCATGCTATATAACATATAATAAGGTATGTTTTTCTTCTCTACGCCTTGCGTATTGCAAAAAAAGTGTTACCTTTGCCGACAAAATGCTATAAACGACAAAATCACAAAGACAATCATGCGCAAATTACTCCTCATGCTCGCTGCCTTCGCAGGAGCCACGTTCGTGCAGGCACAGACACCTGACTGCTTCGAACCCTACGTGCAGACGTCGCTCCGTCTGCCCAGCGTTCCCCTTCTGGTCAATGACCCGTACTTCTCCTTCTGGTCGCCTTACGACAGGCTTACCGACGGCACCGTCAAGCACTGGGATAACCAGCAGAAAGCCATGGACGGCCTGCTGCGCGTCGATGGCAAAGTGTACCGCTTCATGGGAGCACAGCGCAACACGAAGCTCATGTCGATTGCTGCATTGGGCAGCAAGGCCGGCTATCGCGCCAAGGTTCGCACCACCCTCACCGAATCGATGACGAACACATGGATGAACCTCGACTTCGGCGAAAACAGCTGGCAGACTCAGACAGGCCCCTGGGGGACGAAGAGCGAGTACAGTTACTGCCGGGTCGACTGGACAGGCAGCAACACCGACCGCTACATCCGCCGCCACGTCACCCTGACGGCAGACGACCTCAAGAGCGACCTTTGGGTCATCTATTCCCACGATGACAAGTGCGAGGCGTACATCAACGGCGTGCGCATCGTGAACGTCACGGAAGAGAAGTGGAACCAAAACGTCAAGGTCCACCTGACGGGAGCTGCCCGCGAGGCTCTCGTGGAGGGCGACAACGTCATTGCTTTCCACGTCCACAACTCGAAGGGCGGAGCCCTGGCCGACATCGGTCTCTACAAGAACGAACTGGGATTCCACCCCGGTTATCGCGCTATCGCAGCGATGGCCGACGAGGGGCCTTGGGAGACGAAATACAGGACGTCGTCAAGCTCTTTGAGTGGCTCGACCTGGACGCGCGAGACATACAACGACGCCTCCTGGCAGACGAAGATGGGTGCTTTCGGCTCGCCCAACGAGTATCCTAACGTCAACACACCCTGGACATCGACCAACAGCAACTGCTACATCCGCCGCCACATCACCCTCACTGCCGAGGACCTGGAGCAGGAACTGGCCGTCATCTATTCCCACGACGACGTCTGCGACGGCTACATCAACGGACGCAAGCTCTTCAGCAAGGGTGAATCGTGGGCGCTGAACGTCGTCTATAACCTCACCGACGAGGACAAGGAGGTGCTCCACGAGGGTGAGAACATCCTCGCCTTCCACGTGAAGAACACGAACGGAGGCGCCCTGGCCGACATCGGCCTATATGCCAGCACGACAGGCGAAAAGATAGCTACGCAGAAGTCATGCTACGTATTGCCCACCAGCACCTATTATACATTCAATTGCGGTAGCGTCGACCTCGATGTCGTCTTCACGGCACCCTTCCTGATGGACGACGTAGAACTCATGTCCACACCTATCAACTTCATCTCCTACCAGGTGCGCAGCAACGACGGACAGGAGCACGACGTGCAGTTCTACTATGGCACGACGCCCGAGATGACGGTGAACAACAACGGCCAGGCCACCATCACGAACATCGTCAGCGATGACGCCGGCCGACAGTACATCAAGAGCGGCAGCGTGGACCAGAAAGTGCTGGGCAAGGCAGGCGACTTGATCACCATCGACTGGGGTTACCTCTACCTGCCCGACGTGAACGGCACCATCTCCGTTGCCGACCAAGACCTTACCTCAACCACATTCCGCACCACCGGCGCCCTGCCCGAAAGCACCACGCCATTCCGCAGCAGCGAGGAGGGAGAGATGCCGCAGCTCTCCTTCGTACACGACTTCGGCACCGTCAGCCAGGCAAGCAGCTACATGATGTTCGGCTACGACGAAGTGTACGATATGCGATACATGGACAAGAACTACAAAGGCTACTGGGCCCGCAACGGCAAGACCATACAGCAGGCATTCGCCGAACTGCAGGAGGGCTACGCTGACATCATGACGCGCTGCAAGCAGCAGGACAAGATCATCTACGACGACGCCCTCGCCTCCGGCAATACCAAGTATGCCGAACTGCTCTGCGCATCCTATCGCCATTGCATCGCAGCGCACAAGATATTCGAGGACAACAAGGGCAACCTGCTCTTCTTCTCGAAGGAGAACAACTCAAACGGCTGCGTCAACACCGTGGACCTCACCTACCCCTCTGCACCGCTCTTCCTGCTCTACAACACAGACCTGATGAAGGGCATGTGCACCTCCATCCTCGACTATTGCCAAAGCGACCGCTGGGGATTTGATTTCGCAGCCCACGACCTCGGCACCTATCCGCATGCCAACAACCAAGTGTATGCCCAGCGCTTCCCAAGTTCGGACGGCGGTTTCGGCGGCAACATGCCCATCGAAGAGAGTGCGAACATCGTCATCCTGGCAGCTGCCATATCAGACATCGACGGGAACACCGAGTGGGCCGACCGCTACTGGGCTACGCTCACCAAATGGACCAACTACCTCGTCGAGAACGGACAAGACCCTGCAAACCAGCTCTGTACGGACGACTTCGCAGGCCACCTCGCACACAACGCCAACCTCGCCGTCAAGGCTATCATGGGCGTAGCAGGCTATGCCATGCTCTGCTGGCAAAGAAACGACGTGGAGAACTATCAGTACTACATGACCAAGGCACAGGAGATGGCCGACAAGTGGTGCGACCTCGCCAAGGACGGCGACCACTACAGGCTCGCATACGACAAGCCCGGCACATGGAGCCAGAAGTACAACATGGTCTGGGACAAGGCCTGGCAGCTCAGCCTCTTCCCCGATGACGTAAAGACGAATGAATACAACTACTACCGGACCAAGTTCAAATCCTACGGACTGCCCCTCGACAGCCGCGCCAACTACACCAAGAGCGACTGGGAGATGTGGACGGCAGCACTGGCAGACAGCGACAGCCAGTTCCTGGCCCTCGCCAACCTTGTATGGAAATACACCAACGAGACAGGTTCACGCGTACCCCTCTCCGACTGGTACGACACGGGCGGTGGCGGCATGGTAGGCTTCAGGGCACGAAGCGTCATAGGCGGCCACTGGATGAAAGTCTATGTCGATAAGAAACTGAGCGGCGAGATAGGCACAGCCATCCCAAGCATCAAGGCCCAGGACGACCAAATGTTCAACGGTCAACGTTCAATGTTCAACAATAATTGGTACAACCTCAGCGGCCAGCGACTGAACGCGCCTACGCAGAAAGGCGTCTATATAAAAGGCGGCAAGAAAGTACTCCGCTAAAGACAACAGAAATCCCCACGTGCGGCGACCCGAAATCCCTCACGTGGGGATTTTTCTTTCCTTGCTGTGGCGTTCGAATTTCCTTGCTGTGGCGTCGGTCTTTCCTTGCTGTGGCGTTCGTCTTTCCCTCGTGAAGCGTTTGCAATCCCCCAAAATGGCACTATCACCCCTCAACACTTTGCCTTTTATGCCCAACTTAAGGAAAAATCACGCTGCAAATGACGTTTTAACAATTCTTAACTTAAAAGAACCCCTTTAAATATATAATAATGTGTAAATTTGTGGGCGTGTAGGTATAAATCTAAGCAAACTAAAACAATTTTTATTAATAAACCTAAGTTTAACTAAAAACAAAACGAGATGAAAAGAAACAAATTCTTAACCTTGTTCGCTGCAGTGCTGATGCTACTCGGCGTACAAAGTGCCAATGCCATCACCCTGCAAGTGGTGGACGGCACAAATGGAGGCTCTATTGCCCGTCTGGTTGACGGTAATAACGGCTCCAAGTGGGAAGGCGGCTTCAATGGCGGACAGTACGTCATCCTGAAGAATGCCGCAAACCTGCCCGTCATCCCCGGCAACTACACGATTGTAACGGGTAATGACAATGCAACGTGGAACGGTCGCGGATGGAAGGCATGGAAGATCTTCGGCGCCAACTTCGCGTATGACGCTGCCGCAAGTCGCGACGCAGCTGACTGGGTATTGCTTGACGAGAAGAGCAACATCACCCAGGACATCGTTCCTGACGTGAACAGCACTCCGTTCGACTTCAACTTCTCTGAGGCTATCACAAAGGGCTACGTTTACTTCAAGATCGAGGTTCTCGAGCTGCAGGGCGCAGGCTACATGCAGATGTGTGAGTTCATCCTCAACAACTGCACGGTGGACAGCTCTTTCGCTGATGTTTTGACCAGCTATGACCCATCAGAGTCAGATGCTGACCTCGCGAATGCCTATGCAGAAGGACTGGCTGCCCTCAGTGCTGCTACGACTACGGAGGAGACCGAAGCTGCAATGTCTACGCTGGCTGACTTGCGCCAGAAGATGGAAACCATCAACAGCGGCAGATTTGTTGCCCTCAGCTGGGCAGCTGGCAATTGGGGCGACGGTCCTGGCTCCAACTTGGTCGATAAGAAGGAAAACACAAAGTGGGGCGGTAACTTCGATGGCACCAACCCGCAGTACGTCATTTTCCGTGGCAAGTCCATGCAACCCTTCTTCTACAAGCTCGTGACAGGTAACGACACAGCAACCAACACAGGCCGTAACTGGAAGACATGGAAAGTCTTTGGCGGCAACTTCGCTTCAGAAGCTGAAGCCACACAGGACGCCGCTGGCTGGGTAGCTCTCGACGACAGAGTTGACGTAACTGAAGAGTACCTGCCCATGAAGAACTTCTATCCCGCTACATTCGACTTCAATCAGGGTGTATCGGAAGCATATTCTTATTATAAGGTAGAGGTTTATGCACCTCATTCAGGCACTCAGCATCAGATGTCCGAGATGTATCTCTGCACACAGGAAGAGTTCGAGGCTATCCGTGCTCCCTACGTGGAAGAGTTCGCAGAGTTCGCAGCTGGTTTGGACGCATTGGTAGTTGAGTCTGATATGGAAGCTTCCAAGACGACCTTCGCAGAGCTTTATGCAGAGCTGCAGACAACAAGCGATGCAGTTCGCCTGACCAAGATCTACAACGACCTTGTTGCTCTGAGAGATGCTCTTCTGGAATCTTCTGCATTCGCAACAGGCGGCTATCGTGCCCTCTCCGGCAACACCGCTTGGGGCGACGGAGAGAACTGGACGAAGCTGGTTGACGGCGACACCACCACCAAGTGGGGCGGCGGTATGCCATCAGAAGGCTCATTCGTTATCTTCAAGCAATACGCAGCTGGTCAGTACAACGTCTATAAGTTGGTTACCGGCAACGACACAAAGAGCAGCCCGGGACGTAACTGGAAGAAGTGGAAGATCTACGGCGCCAATCCTAAGCTTGTCTCCGGCACCCCCGAAGCAGAGCAGGTTACTCGCGACCTCAGCTCTTGGACGTTGCTCGACCAAAAGGAAGACATCGGACAGGATCTCCTGCCTGGTGATAACTTCACATCTGCTTTCTTCAGCTTCAGCGAGGCTTGGGCCAAGAGCTACAAGTACTTCAAGATTGAAGTAGAGGAAGCTTACAATGGTAGCTCAATCCAGATGTCTGAGTTCAGAATGCTTACCGACGAAGAGTGGGAAGCTGAACGTCAAGCTTACATCGACGACTTGATGATACGCGCTTCTGTTCTCGCAACATCACTTGGAGATGTTGTCATTCCCGTATCTCTGCAGAACGAGATACTGGCAGAGTCTCAGGCTTTGGCTCTCGCTGTTACGACAGCAACGCCGGAACAGCTCCTCCCAGCTTATAACGCAGCTCTGCAGTACATGGCAGATGCTCCTGCTCTCATAGCAGATTATGCCCTCGTTCCCGTAGAAGGCGTTTATCAGATTGCCAATCTTAACCAACTTAAGACATTCCAGGAGGTAGTAAATGCTGGTGAGAACACTATTGATGCAGTCCTCACTGCTGACATCACCATGGATAGAGATGTAGATTGGAATCCCATCGGTACTCCTGATGTTCCCTTCAAGGGCACATTCGACGGCCAAGGCCATGCATTCACCTACTTCTATGGAACAACAGATGCAGCCGTTGGTAAGTATGGTCTCTTCGGTAACATCGAAGGTGCTACCGTCAAGAACTTCAGCATCTCCGGTCATTTGACAGTTCCCGAAGGCGCAGCAAACGGTTCTGGCGTTATCGGTTGGGCTACAAGCAGTACTATCTCCAATATCTACTCAACTTTGGATATTGAAGCTGGTGACAATGGTGCAAAGCACGTCGGTGGCGTTGTAGGTTCTGCTCAGGGCGGTGCCAACACCATCACCAACTGTACATTTGATGGTTATCTGACTGTAGGTGCTGGCAGCCATGACTGCTTCGGTGGCGTTATCGGTTACATGTCAAGCGACAAGGTTCTTAACTGTGCTAACTATGGTACCGTTGAATACTACCAAGAAAACTGTTATGCTGGTGGTATCATTGGTTACATCAACAACGCTAACCCAACTGTTGCTAACTGCTTGAGCGTAGGTGCAGTTACTTATAAGGGCGTAGGCACAGCATCTTATGGTGGTGCTATCATTGGCAGACACAGAAAGGATGCAGCAAACGTGAAGAACAACTACTGGCTCGAAGGCAGTGCAAAGGCAGCCAGCAGCGATAAGGTTCTCGCAGCTCCCGCTGCTACAGAAGTTACAGCAGAGCAGCTCGCTAGCGGTGAGATTACCTTCAAGCTGAATAATGGTGAAGTAGAAGACGTTGCTTGGTACCAGAACCTGGATAAGAGGTCATTCAAGGCTGAGCAGTATGTCGTAACAGCTGACGGCACAGCAGAAGAACCGACTGCTGCCGACGTTACCTTGACAAACGCAGCCGACGGCACTTACACCTTCACGCTGCCCAACTTCACGCTCAACATTCTCGGCATGTCTCTGCCCGTTGGCGACATCAGCCTCACTGGCGTTGAAATCGCTGACGACGGCACATTCAGCCAGACTGGCACATATACTGTTCCCGCAGAGAACATTCCTGCTGCATTGGCTGCTTATGCTGCCTTCTTCCAGAGCATTCCTTACACACTCACTGGTAAGGTTAACGAGGAGAAACTCTATGCAGTTGTTGACCTGACAGTTAATGTCGGCTCTGCTCATACAGTCAATGTAGTGGCTGGTGTTGACGACTTCGAGGCTGTTGCTCCCGCTCTTGCTGAAGGCGACGCATATCCTGTTCTCGACGCAACTCACAGCATTGTTTACCCGGCAGGTCAGCTGCACTGCGACGGCACTCCGTATGCTGCTTTCGAAGCTTACTCCAACGATCCCGCAGCCTTTATTCAGGATTCTCATGACTTCGTTGATGGCATTTGCTCATATTGCGGAATTATTGATGAAACATATATGACTCCGAATGCAGACGGCTTCTTCGAGATTGCCGATGGCAAGCAACTCCAGTGGTTCGCTGGTTATGTTAAGCAGGCTGATCCCGCAGCCAACGGTCTCCTTGTGGCTGACATCGACCTCTTCGATGTAATCGCAGACGAAAGCCTGAAGTTCTCTATCGGTACAGATGCTGTTCCCTTCACGGGCGTATTCGATGGTGACGGACATACCATCTTCGACATCACCTATACCGCAAAGGGTCAGTACAACAGCTTGTTCGGTAAGATTGGCGGTAGCGCTGTCGTGAAGAACTTCCGCGCAATCGGTACCATTAAGGTTTCTTCTGAAGTTACTGGCAGAGCAGTCGCATTGATTTCTATGGCAGGAGGCGATGATGTTCGCATCAGCAACGTTTATAGCGACGTATACTTCAACAACGAACTGGCAGGTGCTCAGGTAGGTGGTATCCTCGGTGGTGCCCTCAATGGTCACACGACAATTGACCGTTGCCAATACATTGGTGAATTGGACGGTAACGACGCAGGTGGCAGTGGCAACTATGGCGGTATCGCAGCCTATGCAAACAACAACGCTGCTTGCTTCCTCACCATTACCAACTGTCTGTTCGACGGCAAGCTCATCAACTCTGCAGAGACTCCGGGCGACTGCACATTCGGTGGCATGGTTGGCTACAGCAATGGCGCATTCGTTACGATTCAGAACTGCTTGTCAGTCGGTACTGTTCAGTCTACGAAGGCTGGCCAGTTCTTCGGCGCTGTCAAGAATGCCAAGTCTGCTATCATCAACAGCTACTATCAGGGCGAGAACGTTAACAGCTCATCAAGCACTGTAACCACGACTCCTGAGGATGCCACAAAGGCTACCGACGAACAACTCCAAAATGGCTTCGTTGCAGCTAAGCTGGCTCCCGCGTTCCGTCAAATGATCGGAAGCGCTTACCCGACTCTGGACACAGATCTGCCTGTTGTAGCTGAGATCACAAGCGCTGGCTATGCTACGCTTTATCAGGAAGAGACAGACCTTGAGATACCGGCCGGTGTTGAAGTATTTGCAGGCGTGAAGAGCGGCAACTGGCTTCTCCTCAATGCTATCGAAGGCAAGTTCGCTGCTTCAGAACCCGTCGTTCTGAGAGGCGAAGCAGGCTTCTACATGTTCTTCCCCACCACAGACGCTACGAAGGCAGCAGCCAACGACCTGAAGGGCACAGCTGAGGGCATTGAAGCCGACGGCAACATGTACATCCTGGCACAGCCCGAAGGCGAAGAGATTGGCTTCTATCGTGCTACTCCCGGCACCACCATCACTCGTGGCAAGGCTTATCTCGAAGATGTTTCCGGCGTCAAGGCATTCATCTTCGACGAAGATGGTGCAACTGGCATTGCTGAGGTAGAGACAGCCGTCGAGAACGGTGCTATCTACAACGTTGCAGGTCAGCGTCTCCAGAAGATGCAGAAGGGCATCAACATTGTAGGCAATAAGAAAGTGCTTAAGTAAACAGAAAACCTCCGCCTCCCCCGAAAGGGGGCAGGCAGAGGCATATTAACAAAGTAATTATATCAACACTTAAATATTATGACTATGAAATATATAGCACCTGCAATGCAGATAGAAGAGGCTATGGCAGCACAGATGATTGCCGACAGCCTGAAAGTCAACAAGGACAGCGACAAGACCGTTGACGGCGACAAGACAATGACCAAGGAAGATGCCGCTTGGGACATCTGGGGCGACAACTGAGAATGAGCCCGCGCAATATCAAGCGAGCTTGAATATTGCCGAGCGAAAGCAGTTGCGACCTTTGTGTCAAGACGACTTCCTTAATCAATAGAAGAAGGCAGTTCCCTTACGGGGGCTGCCTTTTTTATGTTTCCATATAAACGGCCTTGCATGTTTTGTTCTATTGCTGTCCGGAGAAATTTTCTCTCTCTTCCTTTTAGGTCCTCTCTCATCGGTGTTTCTAACGAATAGCAGCTAATGGAGGCTTGCCAAAAGTCTCGAAGAGACGAAAGACCACAGACGGGGGTGTTAACCCCCGGTAATGTTGCGACGACAGAGAAAGTCCTGAAAGGACGAGTCCCGGGGGTTACACCCCCGTCTGTAGTCTTTCGCACCTTGACTATCGTCGACCTTTGGTTCGGCGCTTTTCCCCGGACAGCAATATTTCCATATAAACGGCCTTGCATGTTTTGTTCCGGATTCCTAACGTCCTGGTGCACGAGCTGACACGTCTCGTTGCACGATTCGGAACGTCTCGCCACACGGCCCTACACGTTGCATTGCTTGCAAGTACATGAACTTGCAATTGAATGTACATGAACTTGCAATTGCATGTACATGTACTTGCAAACTATCCTACACGTGGCGTCGGGCATCAGGACTTGTCATGCCGGGCGACGTGACACGTGCTGCGGGCTGTTGCTACTCGTCGATTCTGATGCCGAGTTCTGTGATGTCGGGGATTACCTCATGCCTCATGAGGTGGCGGATGCGTACGGAGCCGCTCTGGCCTTTCTGCAAATGGAAAGGCACGTGCTGCGACTCGTACTGATGGTGGTTGACGCCGGGGCTGAGGGCAAAGCCCTCGTCGTCGGTCAGAAGATAGCGGACAGTGTCGCACCTGTAGAAGATGGGCGACGTGAGACGTTGCTCGACGGCAAGCACGACGTCGCGGTAGCGGAGGTTTGCCGTCGTGCGAAGTCCTACGAACAGCGTGCCGTCGATGTCCCTCTCGGCCTTCGGGAGGTCGAACTGCATGGTGTCGCGCCTGTCCCAACCCTCCGGGGGCAGCGGCTTGTAGCGATGAAACACCGTGCCTCCCGTGCAGGCAGACAGCGACAATGCAATCAGGGAACAGACTAATGCTCGGGACATCGGTTTATGTAAAGAGGGCGTGCCGGATGCGGACCTGCAGCAGCGGGTTCGGATGCGCTTACGCATTATCACTGTTGCGCGGTTTGCTCTTGTGTTTCTTCTTGCGCTTTTTCTTATCGAAGCGGTTGAGGTCTTCCTGCGTAGCGAGGTCGAGAGGGCGTTCCGGCTCACGGCGTCCGCCTTCCTCGAGCGAGACGGGCTTCTCGCCACGCTTGTTCATGTCGATGATGGCATTAGCCCGTTCGGCACTGATGGTGACGAGGTTGGCTGCGTTGCGTCGGTCGGTGGAATAGGTGACCTGCCCGGAGAGGATGTCGGCCTTGAAGAAGTAGTAGTCGGAATCCATGGTGAAGAGCATCACGTCGCGGGGCGGCAGTTTGCGGTATGCCTCGACGTACTGGTCCACCTCGTAATTCATGCAGCACTTCAGCTTGGCGCATTGCCCCGCCAGTTTCTGCGGATTGAGGCTCAGGTCCTGAAAGCGTGCGGCTCCCGTGCCGACGCTCTGGAAGTTCTTCATCCATCCGGCGCAGCACAGCTCGCGTCCGCAGGGGCCGAAGCCGCCGATGCGGCCTGCCTCCTGACGCGCTCCGATCTGTTTCATTTCGATGCGTACGTGGAAGACGTCAGCAAGCACCTTGATGAGCTGGCGGAAGTCGACGCGCCCGTCGGCAATGTAGTAGAAGATGGCCTTGTTTCCGTCGCCCTGATACTCCACGTCGCCGATCTTCATCTCAAGGCCGAGGTCCTTGGCTATCTGCCGGCTCTGTATCATCGTGTCGTGCTCGCGCGACTTCGCCTCGGCATAGCGCTCCATGTCGGTATCGCGCGCCAGGCGGTAAATCTTGCGTATCTCCTCGTTCGGCTTCAGGTTGGCATGCTTCATCTGCAGCGGCACGAGCTTGCCGGTCAGCGAGACGACGCCGATGTCGTGACCCGGGTTGGACTCGACGGCCACGATATCGCCCTTCTTGAGCGGCAGGTTGTCGCAGTTGTGGAAATATGCTTTGCGAGTGTTCTTGAACTGTACCTCCACGAGGTCCGTCACCTCGCTGTTGCCGGGCACATCGGCCAGGTAGTCGTAGGTGTTGAGTTGGGCGTAGTGCCCCGTATTGGCGCTTTGGGCCGAGAAACCGTGCCCGCGCTCACCGCTAATGTAATCCTTTTCCATTGTCGTTATTTAATCAAGAATCAAAAGAGGGGAATTGAGAATTGATTCCCGCCATGAGTGGCAGAGCCGGATGTGCAGGTTCTTCTCCATTCCATTCTTCATTTTCAATTCTTAATCCTTAATTCTTAATTCTTTAGTAATATTATCATTTTCAGGGCGAGGTCGAAGAAGACCATGCGTGCGCTGACGTTCTGCGCGATGTCGCGGGCGGCGTCGCTCAGCTCGTTCATGATGCCGACGACGTTGCGCTCGTTGATGAACGGCGCGAAGCGCGTGCTGAAGTTCTCCTCCTCGCGGCCGAGGAAGTTTATCTTGGGTTGGTGGAAGTTGTAGATATAGTTCTCGCGCAGCTGCCTCTGGAAATACTCGAGCATGCGCTTCTGCCTCTCGCGGCCGAGCTCGCTGACGGCGAGCGCCCACTGCTGCATTTCCTTGATGCGGCGCCCGTAGCTGTGGCGCATCAGCTGTACGAAGAGGTCGAAGAACATCTGCTGCTCCGAGTCGCGCTGCATGCGTTTCAGCGCCTCGGTGTAGCTGCCCTGGGCGATGTGGGCCAGCAGGGCCGCATCCTCAGGCTGCAGGTGGTGACGCTCCTGCAAAGCCTTGCTGACGACCTCTTCCGGCAGAGCCGGCACGTTGATGCGCTGCACGCGGCTCTGTATCGTGCCGAGCACGAGGTCGGGCTCTTGGCTGACGAGCAGGAAATGCGTGCCGACGGGAGGCTCCTCGATGAGCTTCAGCAGCTTGTTGCCCGTCTGTTCGTTCATGCGCTCCGGCAGCCACAGCACGACCACCTTACGTCCGCCCTGGCTCGACTTAAGCGACAGCTTGCGCTGCAGGTTGTCGCTCTCCTGCACGTAGATTACTATCTGCTGGTTCTCGGCACCGATATCCTCGAGCCAGTCCTCCGTGTCGAAGTAGGGAGAGCTATTGAGCTGATTGCGCCACTCCTCGAGAAAGTCGTCGGAAACCGGCTTGTCGCTGCTCTTACCTTTATATATAGGAAAGGAGAAGTGCAGGTCGGGATGTGCCCAGAGCGACGACATCCGGCAGTCGGGGCACACGCCGCAGGCGCCGTCGTCACTTGGGTGCTGGCAGAGCAGCATCTGAGCGAAGGCCAGAGCCAACGGCAGCTTGCCTGCCCCGCGAGGTCCGCAGAACATGACGGCATGCGGCAACTTCTTCTCTTGCAGCAGCCTACGAAGGTGCACCTTAACTTCTTCCTGTCCTATGATATCGTTGAAAGTCACCTCTTATTTACCATTTAATCATTTGCCATTTACCTTTTGTTTGCAAAGGTACAAAGTTTTTTTGGATTAGAGATTAGAGATTGAGGATTATTTCGTATCTTTGCACAGAAAAAGGAAATACGCAAAAGTAAAAAGGCAAATAACAAACAGCAAAACGGTTAAATGACAAATGATATGATGAGAGACTTTAACGAACTGAAAATTGCAGTAGCAGGCACAGGCTACGTCGGCTTGTCCATCGCGACGCTGCTCAGCCAGCACCATCAGGTGACGGCCGTCGACGTGATTCCCGAGAAAGTAGAGAAGATCAACAATCGCATCTCGCCCATCCAGGACGAATACATCGAGAAGTACCTTGCCGAAAAGAAGCTGAACCTGACGGCAACGCTCGACGGCGCCGCTGCCTACCGCGACGCCGACTTCGTCGTCATCGCAGCGCCGACGAACTATGACCCGGTGAAGAACTTCTTCGACACACACCACATCGAGGACGTCATCGACCTCGTCATCAGCGTAAACCCCGACGCCGTGATGGTCATCAAGAGCACCATCCCCGTCGGCTACTGCCGCAGCCTCTATGCAAAGTATGCCCTGAAGTTCCTCTACAAACCCGAGCTGAAAGGCAAGAAGTTCAACCTGCTCTTCTCGCCCGAGTTCCTCCGCGAGAGCAAGGCACTCTACGACAACCTCTACCCCTCGCGCATCATCGTGGGTTATCCCAAGATACTCGAGATAAGCGACAGCAACTTCACCGAGGAAAACGCGGCCATCACGGCCATCGGCAATCCCGACGCCAAGAGCTTCGCAGAGACTTTCGCCAAGCTTCTGCAGGAAGGCGCCGAGAAGGAGAATATCGACACGCTCTTCATGGGCATGAAGGAGGCAGAGGCCGTCAAGCTCTTTGCCAACACATACCTTGCCCTGCGCGTCAGCTACTTCAACGAGCTCGACACGTATGCCGAGGTGAAGGGCCTCGACCCGAAAGCCATCATCCGCGGCGTCGGCCTCGACCCGCGCATCGGTACGCACTACAACAACCCCTCCTTCGGCTACGGCGGCTACTGCTTGCCGAAGGACACCAAGCAGCTCTTGGCCAACTACCGCGACGTGCCGCAGCAGATGATGACGGCCATCGTGGAGAGCAACCGCACGCGAAAGGACTACATCGCCGACGCCGTGCTGCGCATGGCAGGCTACTACAGCGAGAATGCCCAGTGGGACAGCCATAGCGAGCGCAACTGCGTCATCGGTGTCTTCCGCCTGACAATGAAATCGGGCAGCGACAACTTCCGTCAGTCGGCCATACAGGGCATCATGAAGCGCATCAAGGCAAAGGGCGCAGAGGTCATCATCTACGAACCCACGCTGCAGGACGGCGAGAGCTTCTTCGGCTCGCGTGTCGTGAACGACCTCGAGGCCTTCAAGAAGCAGTCGCAAGCCATCGTGGCCAACCGCTACGAGGCTGTCCTCGACGACGTCCGCGACAAGGTTTACACCCGCGACATCTTCGGCTGCGACTAAGCAAGGCATTCACAGGCAGCTTCGCTCGTCCTTCGGACAGTAGTTAAACCGAATGTCGGGGAGCAGCGATTCGGGGCAATTAATGTATTGGCTCAACTACTTAACTACTGTCTACTTAACTACTTCAGCAGTTTCAGTTATAATATAAGAAAACGTTATGGGCAAGAAGAAAACAGGCAGCAGGGGACTGCGCAAGACCGATTTAGAACGTGTCGTCATTGACTTTTTCCAGGAAAACCCGACCGTCACCTTCCCCTTGAAGGGCATCTGCAAACAGCTTCATCTCAGGACGAGCCAGGCAAAGATGCTCCTCGTCGACGTGTTGGAAGGCCTCCTGATGGACGACTTCATCAAGGAGCAACCACGTGGGTACTACACTTTGAACATGCCGTCGCAGGTGATGACTGGCATCTTCCATCGCAAGGCGAACGGCAAGAACACGTTCGAGCCCGCGGAGGGCGGCGAGCCCATACTCGTGGCCGAGCGAAACAGCCTGCATGCGATGGACGGCGACACGGTGCAAGTCACCCTGCTCGCCCGCAGGAAACACCATGTCCGCGAGGCGGCGGTGACCGAAATCCTGAAGCGCAGCGACAAGACCTTCGTGGGAACCCTGCAGGTGCAACGGGGATACGCGTACCTCCTGACTGAGGACAGAACCCTTGCCAACGACATCTTCATCCCGACGGAATACCTCAAAAAAGGCAAGACGGGCGACAAGGCCGTGGTGCGCATCGTGGAGTGGCCCGACAAGGCAAAGAACCCGATTGGCAAGGTGATTGACATACTTGGCAAGACCGGCGAGAACAATGCCGAGATGCATGCCATCCTGGCGGAGTACGGATTGCCATACGTCTATCCTGCTGCCGTGGAGAAAGCGGCCGAGAAACTCATGCCGGGCATCACCGAGGAAGAGGTCAGTCGGCGTCTCGACATGCGAGATGTCCTCACCTTCACCATCGACCCCGCCGACGCCAAGGACTTCGACGACGCCCTCAGCATCCGTGAGCTAAAGAAGGGACTGTGGGAAGTGGGCGTCCACATTGCCGACGTCAGCCACTACGTCAAGGAGGGCTCCATCATAGATAAGGAAGCGTACAAGCGCGCCACGAGCGTCTATCTCGTGGACCGCACGGTGCCGATGCTGCCCGAACGCCTCTGCAACTACATCTGCTCGCTCCGTCCCGACGAGGACAAGCTGACGTATTCGGTCATCTTCCACATGAACGAAAAGGCCGAAGTGAAGGACTGGAAGCTCGCCCACACGGTAACGCGCAGCGACCGTCGCTTCGCATACGAAGAGGTGCAGAAGATACTGGAGGACCGCGGCGAGGCAAGTCCGGAAGATTATAAGGCTCCAGGGGACCAGCAACCACAAGACCCACCCCAACCCTCCCTTAAAGGGAGGGAGCCCAAACCAGGTCAGGAAGTCTCCCCTTTAAGGGGAGATTTAGAGGGGTCTTTGGTTGAGTCTCTCATTGTATTGAACCGTATGGCCAAGCAACTGCGTCAGAGGCGCTTCGCTGCCGGGGCGGTGGACTTCGACAGGTGCGAAGTGCGCTTCAACATCGACGCCGACGGGCACCCGACGGGCGTGTACTTCAAGGTCGCGAAAGACGCGAACAAACTCATCGAGGAGTTCATGCTGCTCGCCAATCGCACCGTGGCCGAGAGCATCGGCAAGGTTCCGAAGAACGTCAAGCCCAAGGTCTTCCCCTATCGCATCCACGAGAATCCCGACCCGCAAAAGCTCCTCAACCTCGCAGACTTCGTGAAGAAGTTCGGCCACAGGCTGAAGGCGACGGGCAACAGAGCGGAGATAAGCCGCAACATCAATCGTCTGCTCGACGACGTCAAGGGCAAGCGCGAGCAGAACGTCATCGAGATGATAACGCTCCGCGCCATGATGAAGGCCAAGTACAGCACGTTCAACTGCGGCCACTACGGCTTGGCGTTCGACTACTACACGCATTTCACCTCCCCCATCCGACGCTATCCCGACCTCATGGTGCACCGCCTCCTGACGCGCTATGCCGAGGGCGGACGCACCGTCGGACAGGAGAAGTACGAGGAGTTCTGCGAACACTGCAGCGACATGGAGCAGACGGCAGCATCGGCCGAAAGGGCAAGCATCAAGTACAAGCAGGTGGAGTACATGAGCGACCACATGGGCGAGACCTTCCAGGGCACGATATCCGGCGTCACGGAGTTCGGCCTCTACGTCGAGATAGACGAGAACAAGTGCGAGGGCATGATACCGCTGCGCGACCTCGAAGGCGACTACTATGACTTCGACGAACAGAACTACTGCCTGAAAGGCCGCCGTTACCACCACTGCTACAACCTGGGCGACAGCGTCAAGGTGCAGGTGGCCCGCGCCGACCTCTACAGAAAGCAGCTCGACTTCAAACTCATCCAGCCGGACTAAGGGGAAGAAGAAAGAGGGAAGATGTAAGAAGGAAAAGGTTCGAGGGAAGATGTGAAAGGGAAGAAAGAGACACGATTTGCGCTGTCGTGCACTTTTTTGCCTTATATCAAGAAAAAAGGGCAAGGAAAAGTTGCAGAAAAGCACGTTTTGCCGTACTTTTGCACCCGAATTGAATGAAGACTCAAAGCGGAAGCAAATTCTTCATTCTTAATTCTACATTCTTAATTAAAAAGAAGACAATGGGCGGATTCTTCGGTACGGTTCAGAAACAACACTGTGTTAACGACCTTTTTTACGGCACAGACTATCAGTCACATCTCGGCACGAAACGTGGCGGCATGGCCACTCTGAGCGACTCGGGCGAGTTCCTGCGAAGCATCCACAACCTGGAAAGCACATACTTCCGCACACGATTCGAGCCCGAGCTCGACAAGTTCCAGGGCCGCTCGGGCATCGGCGTCATCAGCGACACCGACGCGCAGCCGATGCTCATGAACAGCCACCTGGGCCGCTTCGCGCTCGTCACCGTCGCCAAAATCAACAATCAAGAGGACCTGGCGCAGCACCTGCTCGACGAGGGCGGACACCTCAGCGAGTTCAGCAGCGGCAAAATCAACCCGACGGAGCTCGTCGCGCTACTTATTATAAAAGGTAAGGACTTCGTGGACGGCATCGAAATCGTCCACAAGCTCATCAAGGGGTCGTGCTCCATGCTGCTCCTCACCGAGAACGGCATCATAGCAGCCCGCGACGCATGGGGCAGGACGCCCATCGTGGTGGGACGTAAAGAAGGCGCCATGGCCGTGACGAGCGAGACGTCGGCCTTCCCCAACCTGGGCTTCGAGACAAGCTATTACGTCGGTCCCGGCGAGGTAGTCCGCATCACTTCCGACGAGATGGAGGTGCTCCGGCCTGCCAATCCCCGCATGCAAATCTGCTCGTTCCTATGGGTTTACTACGGCTTCCCGACCAGCAACTACGAGGGCCGCAACACGGAAATCGTGCGTAACGAATGCGGACGCGTCATGGGGCAGGAGGACAAGACCGAGGTGGACTGCGCCTGCGGCATCCCCGACAGCGGCGTCGGCATGGCGGTGGGTTACGCTCAGGGACACGGCTGCCCCTACATGCGTGCCATCAGCAAGTACACGCCCACATGGCCCCGCTCCTTCACGCCCAGCAATCAGGAGATGCGCAACCTGGTGGCGAAGATGAAGCTCATCGCCAACAAGGACGTCCTCGAAGGCAAACGCGTGCTCTTCTGCGACGACAGCATCGTACGCGGCACACAGCTTCGCGACAACACGAAGGTACTTCACGACCTCGGAGCCAAGGAGGTGCACATGCGCATCGGCTGTCCGCCGCTCGTTTACAGCTGTCCCTTCGTCAACTACAGCGCCAGCAAGAGCGACCTGGAGCTCATCACGCGTCGCATCATCAAAGACTTCGAGGGCGACGACAGCAAGAATCTCGAGGCCTACACCCGCACCGACAGCCCCGAGTACAAGCGCATGGTCGATGAGATAGCACGCCGCCTGAACCTCGACTCGTTGCGTTTCTCCAAGCTCGAGACGCTTGTCCACGCCATCGGCCTCCCGAAGGAACGCATCTGCACACACTGCTTCGACGGCAGCTCAGCATACACCCTCAGCGAGCAGAACACATAGCCATCGTGCGGCCCGTCCGTCCGCGGGCTATCGGTCATCGGGAAGTGTCTCCACTTCCACGATGTCTTTTATTCTTGCCATTTCCTTTTTCGTTTGTGCCGTACATTTTATGTGCACGACCTCTTCTTGTGTGAGGGCGTGCCTTGCGGGGCACGCTGTTCCCCTCACACAAGGTGAGGTCAGCACATAAAATGTTTTGGGCTTGTTCGGCCGAGGGACTATTCTTGAACACGCACGGCCCGCACAGACCGCCCGCCGTAGCGGTAGTCGCTGCCGTACCAATTCCAGTAGCCCGAACTGAAGTAGAGGTAGTACGCGTTGCTGTCGCAGCTCGGGTCGAAAGAACTCGACCAGTAGTAGCCGTAGCTGCCCGCGCCGTAGAGCTCGTCGTCCCAGCGGCGGCCAGCAGCGGGCAGGAAGATGGTGTTGCCGTTCGGACCGGTCACTAAAGTACCGTTCACGCCGCCCTGCGTCGTCCACTCACGGGTGCAGTTGTCAAGTAGCTCTTGCATCTGTACGAGCGTCGGCATGTGCCAAGGCGAACCCCAGTTCTTGGTCGCTGCATCATCCTCGGGAAGCAACTCCGTCAAGCCGCCATTGTTTTTGTACTTATTGAATGTGCTGCCACCATCATCTGTGTCAAAGTACGTGCTCCAATCATAGTAGTCCTTCGGCGCTGTCTCGCCCCAGGCGAAGTAGTCGCCGTATTCCTCGGGTCTGTTGGCACCCACGTTGCACGTCGCCCACAGCGTCCCGCTCGGCAAGCCAAGGTCAACATACTCTCTGCCATTTATTGTTCCTGAGGTATCATTTGTCACCGTCACCTGGCACTCTGCCTTCACTCCGCTGCCGTCCGTCGCAGAGCAGGTGATGGTGCAGGTGCCCTTGGCTACTGCAACCACCAAACCGTTATTGATTACCGTTGCCACTGCATCGTCGCTGCTCGCCCACGTCACGGCGGAGTTGTCGGCATCGGCAGGCTCAACGGTTGCCGTGAGGTACATTGTCTCGTCCGGCTGAAGCGTAATCGACGTCTCGCTCAGCGTGATGCCTGTCACGAGCTGAACAGGCTTCGTGCGGCTCCACACATTGAAGCTGCTGCTGCCAAGCGTGCTGACGACCAGCATTTCATCCGTCACCTTATACACCCTCAGGATATTCATCGGAACGCCCGATGCATTGTTGATGATAATGTTGCCTTGATAAGGCATGAACTCGTAGGTGGCACCTTCCATGTAGTCCGTCGTGCCGTCCTCGTTGAAGGTCATGCTTACGCTCTTCGACTTGTACCATGTGCCTACGATTGGTTGGTTGACGGGCGTAAAGGGACCGAAGTCCACGTCGCTGCCGATGCCATCGTAAAAGACGATACTGTCCGTGCGCAGACTGAACTGCGCCACCGTTCCGTCACTCTTGTACACGCGGAAGCCTTGCCCCCACGCCGTCTGCATGCCTGCCACCAAGAAGAGCAAGGCTGCAAAAAAGGTTTTCAGTTTCATGTTGTCTATAATTATATTAATAATGTCGCTGCACACATTTGATTTCTGCACATTATCGCCACAAAGTTAGGAAAATATGACGAAACCGCCAAATGATTGCGAGAAAAAGTAACATGATATGTACGTGCATTGACATGACTGCAAGATTCTTCAGCTGTTTCTGAGAGCATAGCTACCTACATAAAACAGTATGTTTTCGTGGCAAAGCAACCATCTTCTGCAATTAGCTTGCTTTTATACAAGCAGATTCTTTTGAAGTTACCAACGCGAAACTTTTTGTTACGCAGACGAAACAAAAAGTTTCGCGTTGGTAACAAATCGTTTTCACAGGGCGTGAAATGTCATTCCACATTTCTCAAGGTTTTGTGTGGCACGAAATGTGGAGAGTTTTGACAAGAGGGGAAACAGAAGCAGACGGTTTGTCAATATTTAACCGTCCTTACTTTATGCCGAGCAGCTTGTGGGTCTGCAGCGACAAAGACCACTTGGGATGCTCCAGGATGTAAGCAATCGTGTCGCGGAGGATGATGCGGTTGCGCATCTCGTCGCCCGTGTCGAGCGGCTGGAGGTAAAGAAGCCCTCTCCTGCTCCCCCTTTGGGGGAGTGACTCGAGGAAACGCTCGGGGTCGTCGCCTATTCCTTTATATAATACCTTCAGTTCATCAACATGAAGCCTCCCTCCTCGGGGGGAGGTTTGGAGGGGGGCTTTTTTCGGCGAACACGTCACCCAATCTATACCTTCGGGAAGGGGCAAAGTCCCGTTCGTCTCGACCTGTATGAAGAAGCCTGCTTCGTGGAGTTTATCGACAAGCGTCTGCGTGAGCTGCAAGGCAGGCTCGCCGCCGGTGACGACGATGTGACGCGGTTCGTGCCTGCTTGCCTCAGCCACAATCTCGTCCTCGCTCATCTCCCTGTAGGCCTGATGATTGGTGTCGCAGAACGGGCATTGCAGATTGCACCCCGAGAAGCGGAGGAAGAAGGCCGGCGTGCCGGTGAAGTACCCCTCTCCCTGAAGCGAAAGAAACGTCTCGTTAACCCTCAACTTTATTTACGATTTAATCATTTACGATTTACTATTTATTTACGATTTGGCTATTTAGCTATTTACGAGACGGACGACAAATAATTCAATAATAAAATTGTACATCAATCGTAAATTGTAAATCGTCAAATAGTAAATTGAGTTAATCCTTCTCGTACGTTGCCATGTTGCCCTCGCTCTCCTGAACATCGACGCGATAGCACTCGGGCAGCTGGTCGCACACCCACTTCGCGATGTTCTCGGCCGTCGGGTTGCAGGGAAGCACTTCGTTGAGGTTCGCATGGTCGAGCTGCGACTCGATGCGCTGCTTGATGAGTTTGAAATCGACGACCATGCCGTCCTGATTCAACTCGCGAGCCTTGCAATAGACCGTGATGGTCCAATTGTGGCCGTGCAGCTGGCTACACTTACTGGGATACGACAACTCAAGATGGTGGCTGGCAGATATGACCAGGCGTTTGCTTATGTAATACATCCTCTTAATTTACGGTTTGACTATTTACTAATTACTCTTTATATGCAGTTTGGCCACAAAAGTACAAAAAAACTGCGAACTATGAGCTATAAACTATAAACTTTTTCGTACCTTTGCACCCGATTTACGCAAAATAAGGTTTACAGGATAACATTCTTATGAGAAAACTTAAGGAAAACGAGATTGCAGCCCTCAAGAGTCAGGGCTGCACGGCCGAGGATTGGCAAGGCATCACCGTGGCAGACGACTTCTGCACCGACTACATCCAGCAGACGGACTTTTACGGGGAAGTGACGCTCGGCTCTTTCAACAAAACCATTGAGATAGCAGGCGGCTACATCAAGCACAGCGGCATCCGCCGGTCCACTCTGCGCAACTGCGTCATCGGCAACGATTGCCTCATCGAGGACGTCGGCAGCATCAACACGACGCCTGACGCTTCATTCGGTGAGGGACACGTCATCTCTGTCCTCAATGAAGTAGGCGACGGCAACGTCATGATATTCGACGGCCTCAACTCTCAGCTCGCATCGCTCATGGTCAAGCACGAGCAGGACAAAGAGTTTACCGACATCGTACGGAAGCTCGTGGCAAAGGACATCGCAGACCACAGCCTGCCCGTCACCACGATTGGCAACGACGTGCGCATCACCTCCACTCACGACATCACGAACTGCCACATATCCGGCGGCTGCATCATAGATGGCGCGTTCCGTCTCCGCGACTGTACGCTGAAGAGCATACCCGGAGCAATCGTCACTATCGGCGTAGGCGTCATCTGTCAGAACTCGGTAATATATAATGGTTCAAGCATAACAAATGCCGCAAAGCTCGAGAACTGCTTCGTGGGCGAAGCGTGTAAGATAACCGACGGCTTTACGGCCGAGAACAGCCTCTTCTTCGCAAACTGCTACATGAGCAACGGCGAGGCGTGTGCTGCCTTCTGCGGACCGTTCTCCGCCTCACACCACAAGAGCTCGCTGCTCATCGGCGGCATGTTCTCGTTCTACAACGCAGGCTCGGGCACGAATTTCTCGAACCATGCCTACAAGATGGGTCCGATGCACTGGGGCGTGCTGGAGCGCGGCACGAAGACAGCCAGCGGCAGCTACATCCTGATGCCTGCCCGCATCGGCACCTTCAGCGTCTGCTTCGGCAAGCTTATGCATCACCCCGACACGCGCAAGCTTCCCTTCTCGTATCTCATCGCGTACGGCGACGACATGTATCTCGTGCCGGGACGCAACCTGACGACAGTCGGCCTCTATCGCGACATCCGCAAATGGCCGAAGCGCGACAAGCGTCACGACCGCGGCAAGAATTCCATCGTCAACTTCGACTGGTTGTCTCCCTTCTCCGTAGGTGGCATCATGGTGGCCAAGAGGACATTGGAGGCACTTCGCGAGGTGTCGGGCGACGTGGAGACATACAATTTCCACGACTACGTCATCAAGAACTCGTCGCTCAAGAAAGGCATCAAGTACTACGACATCGCGCTTCGCATCTACATGGGCGCCGTCATGAAGCGTCACCGCCTGGCGCGTCCGGCATCAAGCGTCGGCACAGGCAAGTGGAGCGACCTGAGCGGCCTGCTCATCCCCCTTAGCGAGGAGCAACGCATCGTGGAGGCTATCAAGGACGGCTCCCTCAACAACATCCATGACATCCGTGAGGAATTCGTGAAGGCCAACGACAATTATGCCGAGTACCGCTGGGCGTGGAGCTATCGCCTCATTTGCGAATACTACGGCATCGACGAAATCACGGAGGAGACGGCGGCACAGGTTCACGAGGACTACGTGACAGCTCGCCGTGCCTGGATCAACGAGATACGAAAGGATGCGATAAAGGAGTTCGAGCTTGGCGACATTGATCAGAGCGTGCTCGACGACTTCATGGCTCAGCTCGACCAAGAGACGGACTGGGAGAATCTGAGGTATGACATGTAGCCCCCTCCCCTAACCCCTCCCCCGAGGAGGAGGGGATTATCGGACCTTAAAACCTCCCTCCTCGGGGGGAGGTTTGGTGGGGGGCTAGCTCCCAGAAAGCAATTGCGGCGGCGTTGCCGACGTTGAGGCTGTCCACGCCATGATGCATGGGAATCTTCACGACGAGGTCGGCGGCATCGATGATGGCATCGGGCAGGCCGTCGCCTTCCGTCCCCATGATGAGCGCCAGGCGCTCGGTGGCCTTGAGCCTCGGGTCGGCGATGCTGACGTCGTCCTTTCGGAGTGCCATCGCCGCCGCAGTGAATCCCATCTGCTTCAGTTTATGAATGGTGCCGGCAGGTGTGCCGTCCTCTGCATCGAGCCAAGTCCACGGCACAAGGAACACGCTGCCCATCGAGACGCGAACGGCACGACGGTTCAACGGGTCGCATGAGTCGCGCGTCATCAACAGGGCATCTATGCCGAGGGCTGCTGCGGAGCGGAAGATGGCGCCCACATTTGTTGTGTCGCACACGCCGTGGAGGACGACGATGCGCCGCGCGTCCCTGCACACTTCTTCCGGCGAGAGCGGCTGGGGCCTGCGCATGGCACAGAGCACGCCGCGCGTCAGGGTGTAGCCCGTCAGCTGTGCCAACAGTTCGCGGCTGCCGGTATAGACGGGCATCTCTTCGGGACAGCGCTCGATGATGCTGCGGGCATCTCCCTCGATGTGTTTGCGTTCGCAGAGCAACGAGACGGGTTGCAAACCTGCGTCGAGCGCAACGCTTATGACTTTCGGGCTTTCAGCGATGAAGAGCCCTTTCTCGGGCTCGAGCCTGTTGCGCAGTTGCGCCTCGGTGAGCGTGCCGTACGCCTCGAGCCCGGGTTCTTTCAAAGATGTGATTTCTGTCAGTTTCATCTTACGACGCGTTTCTTTCCGTTCACGATGAAGAGGCCTGGCCTGCCGATTTCCCTCTTGTCGAGTCTGCGCCCGCTGAGGTCGAACCAGCCGGTGCCAAAGCTTCCAAAGGCTTGAGAGTCCTGAAGGTTCTTAAGGTCCTTTAGGTCATGAAGGTCGCTCTGACTGCTCAGGTCTTTAAGGTCATGCAGACCTGTGGGGCTGTCGACGGCGAGGCGAACGGTGACGATAGGGCTCCACTCGTCGCCTTCCCTGCAGATGGCGCGCAGCGTGATGGTGTCGGGCAGCATCCATTCCTCCACATCGGCCAGCACATCGTCGCCCTCGGTGTAGGGCCTTGCTGTGGGCGAGAGTGCACCCGCATCGTTTTGGAACCAGTTGACCGGCGCGGAGCCGTCGAGCGTGTAATATATGTTCTGTCCGGTCATCCTGAGAGAGTTTTCGGTGCAGTACGGCTGGAGTCCGTAGCCTATTTCGGTGTCGTCGATGAAGATGAGCGGTGCCTCGGCCCGAGGGAACCAGCCTTTGTCGCGGAGCTGCCTGATGACGTTGGCCGTGCGGACGGGGAAATACTGATTGCGCAGCCGCTGGCGTTCGGTCGCAAATGCGCCATCGGGCTTATACAGAGCGCCTTGCGAGGTGTAGGGATGCACGTCGCGCCGGTAGTCGCCCCAGCGAGCGCACTCGTCCCACAGCGCCAGCTCGATGACTTGGTAGAGGCTGTCCCAGGTGGCGAGAGCCGACTCGGGCGTCAGCGGCCCGCCATGCGTGAAGGCCCGCTGCGCCTCTTCGTGGAAGCGGTGGGCAAAGATGCCCTGCTTCATCAGGCGGTTGAGGAAGCCGGTCGGGCAGCCGCGATTGTTCTTCGATGTCAAGTTCTCGTTCGACGAGACGAGTACCGTCTCCGAGTCCCAGCAGATGAACCGGAACCCCTGGTCTGCCCAGATGCGGTTTCTGTAGGCGTACCAGTTGTGGTGGTCCCAGTCGGTATTGCCGCCGTAGAGGTTAATGAGCATGTAGTGGATGAAGTTGTCGACGTCGAGCAGAGGCGGGTACTTCTCGTTCGGCTTGCCATCGGAGCCGCATCCGATGAGGTGCATGTAGCTCTTGTGACTGGGGAGCTCGTAGATGAGGTCAGCCATCGCGTTCCATGCCTCGATGTCGCCGTAGGTGGGGATTGCGGCGTGGTACTGCCCTGCCCCGCCATCCACCTCCGTCACGTCCCAGTCTTCTTCCGTCCCGCCAAAGTGCTGCACGCAGAAGTCGTCGCTTACGCGTTCGCAGAGGTTGTAGATGCCCCAGTAGAGGCCATTGAGGAAGAGGTGGACGTACTGCCCTGTGCTGATGGGGTCGCCCATCTTCGCCTGCGTTTCCCGCGTCCAGAGGTCGCGCGCATACTGCGCTTTGCTGCGCTGAGCGTTGTCCCAGTGCTGCCAGGAATAACCGAAGAACGTGCGGAGCACGAGGGCATTGAAGCGCCTGGGAGCGCGGTCGCCGAAGACGTTGTATTTGAGTTTCTTGGGTCCGTAGTCGCTTTTGAAGTGGAGTCGGAAGGCGTGCTTCGGGTTCTTCTCGGGCAATCGCCCGTGTCCGCCGTGCAGTTTGAGGCAGCAGTCGATGGTCAGGTCGTGACGGGCCTCGCCGCCTATCAGCTCGAAGCTGACGGGCCGCTCCCATCCCCGCCCCGTGCCGTCGCCGACGGGGCATCCGGTGAAGATGTAGATGCCGCCCGTTTGCTCGTCGTTGGTCCGGCTGAAGAGGTTGTCGCGGTCTGTGACGAGCGAGACGATGGGCAGCGCCGTGATGCCCTCGGTGATGTAGGCGGCGTAGGTCTCGTTGCCCGTTATCTGCGGGTCCATCTCGTAATCGGCCTTGGCAGTCCCCGATATTTCGCAGTAGTTGCCCCAGTAGGCGGGATAGCCTGCGGGGCGGTTGCCCTGCGTCAGGAGGCTTTGGGGGAAGATGTAGCTTGCGGTGGCGACGTCGCTCCATAGGGTATCGGCCACAAGATATGCCGCGCGGACGACGGACGTGCGACTGATGTAGAGCTCGCCGTCGTAGAGTTGTCCTTTCTGCCGCGGGTCGCTACCGTCGTCGGTGTAATAGAGGGTGGAGCCCGGCTCAGGCGAAGTGATGGAGAGGCGGAACGCATCGCTGAAAATGCCGTGAGCCACGCCGAGCTGCGGCGCCTCGGCCCGAAGCACCCCGAGAATCAGCAGGTTAGCAAAAACGTATAATAACAATCTTTTCATCTTCTCACATCACATTAAAAAACGCTACAGCAAGCGTCGGCTTTTCCTACAGCAAGGAAAGCCACTTCCCACAGCAAGCGTCGGCTCTTCCCACAGCAAGCGTCGGCCGACGCCACGTGTGGGAGCCGGGAGCTCCTCTGCAGTCAGCATCATCTGTCTTCAGGACGACTCTTTCCCGTCAGCAGAGTGCCGTCGCCAGCCAAGCCCTCGGCCGAGACGCTGAGATGCGTCTGCTTGCCGTTGCCATAGAAGCGGAACTCGGCCTTCCCGCTGTCGTCGAGCTTGAGGTCGGGGTTCCAGTAGAGCGTGCGGCGGTAATCCTTCGTGCTGGGCAAGGGCTTGTTGGAGTAGTCGGGTTGGTAGAACTCCTCGGGTGCGGAATAACCGGGCAGGACGTAGCGGCGGTCGCGCGAGGTGGCGCGTTGCGAGTCGAGCTGGTCGATGAGGTGGAGGTCCACCGTCACGATGGGGATGTCCTCGCCGTCGTAGAGCGAATTGCCCTCGCGCCGCGGACTATAGTCGGTGTAGATATACACCTTGCCGAGGTTTTTCAGCAGGTTGTATTTCTCCTTCAAACTCTGCGGGATGTTGAACGACTCGGTAGGCACCGTGCCGTCCACTACGCCGCCGACGGCGATGCGACTCTCCTCGGCAGCCGACCTGTTGGCTTCCTTCTTGCCGTCGATGCGCACCTCGAGGACGTAGTCGCGCGAGAGGTTCATGTCGCCGATGAAGGTGCGTGAGACGTCGCGCACGAAGCGGTTGTAGCCGTAATAGATGCCGGGGCAGAAGCCTGCGTCGCAGACCTCATTGAAGGCCTTGTAGGCGTCGATGACGTAAGCAGGTTTCGTCGGGTCGAACTTGCCGAGGCGGGCGCGCTTGATACCCACGGTGACCTCGTCGAGCAGACGTGAGCCGTCCATCACCCAATCGGGGGCGATGACCGAGCCCTTTGGTGCCGCGGCCAGATGGCACTGGTACCAGTCGTAGGGCTTAACAAAGCGGGGGAAGATGGGACGCAGACGGACGTAGAACTCCGGGTAGTTGAGCTTGTTGTTGCGATCCGTGCTGGGATACTCCCAGACGTGTTTCTTGCCATTCCACTTCGTGCTGTCGCTGGCTGCGAGATGGAAGATGCAGCCCTCGTAGAAGCGTGGCGAGGGGATGGAGAAGGCGTGCTTCTCGGTCATCATTTCGCCGTCGATGCCCTGCTCGGCACCTGGCTTGGCAAAGCGCGCCTTGACGAGCAGCTCGCGCTTCAGCTGCCGGTCGGTCTGGCTAAAGCGGGCCACCTCGTCGCGAGCAGTCGTCACCTCGGGCCCCGTCGTCTCCGTCTGGGCACGGGCTGCCGTCACGCTGCCGCCGTCCTCTGCCTCCTTTATCTCATTGTCCTCGTTGGTGGCCATCTGCTGTTCGCCGGTGAGGCTGACGGCATCGGTAGCGTCCTCGCCACCACTCACGGCCTGATAGTTGTTGGCATACTGCGACTCCTGCTCGCCCGCCATATACGGGTTCACTTCGCCCACCAGGAGCGGCGTCTGCTCGGGCTTGTGGTTGAGGACGAAGGCGCCGGGCGCGGTCATCGTATGCCAGTCGTAGCGCCGCCAGCCCTGTATCATGAGCAGGAGGTCGAGCGCACGGTTGTGCTCCTCGTCGTCCTTTTCGAAGAAGTAGCCCGGCGTCTCCACAAAGCCTCGTATCTCACTCGCCAGGAGCATCTCCGTCAGGATGTTGCCGTCGTCATAGAGGTACTCGCTGTGCGTCGCGTCGCAGACCGAGACGCTCACCGTGGCACCCGGCTTGCCGCCTTCCACGGCAAGGCTGACGGGGGCGAAAGGCTCGGCGGGCTGCTTGCCGAGGCCAGAGAACTGAAGCGTGCTGGGCGCGAAGTCGGCCTTGCGGCAGAAGAAGAGGCGGTCGGCATAGACGCGCCCTACATTATTATATATAGTGACTTGGCAGACGCCTGTCTTCAGCTTGTCCTCGTCGAGGGAGAGCGTGGCGGAAGCGCCTGCGGGGACGGTCTGGAAGTCGAGCATCATGCCGTCGTGCATCACGGTCATGCCGAGCGGTTCGCTGGCAGCAGCGCCCGCCTTGTGGATTTCCACCTTCCTGTCCCCCACCCCGTTGTTGATGATTTGCAGGGCCACGCCGTCCTTGTCTGGACTGGGCAGCATCTCCTTCGCCGTGCCTTTCTTGCCGGTATAGGTCACGGTGTAGCTCTTGCCGCTTTGTGGCGTGAAGACGAACGAGCCGCGTCCGCGCTGCTCGATGTTCGCCTCGGCCACGACATTTGCCGAGCCCTCCGTCACCTTCACCGTGCCCTCCAGGTGCAAACCTTCGTTGCTGGTCGCCTCGAAGGCTACCCTGTTCGGCACGCCCGCCACGAGATTGCCGCCCTCGGGAAAGAGCTGCAGCTTCGGCTTGGGCGACGTCTCGTCTATCTTCGAGAGGCGGCGCAGGGGGCGAAGCGTCATCTCGTGGAAGAAGTCGCCTGGCTCCTTGGGCTTGTCGAAGACGGGAAAGACGCGGCTATACAGTTTCTCGTAGTCCTGATAGTATTCCCTCGCCATCCGCTTGTTGAAGAACCACAGCTCGGATACCTTGTTGTGCGGGTGCTCCGTGAGTCCCCAGTTGAGCTGCCAGCGCGTGTAGGCCCTCAGCTCGTAGTAGCCGCCGTAGAGCGTGTCCTGCAGGACGAAGCTCCCATGCATCTGGCCGTTCTGCAATTCAAGCTGTTGGCGCTCCACGAGGTAGCCGTCCTGATTGAGCAGCTCAGCGTAAAGCACGCCGCTCAGCCGGCTTGGCGCCCCCGTATCGCTGCGGCGGACGTAGGCCTTGTAATAAATGGTATCGCCCAGGAAATAACATGTGTTGTCCATGTGGATGAAGACCTGTTCCTGCGGGATAGTCTTGCCGAATGTCTCCAGCCGCTCAGCCCAGCCCTCGAGCGTCGTGGGAGCCGATGCCTGTTGCGCTAAAGCAAAATGACAAATGATAAATGATAAATGACAGATTAAGCAGAGTCGTTTCATATTATCCTACATTTTATGTGGTTTCGCTTGCAAAGATACGAAATAATTCTTAATTTCTTTCTTAATTCTTTTTTTCTTTGTATCTTTGCACACAAAACAACCCATAAACCTACAAACTATGAACCAAGAACTGACAACTATCGTGGGACGTTTCGCCTACGAAGGAACCATTAGCGAAATCAAGCCGTTGGGCGAGGGTCTCATCAACGACACGTACAAAGTGAAGACTGCCGAAGCCGACAAACCCGACTACGTGCTGCAGCGCGTGAATCACGTCGTCTTCCCCGACGTGGACATGGTGATGCGCAACATCGACGCGGTGACGTCGCACATCCGAAAGAAGCTGACCGAGCAGGGCACGCCCGACATCGACCGCCGCGTGCTGCGATTCATCCCCGCGAAGGAGGATGGGAAGCTCTATGTGAAAGAGGACGGGAAGTATTGGCGCCTGATGGTCTTCATCGCAGATGCTGTCACAAAGCAGGCGGTTGACCCGGAAAGCAGCCGCGCAGCAGGTCGCGCCTTCGGTAACTTCCAGGCGATGCTGGCCGACATACCCGTTAAGTTGGGCGAGACTATTAAAGACTTCCACAACATGGAGTTCAGGCTCGAGCAGCTGCATGACGTCATCAAGCGCGACCCGGCCGGTCGGGTGAAGGAAGACCGCGTGCAGAAGATGCTGGCGGAAATAGAGAAGCGGGCCGACGAGATGTGCAAGGCCGAGCGAATGGGCCGCGAGGGAACGCTGCCGAAACGCGTCTGCCACTGCGACACGAAGGTCAACAACATGATGTTCGACAAGCAGGATAACGTGCTCTGCGTCATCGACCTCGACACCGTGATGCCCAACTTCATCTTCTCCGACTACGGCGACTTCCTCCGCACAGCAGCAAACGAGGTGGCCGAGGACTGCCCGGACATGGACAAGGTAAAGTTCCGAATGGACATCTTCAAGGCATTCACCGAGGGTTACCTCGAGAGCGCCCGCAGCTTCCTACTGCCCGTCGAGATAGAGAACTTGCCGTACGCCACGGCCCTCTTCCCTTACATGCAGTGCGTCCGATTCCTTTGGGACTACCTCAGCGGCGACAAGTATTGGAAGTGCCAATACCCCGACCACAACTTCGTCCGTGCAAACAACCAGCTGCACCTCCTGCTGAGCATCGAGAAGAGTTACCCCGAGATGCAAGCCTTCATTGCCGGCTGCCTGAAATAAAACCGCACGCGATAAACAGCAAGACTGCACGCGACCAAAAACGAAGCCACTACCCTTTGACGAGTAGTGGCTTTGCTTTTTGTCTTGCCTCCTTTTGCGGGAACATCTGCCTCCTTTTGCGGGAGCATCTGCCTCCTTTTATCGGAGCCTTTCCTTCGCTTTACCAGATGTCCTCCGGGTACTCGGGATTGTCATAGACTTCCTTGGGACACCATTCGAGATAATCGACGAAGAGCTGCTTCTCGGTGTAGTCCTGCACGGTCTTGAAGCGGAGGTAGTAGGTGACGTCGGGCGACATCGGTTCGCGCACGATGATGCGTCGCGTCGAGGTTGCGCTGATGCGGTTTGTCTCACGGCCTCCCGCGCTTGCCACGATGTACTCAGGTCCCTTCATGAAACCGTTGTTACGCATCTTCTTATCTACTTCGGCGTTGTAGTCATCGTCGTCGGTATCGCGCTCCCAACCTAAGATGTTGGGCACGCTGTTACCACCCAACTGCATGTTGACGGGTATGCCTTGAGCCACGAGTTGGTCTTTGCGCGGCCCCCAATACACTTGGCAGATGCCGCGGGTACCGCTGAAGGTCGATACGCCCATACGTATCTCGTACACACCGAACTTGGGGACGGGGGGCAGGGTAATAGTAATGTCGTAGAGGCCTTCCGCGAGGACTTCGTCGGCCTGATAGTTCGGCCAGCTCTGGTCACGCCCATTGAGGAGCATGAAATTAGTCTCTTTCGTGTTGACGGTAAGGTTTGTGAAGTACTGTTTGTCGGGATCGCTCGAGAACTTGAAGCGCCAGAAGTAGCTCATGTTACGCATGTCGTTGTTCCACGCCTCAGGTTGCAGTTCGTAGGCGTCATAGCGGAGGCGCACCTTTGCCAGCTCATTGCGGACGTGCTCCGTGTAGGCGATGGGCTGGTGGATAGGATAGATGATGCCGTTGATGAGCTTAACGATGCCTGAGTTCTCGTCCGTGCGAATCTCGACGCCTATATTCTCCTCGGTGCACTCCTTTTCATGGTAGTCGTCGTGCCTGCCGTTGTTGAGTTTTGGGAAACGGTTGAGGTACGGTCCTTGACTCTCTGCGCTCTCCCAGACACGCAGCAGGCGGCGCTTGCCGAATGTGACGAAGTGGGTCCATACGGGCACTGTGGGGACGGCGTTCTTGTTTTTGTAGTTGTATCCCTTTTCGTTGTAGTGGATGGCGAGCTTGTCAACAGCGACGCGTTCCGGCAGGAGGTGATAGGTGACGAATTGGTTGAGCAGGTTGTTTTCGTTGCGATAGTCGTCGTCGTTGATGGCGTCGGGATAGTAGCCTTTATCCAAGAGCCAGTCGATGATGTCCTCTTTGGTGATGTCTTTCCTGTTCTTGCCGAGCTCGTTTTCCCAGTACTCGTCGGTTTCTGCGAAGAGTGTGAAGCCGTAGCGCCGGTGCTCGGGAGCCTCGACGTCAACGTTGAGCAGGTTCCAGTGGAACTTTGGGAAGGCGCCTGTGCGGTAGAGGAGGTCGTAGCGCTCATCCTTCACCTTGCTGAGCGTGTCGGTAAGTCCGCAGGCTTCCACCAGCTTGGCCATGACGCTCAGACCCGACTCGTGGTCGAAGGCGTACTTATGGAGCGTGCTGCCCAGCGTCTCGTTGCTGGGGTTGATAACGTAGCCGACCTCGTGGATGAAGCCATTGATGGCCTCGATGTCGCGGTTGCGCTTCGAGATGGGACACATGCCGTCGATGGCCATGCTGTCGAGGTCCGACGCGTAGTACGTGACGCTGATCTTGCGGTCTGCCATCGTGTTGATGGAGAACTCCTCGTTCGTCTTGGGGAACTGCCCTGTGAAGAAGGTTATCTCTTGCTTCGTGCCGTCGATGATGCTGTTTAGCACGAGGACTGCCCTGATGCTGTCGCGTGTCCGCTGATCGGGGAAAGCGTCCCAGCTGGCCTCGGGAATGATGCCTTTTATGACGAGCGAGTCGAGGTAGAGTTGTATGGCAGCGTTCGTCGGAGCGAAACAGGTGTAGTAGCCATACGCGGTCATGAGCTGATAGACACTGGTCTCGCTGATGTCGCTGACGGGTTGCTCCTTCAGGAGCTTCACGTATTCGCTGAACTGCGGATGGTCCACGAGGTAGCTCGCCACGGTACGCTCCTTGAACACATACCGCGCGGATGTGTCGATGTCCTCAGTACAAGACCACAGACAAGAGGCAAGGAACAACAGACAACAGACGATGGATGACGTATAGCTTATAAGAGACGAAAGCTTCTTCATAACTTTTCAATGTTTTTTTATCTTTTCAACTTTTATTCTTTTTACCTTTATATTTGCTTTTTCAACTTTTCACCTTTTCAACTTTTCCCCTTTCAAAGTGTACGCCTGATAAGACTCGAACTTACACGCCTCTCGGCACCAGATCCTAAGTCTGGCGTGTCTACCAATTCCACCACAAGCGCATTACACCGCCACAAAGTTACACTTTTTTAACCAAACCACCAAGAAAAACGCGGAAAAACTGTTAACAATCCCTAATTTTACATAACATTTCGCCTTTTCCCACGTTATTAGGGTGTATGAATCACGCAGAGTTTGCACGTTTGGCACCTGTCTTGCGCTCGAAGGCAAAGTTTATCGCCGGCAATTTCTTTTCTTCGACAGACGACGCAGAAGATGTGGCGCAGGAGACGATGATACGTCTCTGGAAGGCCTGGCTGACGCTGGCTGCGCCCTCGGATGCCGAACGGCTGGCCGTACGCATAGCCAAGCACGAGTGCATCGACCTGTGGCGAAGCCGCCAGCGACACCCTCATGCGGCGTTCTCCGTCAGTCACGAGTTCTCGCTTCCCGCCTTTGGAGAGGGCCAGACTCTCGAGGAAAGAGAGCTCACAGAAGCACTCCGCCGCGCAGCCCTCTCGCTGTCCCGAGCCGAGCAGCGCCTCTGGAGGATGTTCGCTGAAGCAGGGATGCAGACAAGCGAGATATCGACAGCGACCGGCATTAACGTCAGGACGGTCAGCGCAATGTTAAGCCACGCACGCAGACATATATATAATGTATTAAAGGAAGGAGGATACATTGATGGATAAAAAACTACTCATAGACAATTACCTCGAGGGGAAGCACCCCATCGGACAGGAGACGTGGGAGCTGCCCTCAGAAGGCGAGCTGGACCGCGACGAGGCGCTCTACGACGCCCTGCTGGCTCAAAACAAAAAAGCCTCCCTCCTCGGGGGGAGGTTTGGAGGGGGGCTGTTGGTCGCCGCCGCAGTCTTGATTGCCGCCGTCGCACTTTTCACCTGGCGCAGCTTCACGTCGGAGCCCCAGCCGCAACTCGCCGAAAAGACAGAAGAACCGCTCGTGCGGGAAGTCCCAAAGAGTGAGCCTCCGATAGCTCAAACCTCTCCGAGCACTCCGATTACTCAGAAGACTCCGATTACTCAGAATAATCAGAAGACTCCGAACACTCGGAAAACTCCGAGCACTCAGAATAATCAGATTTCTCCGAGCACTCAGAAGACTCCGATTAATCAGATTACTCAGGCCTCTTCCCCTATCCCATCGGCCCACGAGCCCGTGCTGGCCGATGCCGCCGATAGCCTCTACTACTACCTCACGCAGCTTGAGAACCGCATGGGCGACTGCCGCGACAGCACCTGCCTGGCTGAGCTGACGGGCCTCATGCGAGCCGATGAACGCATCAAGAACTTGGTGAACAAGATCATCCACAAGCAAGTGGAGACCGCCTACAAAGAGGAATACCTCGTAGATACCACAACACGTTACATCCCATTATGAATCAAACAACAAAACATACCACTATGAAAAAGATTTCACGACTCAGCATTTTGCTCCTCGGCTTGCTTCTGACGGCTTTGCCGCTCCAGGCGCAGAAGAACGAGCACGCAATTGCTATGCAAAAGGCTTCACAACGTTTCCTCGAGGACAAGCAAGTGAAAATCCTCGATCATCCTTGGGAACAAGCCGATAGCTCAAGAACGGAGATGTTCGCTTGCCGTGGGGAAGAGCCCATCAAACACTTCCTGCAAAGCTACATGGAACATCTCGACAAGGCTTCCCTGCACTACTGCTACTCCTTGCCCTATAAGATGCAAACCATGAAAGCGCTTCATCTCGTCGAAGGCCAAAAGGTGAATGGGACGGATGTGTGGTATCTGCTATACGACGAATGCAATACATATATGATTGTTTTCCCTGATGAAGACGGACTCGTATATGGCTTCATCCTGTCTTGGAGCGACTCGGAAGATGGGACGAAACAGGGCCTCTTCACCCAGTTCCTGGGTTACAACCCCGAATTTGTCACGCTCGTGGATGAAGTTGACCGCGTCACGATGGACAGCGTCCGCACAGCCATCAAGGTGGGCGAAACGGTGAAGAACAATCCGAAGCAGGAAATCGACACGACTTATATT
>CACXLY010000013.1 GCA_902768605.1 uncultured Bacteroidales bacterium
TTACCGCTCGTACTGGTTACGGGGGTTCCACCCCCGCCTGTAGTCTTTCCAGCCTTTCAGGCTTCCATCATGCCAACTGCTATAATATTCCCTTAAAAAACCACCTCTGCCTAAAAAGGGAATCCTGACACGTCAAAGTGGCCAATTTTACAAGTCAAAATGCTCAATATAGGCAGACGAGAGAATTAAAAATTATTAACCAGGAGTTAAGAAGAGAAGTTAAGTATGAGGTATGAGGTATGAAGTATGAGGTATGAAGTATGAGGTATGAAATATGAGGTATGAAATATGAAGAGGAGGCCCGTTCTGAAAGGTTAAAAAGCAAAAAGGTGAAAAATTGAAAACTCCTGAACTCCTCCACTCCTTAGACGATATCAACTCTAAGGAGTCAAGGAGTCTGAGGAGCACCAAAGCAAAGGAAGAATGAGTAAAACTCCCTTATCTTTGCAGGTAAGGTAGAATTTCGTTAAGGGGGACAGCAATCCCACCATTCAACCGTAACAAGCGTAACAAACGTAACAAGCGTAACAAACGTAACAAGCGTAACAAACGTAACAAGCGTAACAAACGTAACAAGCATTTTCAGGAGATAAGGAAAAGCCCCTTTTCAGTCAGGCAGAGAGCACCTTGACTTTGTCAATCTTTTGGTTTTGGCACTCTAAAGGCAGAGTTGCCCCCACCCTTATCTCCTGTTCCGGCCTTCTTAGGCTGTAACGAATTCTTCTGCAGCTGCGAGGCTGTCGAGCTTGCCGACGTCGAGGATGCGAAGGTCGGGCTGCACGTAACCATATATGGGCTCTTTATCGCATATCTTCAGGTAGAAGTCGATGATGCTGAACTTGTCGTCGAACTGGTCGAAATACTTGAACAAGCTGGGGTTCATGTAGTGAATGCCGGCGAAGGCGTATTTGTGGTAGAGCTTTGAGTCGAAATTGGGATATGGGCTTCTGACTTCGCCTGTTGCAATGTTCGTCCAGCCCACGAGGCGCATGTCGTCGTCGAAAAGCAGGTAGCGCTGTGTCTCACGTTCGCTGACCAACAGGGTTGCAGCCCGAGGTCGCGCCTCACCCTTCTCCAGGAGAGAGGCTGAACGTCCTGCCTCGACAAAGGAACGCAGGTCAACATTGCTCAAAATGTCAACATTATGGATGAGGAAACCATCCAGTGCATCACGCAAGAGGGGGGCTGCATGCTTGATGCCGCCACCGGTCTCGAGCAACTTCTCGCGTTCGTCGGAGAACAGGATGCGAAGCCGCATCGGATGCTGCTGGCACCACTCCTCTATCATGTCGGCAAAATGGTGCACGTTGATGACTATATCCGTGAAGCCTGCAGCCCTGAGCTTCTCAAGCTGATATTCGAGCAGCGGCTTTCCAGCAACGGGGACCAGAGCTTTTGGCAGTGTGTCGGTCAGAGGCTTGAGCCGTGTGCCCAATCCGGCTGCAAATATCATGGCTCTGCCGGGTGTCAGCACCTGCTCGATGCCCTGTTCGCGATGGCAGATGTGCACTTCGACGCCAAACTTCTTATGGAGATGCTCGGCGAGGTGCTGTGCGCTGTAGACGCTGCGATGCTGGCCGCCTGTACAGCCGAAGCTGAACATCAGATTGGTGAAGCCGCGTTGCAGATAACGCGTGACATGAGCATCTGCCAGCTTGTAAACGCTTTCCAAAAATGTCAATATTTCTCCGTCGTCTTCAAGGAAACGGATAACAGGCTCGTCGAGTCCCGTCAGTTGCTTGTAGGGTTCGTATCGGCCGGGGTTGTGTGTGCTTCGGCAGTCGAAGACATAGCCTCCTCCGTTGCCGCTCGTGTCCTCAGGAATGCCTTTCCGATAGGAGAAGCTGAACACGCGAACCACGAGCGGTCCCTGGGCATCGTAACGCGAGAAGGTGGGTGGACCGTCTTGCGGATGCGCCTGATAGGGATTGAGTTCCGTCGTCTTCAGGCCATCTGTTCGCTGGTGCTCCACCTTGGGCTCGCTATTAAACTGAGGCATTGACACAAGCTTTGCAAGCACCTCATTCAGATAAGGATATGGGCATCCGCCATCGGCGAGCAAGTCGCGCAGGTTTTCCATTGCTGGCGGTATGCTCTCGAGGAAATGCTTCTTGCGCTCGAAGTAGCCACGGAAGCCGTAAGCACCCAGCACTTGAAGCAGTCGGAAGAGGACGCAAAGCTGCAGACCTTGCCTGAACTTCTTCTCGCTGACCTCCTGATATTGTTTGAGGCTTTGCAGATAGACCTTTATGAGTTCTGCCCGCAGCTTCTTCGGATAGCGCGCAGAGGCCTGCCAAAGGAAGCTGGCGACATCATACTGCACAGGGCCCTTGCGACCACCCTGAAAGTCGATGAAGTAGGGATTCTCCTGACTGTCGAGCATCACATTCCGGGCTTGGAAGTCGCGATACATGAATGCTCCGCCAGGAATGTTGACGATGTCGCGGGCCATCAGCTGGAAGGAAGCCTCGAGCTTCAGTTCGTGGAAGTCGAGCCCTGTGGCCTTGAGGAAACAGTATTTGAAGTAGTTGAGGTCGAAGAGGACATTTGTCTCGTCGAGTGCCTCCTGCGGATAGCATTGGGTGAAGTCGAGGTCGTGGGCTCCCAGTATCTGCATAGCTGGAAGTGAGGCAATGGTTCGCCTGAGCAGTTCCTTCTCATGGGCATTGTATCGGCCTCCAGCCTCTCGACCACCCCTCAAGGCATCGAAGAGTGAGTGGTTGCCGAGGTCGGTCTGAAGGTATCGCAAGCCATCCTTGCTCTCGGCAATCACCTGAGGCACAGGCAGTCCGGCCTCAGCGAAATGCCTGGCCAAGTAGCAGAAGGCGTGGTTCTCGTCCCTGCTTGTTCCTATGGCACCTATCAGTGTGCTGCCATCCGTCCCCTTCAGGCGATAGTATTTTCGGTTGCTTCCTGCGCCGGGAATGGCTTCGACGTCCAAGGCATCAAGCCCAGTTGCTTCCTTATATAGCTTCTTTAGTTCAATCATTAACTTTTATTATTCCAAATTCTATTGATGCGACGACGGATGATGAGGGCATTCGCGAGACTGATGATGACAAAGAGTGCGACACCAAGCAATAAGGCAGCCCATACACTTCCGGCGGTCATCTGCGGAAAGACAGCGTGGAGTCTTTGCAAATACAGCGTGCGCAGCCAGCAAAGCATGCAAGCCGTGATTAACAGTACGGCGGCATTCATTCCGATGGTCAGCAGTTGGTAAGGCAATGCCACGCTGGCAGGGCTGTATCCGATGAGCAGGAGGGTGCGCATCTTTTCCGTGTTCTTCTCGACAAGAAGGTAAATCGAGAGCATCAGGATGTAGAAGCTGAGCAGGCTGATGAGCAGGCCAACCAGCATCACGATGCCCGAGACAAGCCTCAGGAAGAAGGTCATGCGACCGGCATCGAGTTTGTCGTCCTCCATCTCGTAGCCTTTCCCGTTGATGTAGTTCACGATGGCATCGTCGGCAGGATTGCTGACCTCAAGGATGATGCGGGAAGGCTCGGCTTCGGCTTCCGGCGCATATCTCTCATTGCTCCATCGGATGAAGCTCTCGGGGGCAAGGATGGTGTTGAGCCGTGTAGAGAAGCCTATCACGCGACCTTTGATGTATTCGTTTCTTCCGTTGCCTCGCATCGCAATCGTCATCTCCACCATGCCCACGACTCCCTCCGAGAGCTTCGGCAGGTTCTGACTTTGCGCGAAGCCGAAGTTGTAGATGGCGAGATAGGTCTTTGGCACGATGATGGGCACGAAGTCGTCGCCTTCGCTGAAGTGCCACTTCTGGAGGTCCACATCGACAAAAGCATCGGGCACGCTCTCGAAGAACATCTCGGTGCCGATTTGAGCCACGCCATCGATGCCCATGCTGCAGCTTACCTTGTACTTGCTGGCCGTGAAAGCCCCCACCCTCTTGGCAAAGGGCTGTGACTCAAGCTCGCGTATCTCCCTTTCGGAGAAGGTGTTGACGGAGCCGAGACCGATGGCGTTGAGTGCTGAGATGCGTTTGCTGAGGATAAGGAAGTCGGGACGGATGAAGCCGTCTTCTTCCGAAAAGATGGGTTTCACATCGCGATAGACCTGCAACGAAAGCAGAACGATGAGCATGCCCAGCAGGTTGGCAAAGAAGAAACCTGCGAACTGCGGCAGACTGATGTGCCGGCGAAGGAGTTTCCAGACGAGTTTCATAGGCACAGCGTCTTATCATAAGGCAAGTCCATGTGCTTGCCGATGCTGGTTATCACGATGCCTGCCCCTTGCCGATGCGCTTCTTCCATCATGATGGCGGCCATCACGCGGGAGTTCGTTTCGTCGAGATGTGAAATCGGTTCGTCGGCAAGGAGGAAGTCGAAGGGCTGCACGAGGGCCCGAATCATGGCGACCCTCTGCTGCTGGCCGAAGCTGAGAAGGCGGACAGGCGACTGCATCTTGTCGGCTATCCCCAGGGCCTGGAACCATCCCTCTATCTCTTTCCTTGTCTTGAAACCAGTCAGGCTGTTCTTTATCTCCACATTCTCCATTGCCGTCAGCTCGGGAAAGAGCCTCAGTTCCTGAAAGAGCATGCTGATATGGCGCTGGCGAAGCTGTGTCCAGTCGCTTGTGTGGAGCTTGCGGCTGTCTGTTCCATCGAAGAGGATACTGCCGTCGAAGTCCTTCCGGTAGCCTATGATGAAGCTGCAAAGCGAACTCTTGCCGGTGCCGCTGCTGGCTTCCACCAGGTATGTCTTGCCCTTCTCGAGCGTGACATGCTGCCGCCAGATATCGCTTTTTGTGTCTCCCCTCCCAAGAAAGACATTAGGCAAAGTGTTGTCGAGGACTATCGAATTCATTCGTCAGACAGGAGTGTCCAAAGGTTCGAAATGAGGTCTTTGACGGGTTTCTTCGTTTCGAGGCTCAGCTCGAGGCTCTGCTGGGTGTCGGCAGTAAGCGATACGCGCTCGACGGCATCGGTCAGTTCGCGAATCTGAGGAACTGTCCTGAGCAGCAGGGCTATGCCCGGATATGACTTGATGAGCTGTCCCACATTGATTGAGGCGCTCAGGTACTTGCCTTTCGCAGCACTTTGGAAGGCATCTTTCGGCGATTCCATGAAGGCGTTGTCGGCCAGTCTCTGACTCGATGCGATATAGAGTTTCCCTGCTTGAACGCCGAAGAAGACGCCCGCCTGGTCGATGAAGAAGTCGGCATCTCCGCGTTTCGATATCCCGTCCCAATCGTCGGCATTCGCGAGGAAGTCGGTGTTGGTGAGCGTCGCTGTGAAGATGAAGTCGGGATGTTCGAGGTCGAGTTTGGGTATGGACAGCGAGACGTCGCCATTGATGGCCTTTATCATCATGTCGGCATCCACATTCATGTTCAGCGCAAGCAGAGCAGTCCTGAGCTCGGGGACATCCCTCAGATACGGCAGAAGCTGTTCGCCATTCATGTTGACACAAAGCCAGATGAAGGGCTCGGCAGGACCAATCCCGACGAGATTGCCCTTGATGGGCGCCAAAGGCAACTGCAACTTCTCGGGCGTGTCCAGTCTTGCGGTGAGTTTCAGGGCTTTGTTCTCCACTTGGAATGCTGTGTTCAGGACGGCATCCTGCAGCCCCTTCAGGTCGGCTGAGCTGTTTATCGAGGGCGAAACGGCATCCAAAAGCTTCAGCGGAGCAGAGAATCTCAGCAGTCCATCCTGCTTGTTAACGTCTGCCAGGGCTTTCACATCCTGGCGGCTCTGCTTCATCAGCTTCACCATCTCGCTGCGAACAGCATCTGTGTCGGCTGAAGAAGGCACATTGCACACCAGCATCTTGTCCGCATCAAGGCAAGCGATGCCGTCGTCTTCCTTCACAATCCATTTCAATCCATCCTGCTCTTCGCTGTCGAAGCCAAAGGCGCTGACGCTATTGACCAGCTTATCGGCATCGAGGATGTTCAGGCTGAAACCGGTCATGCCGCTCTCGGTCGTGAAAGCATAGACTGGTTTCCTGAGGTCGATGGCTTCTTCCAGGCCGCCAAAGACGGAGGCAACCGACTTGATGTCGTCGAGTGTCAGGCCACACCTCTCTGCAAATTCCGCAGGTTCGAACACAGCGACTGCAGCCGCATCCTCAGGCAGGACATCGCGAGCCTTGTCGTTATCACGATGGAAATACCAATAAGCAGCCACGCCGACAAGCAGCAGGCAAACAATACCAATGACAATCTTTTTCATACAATTTAAGGGAGTTATGAGAATTATGGGAATTATGGGAATTATGGGAGTTATGGGCTGACGATTCTGCCATCCTGCATGCAAATCTTCCTGTCGGCAAGGTCGGCAAGCTGCTCATCGTGAGTGACGATGACGAATGTCTGCCCCATTTGGTCGCGGAGGTCAAAGAAAAGGCGATGCAGCTCCTGTTTGTTCTGAGTGTCAAGGCTGCCGCTTGGCTCGTCGGCAAAGACCACATCGGGCTTGTTGACGAGAGCCCGGGCTACTGCAACCCTTTGCTTCTCGCCGCCGGAAAGTTCGCTGGGCTTATGCGAGGCTCGTTCGGAAAGCCCCATGAAGGCAAGGAGTTCTTCGGCCCGACGCTTTGCCTCCCGCCTTGAAGTGCCTCCGATGAGGGCAGGCATCATGATGTTCTCGAGGGCGGTAAACTCTGGGAGAAGCTGATGGAACTGGAAGACGAAGCCCATGTGCTTGTTTCGGAAGGCTGAGCGACGGGCATCGCTGAGCTTCATGACATCTGTGCTGACCTCTCCCTTGCCTTCTCCGGGGGAGATGGAAAATATCACGCTGCCGCTATCGGGCTTGTCGAGCGTGCCCATTATCTGCAAGAGGGTCGTCTTGCCTGCTCCGCTTGCGCCTACGATACTGACTATCTCGCCTCGCTTTATGTCAAGGTCGATGCCCTTGAGCACTTCAAGGCTGCCAAAACTCTTCTTTATGTCGCGTATTTGAATCACTTTGATATGTTACATTTTGAAAGTTCATGATTTACCACTTCACTATTTTCCTCCCCCCGACAATATTGATGCCTTTCTGTGGTTTAGCAAGCCGCTGACCTGCGAGATTGTAAATCTCCTTGTCTTTTGTCTGTTTCCCATTGATTATTTCTTCAATCCCATCAGGCTTGGAGAGCAGGTATTCCAGTCCGGCTTCCGCGTCTATCTCGCCATAGCCATAATCATTATTGGGGTAAGTCAGCGAGGGGTCGTGGTGATGGCAAGAGGCTGCGAAGGTTTCGATGACCTGTTCGCGCGTCAAGGTCGGCACTGCTTCCATCCATTGTGCTATGATGCCTGCCACGATGGGACAGGACATGCTGGTTCCTCTTTGCGAAGACCAGGTATATTCGCGCCCCCTGAAAGTGGAGCGGGCAATGTCGTATTCGAGCAGGTAGTCCGTAGGATTCGCTTCCCGATAATAGCTGTTGAAGGCAGCCACAATATTTGAGCCAGGCGCCAGCACTTCGGGCTTGATGTCGCCTTGCAGCGTCGGCCCTCGGCTGCTATAGTCCGACACGACGCCTCCCTCGCCCAGATTGTAGCTTTTCCAAAGGCCGTCGAGGTTCGTGAAACCAGTCCTGTAGGATGTTGCGCCCACAGAAATGATGCTCGGGTCGGAGGCTGGCCAGTTGACATTATGCGTCGCCTCGCCATCCATATAGTTGGGATAGTTGGCCCATCCCCGCAGATATCCAATCTGGCTAAACACCTCGACCTCACCCTCTTCGCCTGTGATGCCGATTGCCATCTGCACGGAGGTGAGGACGCCTTTGCCTATCTTCTTTATGACGACATCGGTGACGAGCTGGCTCTCATCGTAGCAGCAGGGATACGAACCGAATGTCAGCGCGTAAGTAAGGTTTCCCGCGGTTACGGTATCCACGAGGAGGCTGTCCTCGGTGGCAAGGATGTCGTCGATTGGGACCTCGTAGTTGAGATAAGTTTCCGAGGGAGAGGCCATGAAGTCAAGTTGGATATTGAAGCTGCCGCGACTGCGAAGCATCATATAGGTCGTGACGCTCGAGGGCAGGATAAGTGCTGCGGAACGCTCTTTGCCCAGAGGTTTCTGCATATAGGTCTGATAGTTGCTCTCGTTTCCTGCTGAAGCACAGATGAGCCGCCCAGGTCGGACAAGGCTGTCGAGCACGATGCTGAAGAGCTGCGCCTCGCCATAAAGATCCTCGTGAGAGCCTTCGCTGAAGCTGATGACACAGGGTTTGTTCACATCGTCGGCATAGCGGAAGATGTATTCAAAGCCCAGGAGGTCGGCCACAGGACCATAGAACTCCCAAAGCGAATCGGGAACAAGCTCCTTGTCGCTCGTGACGGCATTGTTGACAAGACATATTTCCGCATCGGGAGCCATGCCGATATAGGGCGTGTCATAGCCGGTGCCGGCTGCCGTGCTTGCAGTATGCGTGCCATGATACTGCAGATGGCTGTCGGTGGAACAAGTCTTTTTGCGTACACTTATACTTGAAGTATAGGCTTTCCCGACTGGAAGCTCCATGCCGTATGCAGTAGTCGGCAGTCCGTCGTCCGCTGTCTCTTGTCCATTGTCCGCTGCCTGTTGTCCGAAGTCCAGCATATCCCAGAAGGAGCGGACACGATAGGAGCCGAGGTCGCGACTGTAGAAAGAAGGATTGGACAGGTCGAAGCCGATATCCATCACACCCACGATGACGCCTCTTCCGGTATAAGCCGAGCGATGAGCTGTAGGGGTGCGGAGGAGGTCGGAGCGCGTTATGATAGCCGAGGTGTCGGTATGCGCCTCGCAGGTTCTGCCGCATTCGATGCGCATCACTTCAGGTCGAAGCGACAGGGCAGCAAGTTCCGACTTGGGAACCGACGCGGCATAAATGTTTCCCCAATGAGCGTAACTGCGGCACCCATGCTGACTGAGGACCTCTTCGCTATCGGCTTGAACGAGCGCAAGCATGCACTCACCCCGCTCTGTCTTTTGGGAAGCGCTCTTCTGCCGGGTGTCCCTGAATGTTGAATGTTGAGTTCCGAAGTCATTCAGGACGGCATATCTCACCATCGGCGACATTTTGTCGAACCTCGGCCTCTGTGCCGCATTTACAGTTGAAACGTTGAAAAGGTGAAAAAGTGAAAAGAGCAAGAGCAGGACGACTGATGAGCGCCGGGCCGTGAAGAACAGCCTGCGCAGCAAAGCTCCAATGGAGCGAGGCTGACGCTGAACAGCTGTGCCATTAGGCGTAAAGACGGAGATGCTCTCCTGCGGTTCGCCCCACTGGTCTGGGAAAAGCAGCATGACGCTTGTATGGCTGAAGTAGCGATGGATGAGCAACGGCATTTCCTCGAAGTTGTTCTGATATGAGATGAAGCCCGGCCTTGCGGTAACGGCCACGAGCATGTCGCCAAGTCCCATATCGTGTCTGAGGTTGAGGAACTGCATCCAACGGTTCATCTCGAAATAATGCGAGCGGACGTGGCTGTGTTTCTGTTCCATATATCCTTTTATATAAGGTAATGTGTCGGCATGTGCATGGTATTCCAGGTGGCAGTCGAGTTCTTCGCCGATGCGGCAGATGTGCTCAAGCCACTTGTAAAAGCCGACTTCGTATTCGGCCTTCTGTGGTACGGCAATCACGACTCGACGGATAGTGCCTGGAGGCACGCTGCTGCGGACGGCCATCACCTCTCTGTGGCTGCCGCTCACCACATTGTCTATCACCGCTCCCAGCGAGGACTTCGATTCTCCGCTCGCTTTGTCGCTGAGGCACATGATGACCTCACCGCAGTCGTATTCCGTCATGGTATGTAGGATGCCGCCTGCTATGTTGGTGCTCATCCTGTTGAGTATGGCCATCGGCACGTCGGCTGCGGCAGCTATCATCTGTGCCTTCTCGAGCAGCCGACGACTCTTTTGGTGGCTCTTGTCCATTGTCCATTCGCCGTTGTCCAGCGACACGGAAAGTCCCATCAAACTATCGGGGATGAACGGGTTGCGGATAAGGATGGCCAGTTGCGTCATCACATCGACGTCGTCTTCCTGAGTATAATTGATGAGACACTTGCCGTGGTAGGAGCCTCGGTTGTCCTCGAGGGAGGTGTCGCTCAGGGCAAGTCCCTTGGCTCCCTTGCTTGTGGCGAATCCGCTGATGAGACAACTGAACAGTATCAGCATGACTGTGCCGCCCAGCGCCTCATTGTTCATGAGCTGGACGCTGGGAGCTGTGCCTATCGTCACAATGGCGAGAGCGCCGGCGGCATGTGCGTTGGTGAGGCCGAACATCAGCAGGAGGCTGTGCTTCCCTTCGCCCATCGACCAAGCCATAAAGGCCGAGGCGATGAATTTGGAGAGTGTACCCGTCACCACCATCACGACGACAAGCCAAATGGTCTCCGGATGGCGGACGAGGATGCCGAGGTCGATAATCATGCCTACGCCGATGAGGAAGTAGGGAATGAACAACGCGTTGCCCACAAATTCGAGTCGCGACATCAGAGGGCTCGTCTTGGGAATGAGGCGGTTAACTATCAAGCCTGCAAGGAAAGCTCCAAGCAAGCCCTCAAGCCCCACGACCTTTGCCAGGGAGGCACTAATGAAGACGAGCGTCAGGATGAATATAAACTGCATCACTCCATCGTCGAAGCGACGCAGGAACCAGCGTCCCACTCTTGGAAAGACGAGTATGGCGAAGACGACATACAGGGCGCAGCACAGGAGCCATACTGCCAAATGGCCCAACGACCAGTCTGGATCTTGCCCGTTCACCACGACGGCAAGGACGAGCAGGGCTGCAAAGAGGGCTATCGCAGTAGCAACAACGCTCACCACGACTGCTCTGTGGCGGTTCAGGCCATAACGGCCCACAATCGGATAGGTCACGAGGGTATGGCTCGCATAAATGCAGGCAAGCAGAAGGCTGGTTGGCAAGCTGAAGCCCAACAGCCAGACACTCGTCACGACACCTAACACGAAGGGTATCGTAAAGGTCAGGATGCCGAAGTTCAGGCCTAACTTGCCGTACTGCTCGACGCTGCCCACCTCAAGCTCCAAGCCTGCAAGAAACATGATATAGTAAATGCCGACCTGACCGAACAGTTCAAACGAACTGTCGTGGGCAAGCAGGTTGAAGCCATAAGGCCCCACGAGGATGCCGGCCAGGATAAGGCCGATGACCGGCGGCACACGAAGACTCCTCAGCAGCAACGGCGCGAAGAGAATGATGCCGAGCACTACCGAGAATATCCATGTAGGGTCAGTAATGAGAGCCTTGTCCATTTACCAATTCATGCTCAAAAGTGAGTATTTGGGTGCAAATATACAAAAAATCTGTGAACTATAAACTATAAAACGCCAACTTTTTCTGCATTCTTTGCTTCGTTCAACATTTCAGGCGACTCAAGGCATGCAGTCAGCTTGCCCCATTCATCACTTCAAATAGTTTGCAAGTACATGAACTTGCAATTGCATGTACATGAACTTGCAATTGAATGGTCGCGATGAAGCAAGCCACGCAACACGTTAAGTCCGGCAACCCGACACGACAACTTCGGCAACTTGACACGACAACTTCGGCAACTTGACATTTGACACAAGTCAAAAACACGCGTCGAAGGAAATAATTATGAATTTCAACTTTCGGGAGTTAATGAAGTTAAAGAAGTTAATGAAGTTAAAGGACGACACCTTGGGATGCGGTTTGCATTCAGCCCCGTATTCGGCTGCAAAAGCTATTGTCCTTTAACTTCCCCAAGCGAGCAAGCTCGCTAACTTCTTTAACTTCTTTAACTCCCATAAAAACATAACATCCGAAACTTAAATTATGAATTGTGAATTATGAATTATGAATTAACAACTTCGGCAACTTGACATTTGACATACGTCAAAAACTCGCATCGTAGGAAATAATTATGAATTATGAATTATGAATTATGAATTATTCTTTGTACCTTTGCACCGCGAAATAATATTGATTTCTTAATTTAGCTATTTTGAATTAGACAATGAGAGTTGCAATTGTTGGCGCGAGTGGAGCCGTCGGACAAGAGTTCCTGCGGGTCCTTGACGAGAGAAACTTCCCTATCGACGAACTGTTGCTGTTTGGCAGTCAGCGTAGTGCAGGGCGTAAATACACATTCCGAGGCAAGGAGATCGAAGTGAAGCTCCTGCAGCATAACGACGACTTCAAAGGCGTGGATATTGCCTTCACAAGTGCCGGAGGCGGCACGAGCAAGGAGTTTGCTGAGACCATCACGAAGCACGGAGCAGTAATGATCGACAACTCCAGCGCCTTCCGAATGGACGAGGATGTGCCTCTCGTGGTGCCTGAATGCAATGCCGAGGACGCCCTCAACCGCCCGCGAGGCATCATCGCCAACCCCAACTGCACCACCATCATGATGGTCGTCGCACTCCAGGCACTCGAGAACATCTCCCACATCAGGCGAGTACACGTCGCCAGCTACCAGGCAGCAAGCGGAGCAGGCGCAGCCGCTATGGCCGAGCTATACGAACAATACCGCCAAGTCCTTGCAGGCGAGAAGCCTACAGTCGAGAAGTTCGCCTACCAGCTTGCTTTCAACGTCATCCCTCAGATTGATGTCTTCTGCGACAATGGCTACACGAAAGAGGAAATGAAAATGTACAACGAGACCAAGAAGATAATGCACACCGACTGCGAAGTAAGCGCGATGTGCGTCCGCGTCCCCAGTCTCCGTTGTCACAGCGAAAGCGTGTGGGCCGAGACAGAACGCCCCGTCAGCGTCGAAGAGTTTCAACAGGCTGTCAGAAACGGCAAGGGACTCCAGCTCGAAGACAGAGTAGCCTCCCCTGCCCCCTCCAGAGGAGGAGAGAAAGGCGACGAGGCCCTCTCTCCTTGGGAAAGGGTTGGAGAGAGGCTTTACCCCATGCCCCTCTTTCACGAGAACTGCGACGATGTCTTCGTGGGACGTGTCCGCAAAGACCTCGCAAACCCAAACGGCATCACTTTCTGGCTGGTAAGCGACCAGATAAAAAAGGGTGCAGCCCTCAATGCAGTACAGATTGCAGAGTACCTCCTCAGCGTAGGCAATATAAAATAAGGTATAATAATACAAACTGTCACGCCTCTTTGCACATTTTTCATGCTGCAAAGGGGCTTTTTCTTATCTGTTAACATTAATTTAACAAGGTAAGAGAAAATAAATGCCGAAATGCTTGCGGAAATATAAAAAAATGTATAACTTTGGGGCAAAATATGTATAATTAACCCAATTATTAACTAAATTCTACAAGTATGAAGAAACATTTATTAATTCTCGCTTCGCTTGTGCTTGGCATCGGTCAGCTATTCGCCGACAATGTCACATTTAGTGTGAGCGAACTGAAGTCGACTCTTCCGAGTAGCAACACTAACATCGCTACTCCTTATGCGTGGAAGGTTTCGCCTTATCATGTGACAGCGACCATCGCAAAACAAGATGGTTCTGAAGGTACGCTCGGTGTCAGCACTGTAATCCCGCTAACAAATGCGTATGAAGTTACAGTTTCTGTAGCCGGAGCAGGCACTCTGAACAGCATTAAGTTCACTACTAATCCCGCCAGCCAGGCTGCTAATGCAACTGCCAGCACAGGTTCATATGCCAGCGGCACATGGACACCCGACGAAAGCACAAATTCCGTAAAGTTCACCTGCACTAGCAACTTCCGCCTGACTAAAATCGAGGTGGACTACACGCCCGACAGCGGTTACAATCCCGACGACCCAACCGTCGAAGACGGACCAATTGAGGCAACTCCGATTGATAACCTTGCAACCTACACTGGCAACGATCCCTTTGTCTATGACCAAAAGACAGTGAAGTACTATGCCCTCAATAGCCTCGGCGAATATGAGGAGTATGGCGTCTACACGGAAGTGAGCGCGCTGAAAGTTGCAGGCGATGCAGTTTCTGAGATTGAGTATATCAAGAGCACCAACAATGCTTACATCAACCTCAACTACATTCCTAAAGCAAACTCTAAGGCTGTATGTACTTTGATTGCAGAAGAAGGTGGCGACTGGAAGGCTGCTTATGGCTGCGGCTACTATGACAATGGATGGAAGGACCGCTTCTGCTTCTTCACGACCAACGCCACTATCAACCTCGGCGGCGAAACTGGCAACAGAGAAGCTATGCGGTACGACCAGAAGATTGTGACTGTTCTTGACGCAGTTGCCGGCAAGATGGACATCTTCCAAGAGGACGGCACAACTCTGATCGGCACTATTAACGACTCTCCAAAGACTGCTGACTGCAAGACTCCTCTTTATGTCTTCGCACAGAACAAGGACAATCCAAACGCAGGTACCACACAGACTGACTGCTACAACCCCCTCATGAAGCTTTACGGCCTTGCTCTTTATGAAGGCGAGACTCTCGTTATGGACCTCGTTCCCGCAGTCAACGGCGAAGGCAAGGGCGGTTTGAAGGACAAGCTGACTGGCACATTCTACGGCTCTGCCAACGGCAGCGAGTTCGAACTGAGCCCTGACGGTCAGGCAATGGCTGGCGAAGCTGGCGTTCCCGTTTACGAAGGCAAGATGGTTATCTACAACGGACATCAGTACGAATATACTGGCGGCAGCTTTGTCGACAGAGGCGAATTGACGTATGCAAATGTTCCTGAGATTGGCATAGATTATCGCAATCTCTCCAATTGGACTTATCCCGGTTCTGCATACGATGCCACATTCGGCGTGAACGTTTACGACGAAGCAACTGGCAGCAACAAACTTGACCCCTACGAAGGCAAGGGCGGATGGGAACCCCTCACGTTCAAGCTGACAGGCCTGACAAAGGGCGACACCTATCGTGCATCTTTCGTTTACTCAGGCACAGCTTGGACCTCTTGGAGCACTTACACCGTGCTTCCTTTCTTCGTGCTTGACAGAGAAACCATTGCCGACAATGCATTCAACAATCCTGGCGAAGCACTCGGTTACATTCCTCTGCCCAACACAGAGACGGTCGAGCAGCCTTATTCTACCACATTCATGGCCAATCACAACTATGCATTACTCTGCATCCAGTTTGGCGTATGCGCTGATGGCTCCCATGACCCAGCATTTGCATTCAGCTTCAACGACATCAAGGTTCAGAAGCAAGTATATCCCGTTGCTTATCGCGAGATTACATGGGCTGACCCCATTAAGTACACAGAGCTGGCTTACATCGAAAGCACTGGAGCAACTAGAGAGAATGCATACACGTTGCCTTACATCCCAATTACTCCTACGCAGATTGAAGCTAAGTTCAACGTTTATGACACATCTACTGGCTGGAGCGGTATCTTCTGCGCACGTAACACCTACGCCGGCACAGGTATAAGCCTTTATATGAACGGCAACGACAGAGCTCACTTCGGTTACTTCACAGGCGGCACGACAGGCGCTGGCGACAACTTCGCTCCCTTCAGCCTCAATACCGATTATGAGGTCATCGCAGACGTGACGAAACTTGTTGTCAATGGAGAAACTTACGAGACAGGCAACTCCGTTACCAATCCAACGACACGCAACCTGTCACTCTTCGCTAACCCCGAATGGGACAATCCGATGCGCGGTCGCTTCTACTACTGCAACATCAGCGAAGGTGGCGAATACATCTACAAGTTCGTTCCCGTAATGCGTCATGACGGCGTATTCGGCTTCTACGACAAGACATCAAGAGTCTTCGTTATGCCCGCACAAGGCAAGCTCGACGGCTATGGCTACAAGAAGCTTGACGACAAAGCATACATCACATTCGACAACGAGCTCCGTCTCGTCATGGTTGGTTCTACAGCTCAGTACATCCCCGATATCCAGAACATCGCCAGCGCAATGTTCTCATGGAAATCTGCCGACGAGAGCATTGCAACTGTTGCTCCTGACGGTACCGTTACAGGTGTTTCTGCCGGCAAGACGACCATCACGGTTACTACGACTGCCGACGGCGGCTGGACAGCAAGCTATGAGCTGACTGTATCAGAGCCTGAATACAAGCGCTTCGACGTGAACAATGTCGGTTATGCTATCGTAACTGGTGGCAACGGCTGGGGCGACTCTCCTGTTGCAGGTCTTATTGACAATAACACAGAAACGAAGTTCGGTTGCGGTGGCACAGGTGATGCTTGGGCTATCATCATTGCCAGCGAGCCCACTACCGTTCAGCAGTATTCTCTCGTAACTGGTGCCGACACATACAACTATCCCAGCCGCAATCCTGTAAGCTGGAAGCTCGAAGGTTCTAACGACAACCAGACATGGACACTCATCGACGAGAAAGTTCAGACTTATCAGCTCAAGAGTTTCAACAAGTATGAGAATGTCGTTGAAGTTGGCGGCACAGAAGAGGCTTACAAGTACTTCAAGTTCTCTGTTACTCAGATTGCTGACGGCTTCCAGCTCAGCGAGCTTTGGATTAACGAGCAGGCACACCAATGGGGCCTCACCACAACTCCTTCCACTTGCACAGTAGCTGGCCAGAATGTCCTGGTATGCTCTCTCTGCGGTGCAAACAAAGTTGAGCTCCTGCCTCTTGCTGACCACGAATATGCTAACGGCGTCTGCACGGTATGCGGTGCCAAGGCTTCTGAGGTTGTTCTTCTGCCGACCCGCGGCAACGATAACACGCCTTACCTCGCTAAGTACCGTCATGCTAACGAAGTGGTTGACGGCGAATATGCTGACATCGTAGAAGGATGGGCAGATGCAGACTTCGACGACTCTGATTGGGATGAGCTGCTCATGCCTCTCGGCTCATTTGGTCCTTACCATACACGCTGGTTCGGCGACTACAACACATTCTGGTTCCGTCGCAGTTTCAACGTAAGCAATCCTGCTGAGGTTGTTAAGCTGACCCTCAAAGCTACTCACGATGACGACTACGCAGTATTCCTCAATGGCACAATGATTACTCAGGAGTACAATTGGACAGGCGGCGAGAACGACTGGAGAATCATCGAAGTTGATCCTTCACTGCTTGTTCCCGGCAAGAACGTTCTGGCTATGTACATCGAACAGAACTGGGGCGGTGCTTACTGCGACTTCGGTCTCGAGGCTACGCTTGGTGCTAATGTCGAGGTAACTGATGCTCTGTACGCTACCTTCGTTGCTCCGTGCGACCTTGACTTCACGGATGTAGAAGCTACTGCTAATGCAGCTACTATCAGCGGTGATTATGTTAAGCTCGCTCCTGTCACGACAATTCCTGCAGGTACTGCTGTCATCGTGAAGGCTGAGGCAGAGGGCACATTCTTTGCTCCCAAGACGACTGATGCAGTTCTCGGTGCCGACAACGTTCTCGTGGCTGCAACTGCCGACGTAGTTGCCGACGGCTCACAGTTCATCCTTGCAAACGACAGCGAGGGCGTAGGCTTCTATCGTGCAACAGAAGGCACTACCATCAAGCAGGGCAAGGGTTACCTGGTACTCTCCGACGAGGGTGTCAAGGGCTTCTATGGCTTCGAGCTTGGGAACGGCACTGGCATCAACAATGTTGAGATGGCTGGCGAGAACGCTCCTATCTACAATGTTGCAGGTCAGCGTATGAGCAAGGTGCATAAGGGCATCAACATTGTAGCAGGCAAGAAAGTGCTTAAGTAAACAGTTTCGGGCTTCCTCCTCTCCGGAGGGGGAAGCTATATATTAATAATGTATATAATATAAACTTAAACATTTGATGATTATGAAATATATAGCTCCTGCGATGCAGATTGAAGAGGCGTTGGCAGCACAAATGATTGCCGACAGCCTGAAGGTTAACAAGGACAGCGACAAGACTGTCGACGGCGACAAGACTATGACCAAGGAAGATGCCGCTTGGGACATCTGGGGCAATGATTAAAGAACCTGCTCAACAATAAGCAATCCCCGAGATGCACACGCACCTCGGGGATTTTTATTTCTCAAGCGGAGAAACGCTACACGTGGGAAAGGCCGACGCTTGCTGTGGGATAGGCTGACGCTTGCTGTGGGAAAGGACGACGCCACGTGAAGGAAAAGCGAACGCTTCGTGAAGGATGTTCAAACAACACGTTGCAAGACTGCCAACATCACGTTACCAGACTGCCAGCATCACGTTGCCAGACAGCCAGCATCACGTTGCTAAATTGCCAGCATCACGTTGCTAAATTGCCAGCATCACGTTGCTGTTTGAGCTTAGACTCTGGGATTGCTGAACGTTATCTTGTCGTAGATTTCGCCTCGAACAAGGTTGTGAACGGAGATGACAAGTTTCCCGTCCTTGACCTCGCCGTCGATGACCGTGGCGAAATGCACGCTGTCCTGGCCTTTCATATGCGGTCCGCCGCCCACTATCTGATACCACTTGTGCTTCTCATTCGGCATGTCCAGGCGATAGCGATGCTGGTGAGCAGTAATCAGCATGTGGCAACCAGCCTCCTCGAGCAGCGGCCCCCAAAGGTTGGCACTTGTCCGCTGCCACTCCGCGAAGTCTCCCTCGTAGTTCGGAGAAATGTCGGCAGGGAACAGGTCACCCGGGTTGACATTCTCTCTCGGGTCGAAGAGAGGAATATGACAGAAGGCGACGAGATAAGGAGCACTTGCTATCTCAGGCCGTTTCAGCGCATCCTTCAGCCATCGCTTCTGGGCGATTCGGTATGGCCCACTTTGAAAGAGGTTCGCAAAAATGGGATTCGAGTCGAGTTTATCCTCAGCAGTATCGAGGCCGATAAGTGCGATGTCGCCCATCCGGACAGCAAAATTGCGCCCCAAGTCCCAGTCGAAAGGCCGGCGTTCTTCTGGTTGACGATACATCCAGACGCGTTCCAAGTGGCGGTTTGCCAAGCCGCGGACGTCGTGGTTACCTGGGCAGAAGAGGTACGGGATATTGGCAGCATAGTCCTTTCGTTCTATCTCGGGCTTGAAGAAGATGCGTTTCTGGTCCGAAATCGTCTCTTCGCAATTGGTGGCGTCTCCGTTCCAGATGACGCAACTGGGCTGCAGCTCCATGATTTTATTTATGGCAGGATTGATGGCTTCCCACTTCGCGTGCGTGTCGTTGATGACGCAGAAGTGCGACTTTGCGCCCTCGCCGGCGGTCCGGAAACTGTAGGTTTGGGGCTTTTCCTCGTTTCCGATGATGTGCATGCTGTAGCCGCCTTTGTAATCGATGCGGTCGGCTCCTATCTTATAATAATATAATGTAGAGGGTTTCAGCCCAGTCAGACGGACGCGCATGATTTCGTTCTCCATGTCCGTCACACGATAGCCGCCGCACCACACCCTTTTGCCGTCGCTCAGGTCGGGCTTTTCGCCGTAGATGACATAACCATTCGCCCAGTCCGTCACGCTGAAGGCAATGCCCATGCTCGTCGCTGCATAGTTCTGCAGGACAGGTTCGCTGTCGATGAGAGAAGCCTCGCCCTTCCCCTCCAAAGGAGGGGTGACAATAGGCGCAGCTCCCTCTGCCTTGGCGAGAGCCGGGGTGATGTTGCCGATTCCACTCGTTGCAGCCACGATGGCAGCATTTCTGATAAACTCACGTCTTTTCATAGTGTTAGTCGTTTGGCAACGGAACACAGACTGCGTAACATAATCTCTATTCCGTCGTCTGCTGTCCGTCAACTGTTGTCTTTCCAATGCAAAGGTAGCATTATTTCTTGGAAAATCCCTCTTTTACGTCATCATTTTGCACTAATAAAGTGTAAAAGCGCCCCTTTTAAGCAAAAATAATACCACTTAAAACAAGTTTTGAGCAAAATTTTTGCATGATAAAATTATTTTCTCTAACTTTGTAGGCAGATTTAACAATGCATTATAAACTATGGACTATGAACTCAAATCAGGCAAGATGACCAATTATCGTTGGCTCATCTGCGGCATGCTCTTCCTTGCCACGACTATTAACTACATGGACCGCCAGGTGTTGTCTCTCACCTGGAAAGACTTTATCGCACCCGAATTCCACTGGTCGGATGCCGACTACGGACGCATCACGGCCATCTTCTCCATTGTTTATGCCATCGGCAACCTCTTCAGCGGACGCTTCATGGATTGGATCGGCACGAAGAAAGGCTACATTTGGGCCATCGGCATCTGGTCGTTGGGAGCCTGCATGCATGCTTTCTGCGGCGTGGCAACCGAGCAATGGCTGGGGCTCGATGGCAAGGCGGACCTCATCAATGCAGTAGGTACCACCACGGCCGTCATTGCTTCCGTCAGCGCGTGGTTCTTCATCATCAGCCGCATCGTACTCGGTCTGGGCGAGAGCGGCAACTTTCCCTGCGCCATCAAGGTAACGGCGGAGTACTTCCCCAAAAAGGACAGAGCCTTCCCCACTAGCATTTTCAACAGCGGCAGCACCATCGGAGCACTCATCGCGCCTATCTGCATCCCGCTGATTGCCAAGTACTATGGATGGGAGATGGCCTTCATCATCATCGGTGCGCTTGGCTTTGTCTGGATCGGTCTCTGGGTGTTCGTCTATAAGAAGCCTGAGGAGTGCAAGGGTGTGAACAAGGCGGAGCTGGCCTACATCCAGCAGGATAGCCCCCTCTCCCAACCTCTCCCCCGAGGAGGAGAGGAGAAAGGGAGCAGCCAACTTAAGGAAGGAAGCCTCCCTCCTCGTGGAGAGGATGGAGGGGAGCCGTCTATTCCCTTCATCAAGTTCATTACTTTCCCGCAGACTTGGGGCATCTTTTTCGCAAAGTTCTTTACCGATGGCGTGTGGTGGTTCTTCCTTTTCTGGACGCCAGCCTACATCAGCGACGTCTATGGCCTGAAGAGCGACAACCCGACAGCCATGCTTCTCATCTTCGTGCTCTACGCCATCACGATGCTTTCCATTTATGGCGGCAAGCTGCCCACCATTATTGTCGAGAAGACAGGACTGCACCCCTACGACGCCCGCCTCAAGGCGATGTTCATCTTCGCACTGTTCCCGCTGCTCACGCTCTTTGCCCAGCCTCTCGGCGCCTACAGCTATTGGTTCCCCATCATACTCATCGGCCTGGCTGGTGCAGCACATCAAAGCTGGTCGGCCAACCTGTTCTCCGTCGGCAGCGACCTCTTCCCGAAGAACGCCGTCGGCACTATGACAGGCATCAACGGCTTGGCGGGCGGCATCTGTTCTTTCCTCATCAACTGGATCAGCGGTAATCTCTTCGACTATGCCGACAAGACACAGATGCACTTCCTCGGCTTCCAAGGCAAGCCCGCAGGCTATTTCATCATCTTCTGCTACTGCGCCATCGCCTATCTGCTCGGCTGGATCATGCTCAAGGCATTTGTGCCTAAGTATAAAGGAGTCTCATATAAATAACTTCGTCATATCGTCATATCGTCATAACGTCATAAAGAAAAAACAGAATCACAAATGAAGAACTTATTTGACATCAAAGGAAAGGTTGTCGTGCTGACTGGCGGCTGCGGCATCCTCGGCAAGAACATCGCTCACTATCTCGTCGAACAGGGAGCCAAAGTGGTTGTACTCGACCGCATAGAAGACCAGGGAAAGGAGTTGGAAGCTGAGCTGAACAAGAAGGGCGAGGCACTATTCCTCGTGACTGACGTGCTGAAGAAGGAGGTCCTGGAGCAGAACAGGGACGACATCGTGGCTCGCTTCGGCACCATCGACGTCCTGCTGAATGCCGCAGGAGGCAACATGGCAGGAGCCACCATCGCTCCCGACAAGACCTTCCTCGACCTCGACCTCGACGCCTTCAAGAAGGTTGTGGAGCTCAATCTCTTTGGCACAGTCATCCCCACTCAAGTGTTCGTGCCCGTCATGGCAAAGAATGAAAAGGGCGCCATCGTTAATTTCTGTTCCGAGACAGCACTTCGTCCGCTCACTCGCGTCGTGGGCTATGGGGCAGCAAAGGCAGCCATCGCAAACTACACGAAGTATATGGCCACCGAACTCGCCCAGAAGTTCAGCCCGAGCCTGCGTGTCAACGCCATCGTGCCAGGCTTCCTCTTGACCAATCAGAACAGGTCATTATTGACGAACCAGGACGGCTCGTTGACCGACAGAGCCAAGACCATCATCGCCCACACCCCCGCAGGTCGCTTCGCAGAACCCGAAGAACTTTTCGGCACGATACATTACCTCATCAGCGACGCCAGCAGTTTCGTGACGGGAGTACTCGCTGTAGTGGACGGCGGCTTTGATGCTTTCTCCATCTAAAACTCATTAACCCCATTAACCCCATTAAGACCATAAACAATCTCATGATACTTTGCGAACAAAGTTTCCGTTGGTATGGCCCCAACGACCCTGTAAGCCTGCAGGACATCAGGCAGGCTGGTGCCACAGGCATCGTCACCGCGTTGCATCACATCCCTAATGGCGAAGTCTGGACGAAAGAGGAGATTCTCAAGCGCAAGCAAGTGATAGAGGATGCCGGAATGCGTTGGGCAGCCGTGGAGAGCGTGCCTGTTCACGAGCACATTAAGACGCAGACGGGCGACTTCCAACGCTACATCGACAACTACAAGCAGAGCCTCTTGAACCTCGGCGAGTGCGGCGTGGACGTCGTGACCTATAACTTCATGCCTGTCCTCGACTGGACGCGCACCAACCTGGCCTATGAGATGCCCGACGGCAGCCGTGCCCTTCGCTTCGAGCGGGCAGCGTTCGTGGCCTTCGACCTCTTTATCCTGAAAAGACCCGGCGCGGAGAATGACTACTCTGATGCAGAGAAAGCGAAGGCGAAGGCGCGTTACGAACAGATGGACGACGCGGAGAAGCAGCTCATCACTCGCAACATGATTGCCGGCCTGCCCGGTTCTGAGGAGAGCTTCACGCTGGAGCAATTCCAGAAGGAACTTGACCGCTACAAGGATATCACGCCGGAGAAGCTTCGCGCGAACCTTATATATTTTTTAAAGGAGGTGTGTCCCGCTGCCGAGAAAGCCGGCGTACGACTCGTCATTCATCCCGACGACCCACCTATGTCGATACTTGGACTGCCCCGCATCCTCAGCACAGCCGAGGACTTCCAGGCACTCATCGACGCCGTGCCAAGCCCTGCAAACGGCCTCTGCCTCTGCACAGGTTCGTTTGGCGTGAGTGCAAAGAACGACCTGCCCGCCATGATGCGTCGCTTCTGGGACCGCATCGACTTCGTGCATCTCCGCAGTACTCAGCGCGATGCAGAAGGCAACTTCCACGAGGCGAACCACCTCGAGGGCGACGTCCCGATGTATGAAGTGATGAAGGCCTTCCTGGAGATTCAGCAGAAGCGACACAAGAGCATCGTCATGCGACCTGACCACGGACACCAGATGTGCGATGACCTGAAGAAGAAGACAAATCCCGGCTACAGCTGCATCGGCAGGCTCCGTGGCCTGGCAGAACTGCGAGGACTGGAGATGGGCATCGCCATGAGCATGAACCCATAAGCCCCATTAACCCCATTAAGCCTATAAGACCTATTGATATGAAAGCATTCATGGACAAAGACTTCCTGTTGCAGTCGCCGACGGCACAGGCCCTCTATCACAATCACGCAGCCCGTCTGCCCATCATCGACTACCATTGTCACCTCAATCCAAAGGAGGTGGCTGAGGACCATCGCTTCTCAAGCATCACGGAACTATGGCTTGGAGGCGACCACTACAAATGGCGTGCGATGCGGAGCAACGGGGTCGAGGAGAAATACATTACTGGCGACGCGAGCGATTGGGAGAAATTCCAGAAGTGGGCTGAAACGATGCCCTACTGCATGCGAAACCCCCTGTACCACTGGACGCACCTTGAACTCCGCACAGCCTTCGGCATCAACAAGCTGCTGAATGCTGCCACGGCCCGCGAGATATATGATGAATGCAACGAGAAACTGCAGTCGCCCGAGTTCTCGGCACGTGGCTTGATGCGCAGGTACAACGTTGAGGTCGTCTGTACAACCGACGACCCAGCGGATACTTTGGAGCATCATATTGCCACTCGTCGCAGCGGTTTCGAGGTGAAGGTCCTGCCCACCTGGCGCCCCGACAAAGCAATGGCCATCGACAATCCCACGACATATCGGGCTTACATCGAGGCTCTGGGAGCTGCCGCAAAGCAGGACATCCGCTCCTATACCGACCTGCTCGACGCCCTTCAAAAGCGTCACGATTTCTTCGCTTCAGTCGGTTGCCGCCTCTCCGACCATGGTGTCAACGAGTTTTATGCCGACGACTTTACCGAGGCGGAGTTGAACAGCATCTTCCGCAAAGTGATGGACGGCAAGCAGCCTACTGTCGAGGAGGTCAACAAGTTCCGCTCCGCCCTCATGCTCGAAGGCGGTCGCATGGACGCGAAGGCTGGTTGGGCGCAGCAGTTCCACTATGGCCCGATGCGAAACAACAACTCGCGCATGTTCAAGCGACTCGGGCCGGATACGGGTTACGACAGTATCGGCACTTGGAACACCAGCCAGAGCCTCGCCCGTTTCCTCGACAAGCTGGACAGCGAAGGCAACCTCGCCAAGACCATCCTCTACCCTATCAACCCCTCGGACAACGAGATGATTGCCACCATGATAGGCAACTTCCAGGAAGGTCCCACGCCAGGCAAGATCCAATTCGGCAGCGGATGGTGGTTCAACGACCAACTCGACGGCATGGAGCGCCAGATGAACGCCCTCTCGCTGCTCGGTTTGCTGAGCCGTTTCGTAGGTATGCTGACCGACAGCCGCTCGTTCCTCTCCTACCCTCGCCACGAGTACTTCCGCCGCTGCCTCTGCAACCTCATCGGTCAGGACGTGGAAGACGGCAAGCTGCCCGCCGAGGAAATGCCGTTCATCGCACAGATGGTGGAGGACATCAGCTACTATAACGCAAAGAGATATTTCGACTTCTGAGCCGGGACGACACGTCGAAACACTCATCTCGCCGAGTTTCGTTACTCAACACGACACGTTAAAGAGTTTGCAAGTTCATGTAGTTGCAATTGAAAGTACATGAACTTGCAATTGCATATTCATGTACTTGCAAGCGATCAGACGTGTTGCGTCGAGCATCGAGACATGTTGACTTGAGCGAATTGACGTGAAAGGTTGAGCAAGTTGGGCAGTCAAGTTAGCTTTTTTGACAGCTCAACTTGTTTTTTATGCCTGTTCGTTTGGCAGATTAGAAAAGAAAGCGTACCTTTGCACAAACTATGGCCTATGAAGCTTCAGCTTGACGTTAGCCAACAATAATCTATTAACTCAATAAACAACTCACTATGAAAAGGAATTTCTTTATGGTTATGCTGGCCGCTATCTGCTTAGTGGCTTGCGCCGAGACAAAGACAGAGATTAAGGTGAAAGGCGACCTCGGAGACCCTCAGCCCACGTTCCTCTACAGTATGTTCGACGGCAAGACCTTCGACGAAGGACAGCTTGTCGACGGCGTTATCACGTTCAATGTGGACACGGTAGAGCCCGTCGTTGCCGTGATAGGCCGTAGTGCCGACAGACGCAACCCGCTATGTACCGTCATCATAGACGGCAGTCCCATCGAGGTAACAATCAAGGATGGCGAAGCTACCATCACAAAAGGCTCTGAGAGCAACATGGCACTCACTGATGCAATGGAGCGTGTGAAGATAGCAAGCAGTCCGATGGAGCAGCTCATGAAGGAGTATAGCGAGGCTCACGAAAAGTACAACGGCGCTATTCCACAGGATATGATGGATGGTTTCGACAAGCGCTACGAAGAGATATCTGAGGAAATCATCGCCACACAAAAGCAGATTATCATGGAGAACAAGGATAACATGGCTCCTCTTTACCTTCTGCGTACCGGTGGCGACTCGTATGGAGTGGAATTCATCGAAAGCTTCCTGAAGGACTACAAGTATAAGGATTGCAAGGCACTTGAGCCTGTCGTAGCCTCAATCAGCGGCGAGAAGAACAAGCAGCCCGGCGCTGAAGTGGTTGATTTCGTAGGAAAAGACCTCAACGACAAAGAGTGCCACCTCACCGACTACGTGGGAAAAGGCAAGTATGTCCTCGTCGACTTCTGGGCTTCATGGTGCGGTCCATGTCGCGCTGAAATGCCGAATGTGAAGGCGAACTACGAGAAGTACAAGGACAAAGGCTTCGAAGTGGTCGGCATCTCCTTCGACAACGACAAGGCAGCATGGGAAAAGGGCGTCAAGGACCTTGGCATCACCTGGCCCCAAATCAGCGACCTGAAGGGTTGGGAGTGTGCAGCAAGCGACCTCTACAACATCAAAGGCATCCCCGCAACCATCTTCTACGGCCCCGACGGAAAGGTCATCAAGGCCAACCTTCGCGGCGAAGAACTCGGCAAGACACTGGCTGAATACCTTGATAAGTAAAAAGACCCTCTCTAACTCCCCCTTAAAGGGGGAGGAAACAAAGCCCCAAGTCTCCCCTTTAAGGGGAGATTTAGTAGGGTCTGTCGTTGCTGCCGCCCTCTCCGGCGGTAGCGATTATGCCGATATCTTCATTGAAAACACGCGCATCAGCAGCATGGTGCTGCAGGACAGCGCGGTGAGTCAGGCCCAGCAAGTCTGCCTTTATGGCGCCGGTATACGTGCCGTCCAAGGCGCCGAGACGGGCTATGCCTACACGATGGACCTGAGTGAAGAGGCTTTGATGAAGGCAGCGAGGAGCCTCACCCCCGCAGTCTCCCCCGCCCCCTCCAAGGGAGGGAGGTTGCAAGACCCAGCGAAAGTCAACGGCGGAACAGCCTTGTCATGGCAGTTCACCCCTCCGTTGGAGGGGACGGGAGAGGCTATCCTGTCCCTTCCGCCTGCCCAAGTCCGCCAACTTCTCCTGCAAGTCGAGGAGAAAGCACACGCCCTGGATGCCTCCGTCATAAAGGTAAAGGCCTACGTTTCCCAGCGGATGCAGGAAGTGCAGTTCGCCTGCAGCGACGGCACAGCGTTTCACGACTTCCGCCCGCGCACGTCTCTCTCCGTGAGTATCGTGATGGAACGAGGCGGGCAGGCACAGATGGGCTATGCGACACGCATGATGCAGATGGGCGCGGAGTTCTTTACGGACGCACTCATAGAAGAGGTTGTCAGCGAAGCCATCCAGCGAACCGACTTCCTTTTCACGGCCTCGCAGATTGAGGGGGGCGAGATGCCAGTCGTGATGGCCGCGGGAAGCAGCGGCATCCTGCTGCACGAAGCCATCGGGCATGCCTTTGAAGCCGACTTCATCCGCACAGGTGACAGCATCTTCACAGGGCAGTTGGGCAAGCAGATATGCAACCCAAGCATCAGCATCGTCGATGATGGGACGCTCCCGAACGACGCCGGAATGCTTCGCTTCGACGATGAAGGCATCCCGGGACAAAGGACAGTTCTCGTGGAGAACGGCAGGCTGAACAGCTTTCTCTACGACCGCATCAGCGCCAAGCACTTTGGTGTCGAGCCGACGGGAAACGGCAGACGAGAGAGTTTCCGCTGCACGCCCATCCCACGCATGCGGTCAACCTACATGCTGCCGGGCGAGGCAAAGGAGGAAGACATCATCCGAAGCGTTAAGCGCGGCATTTATGCGCAGTCCTTCACCAACGGCCAGGTGCAGATTGGCGCAGGCGACTTCACCTTCTTCATGAAGACAGGCTACCTCATCGAGGGCGGCAAACTGACCCGACCTCTGCGCGACCTCAACATCATCGGCAACGGACCGGAGGCACTTCGGCGCATCAGCATGGTCGGCGACAATCTCCGCATCGACCACAGCGCCAGCATGTGCGGCAAGGAAGGACAGAAGGTGGCGGTCAGCCAAGGCTTGCCTACGGTATTGATCGACAAGCTAATCGTGGGATAGAAGCAATTCATAATTCACAATTCATAATTCATAATTTGCTACCGCCCCTAATGGTCAATGTTCAATGGTCAATGGTCAATCAATAATATATCACGCCGAGGAGGAAATCTTGAAACTTCCTGCGAAGCTCGACTACAAGCTTGTCTTGCTGGAGAACCACGAGGACAACATCATCCTCCGCGACAGTAAGGTGGAGAAGATGCTGCGAGCCACGTCGCTTTCGCTCGCCATCAACCTCTATCTCGACGGTCGCGACGGCTTCTTCTACACGAATGACTTGCGGCCGGAAAGCGTCAGCACGTTCATCAGGGAAGCCTTCGAGACCACACGACTGCTGGAGCCCGACGAGACGCGGACGCTTGCCGACCCCGACCGCTACTACAAAGGCGGCGGCCCAGACCTGCAGAACTTCGACGCTTCGCTCTCTGAAATCGCTCCCAAGGAAAAGATAAAGTTGCTGCAGGAAACGGCGTCGGAGGTGGAGGGGACAGACAAACGCATCATCAGCATGCAGACGCGCTATGCCGATCGCCAGCATCAAGCGCATTACCTCATCAGCAACGGCTTCGACGGACACGAGCAAAGCAGCTACTGCACGCTGACGAGCATCATCTCCGTGGAAGGCGAAGGCGGCCAGCACCCCATGGATGGCTGGGGCGAATCGCGCCTCTTCTTCCATCAGATGCCACGCCGGGGTGTCGCTCCCACCGCATTAAAACGCACGCTTCAAAAGATAGGACAAAAGCCTGCACTCAGCGGCCGATACCGCATGATACTGGAGTCGCCATGTGCCGGAAACTTCCTGCAGCCCCTCCTCGCCGCGATGAACGGGCAGGCTTTGCAGCAAAGGACGTCGTTCCTCGCAGGCAAACTCGGCCAGCAGGTCGTGTCGCCCATCGTCAACATCCTCGACGACCCGCTCATCCCAGGCACTCGCGGCGCCTCTCTATTCGATTATGACGGCGTGGCAACACAGCGGAGAGAACTCTTTGCGGAAGGTCGTCTGATGACTTATTTCATTGACACACCGATGAGTAAGAAGCTTGGCATGGCGCCCACGACACAAGGCACACACCATCTCATCATGGAGCAAGGGGCAAAGAGCAAGGAGGAATTGATGGCCGACTCGAGCCGCGCCATCCTCGTTACCGACTTCAACGGCGGCAACTGCGACCCTGTGACGGGCAACTTCTCATACGGCATCGAGGGCTTCCTCATCGAAAACGGCATCATCACTCAGCCCGCCAGCGGCATGAACATTACGGGAAACATGCTCGATGTATGGCAAAGACTGAGCCAGACATGCAACGATGCCGACCCCTGGGAGACGGAACTCATCCCTACCCTCGCTTTCGAGGACGTCGCTTTCAGCGGTTGCTGAAGGCGTGAGACAAGGGTCAACGCATATCTTCGTCAACAAAACAGAGTGGCAGCAAAGGCTTGATGCCTTCGCTCACAAGGACACCTTCCGTGCCGTAAAGCAGGATGCGGATGGGCACGCCGTATCGTTCCTCCACGCCCGAAATGACCTGGCGGCAGGCACCACAAGGCGAAATGGGACGCGCCATGAACTGTCTGCCCTTCCGAGCCGCGACGGCAAGAGCCACGACGGGTTGGTCGGGATGCTGAGCCCCAGCAGCGAAGAGGGCTGTCCGCTCGGCACAAAGCCCAGAGGGATAGGCCGCATTCTCCTGGTTGGCACCTGTCACGATGGTTCCGTCCTGCAGACGAGCCGCCGCACCTACAAGGAACTTGCTGTAGGGAGCATAACTGCCATTCGTCGCCATCATGGCTGCTTCGACCAGTTCACGTTCTTCTTCACTCAGTTCAGCCAGTTCATAGATGCGAACGACTGTCTCTATCTTGTACTCTTTCATGCCAAAATCATTGTACGTTGAACATTGTACGTTGAACTTTTTCGTCAAATACTGCGCAAATGTACAAAATAAATATGAATTATGAATTATGAATTATGAATTATTTTGTACCTTTGCGCCCGTATTATGCAAAAACACATTCTCACTTTCCTTCTTTTGTGCGTTTGTCTCTTCACGAGGGGGCAAAGAACGAATCAGGCTTTCTGGTCGTATATCGACAAATATAAGGACTGGGCCGTCGAGCAGATGCACCAGTATAACATCCCTGCGAGCATCACTTTGGCACAAGGTCTCCTGGAGAGCAACGCTGGAAGAAGCAGGTTGGCAACCCAAGCGAACAATCACTTCGGCATCAAGGTGGGCGGCTCATGGACGGGCCCCTACATCGTGCAAAGCGACGACAGGCCCGACGACCGCTTTCGCAAGTACAAGAGCGCAAGGGACAGCTACATCGACCACTCAAAGTTCCTGCAAGGCAAGCGCTATCAAGGGCTCTACAAACTCGGCAGAACAGACTACAAAGGATGGGCTAGAGGACTGAAGGCGGCAGGTTACGCCACCAGTCCCACCTATGCGGACGCCCTGATTCGGGTCATCGAGATGTACAACCTGCATCAGTTCGACACCGGCAAGTACCGCTCAGCAAAGACCTCGACAAGTGCCGCCCAGACAAAGACGGTGGATGAATTCTGGCAGCGTCACGTCATCTACAAGAACAACAAGAACTACTTCATCATCGTCGAGATAGGCGACGACATGGCCACCATCAGCAAGAAGACGGGCCTGAGCCTGCACAAACTATACAAGTACAACGACCTGCCACGCGACTATGCCCCGACGGAAGGCGACCTCATCTACTTCGCAAAGAAGCGCAAGTGCGCATCCAAGGAGTTCAAGAAAACGCCAATCCACATCGTGGAGCCCAATCAAAGCCTCTTCGACATCGCCCAGCTCTACGGCATCAGGCTGGATGCACTCTGCAAACTCAACAAGTGGGACGAGCCTCATGCAGTCGAGGTCGGAGAGATACTTAGGATAAGGTAAAAAACATAACACGTCAAGTTGCTCCACTTAACACGTCAAAAAAAAAATTTAACACGTTAAAATGTTCAACGAGACACGTCTAAATTAAAACCATAACAAGACAACTCAAAAGAATAAGCATAAATAGAAGATGATTACACTCTCCAACATCGCCGTTCAATTCGGCAAGCGTGTCCTCTACAAGGACGTCAACATGAAGTTCACAAACGGCAATATCTATGGTGTTATCGGTGCAAATGGGGCTGGCAAATCAACCTTGTTGAAGGCCATCAGCGGTGAACTTGAGCCGAGCAAAGGCACAGTCGAACTCGGTCCGGGCGAAAGATTGAGTGTCCTCTCGCAGGACCACTTCCAGTACGACCAGGAGACTGTGCTCAACACCGTCTTGATGGGACACACCACGATGTGGGACGTGATGAAGGAACGCGAGGCACTCTACTCGAAAGAGGAGTTTACGGACGAGGATGGCATACGTGTGGCTGAGCTTGAAGAGAAGTTTGCCGAGATGGGAGGCTATGAGGCTGAGAGCGACGCTGCTGCCCTACTCTCTGGCCTCGGCATCAAGGAAGCCAAGCATTATCAGCTGATGGGCGAGCTTTCTGGTAAGGAAAAGGTGCGTGTCATGCTGGCAAAAGCACTCTTCGGGAACCCCGACAACCTGCTTCTCGACGAGCCCACCAACGACCTCGACCTTGATACTGTGCAATGGTTGGAGCAATATCTGAGTGAGTTTGAGCATACAGTCCTTGTTGTCAGCCACGACCGTCACTTCCTCGACTGCGTCTGCACCCACACCATCGACATCGACTTTGGAAAGATTACCATGTTTGCAGGCAACTACAGCTTCTGGTACCAGAGCTCTCAGCTTGCCCTGCGTCAGGCTCAGAACCAGAAGGCAAAGGCCGAGGAAAAGAAGAAAGAGCTCGAGGAGTTCATCCGTCGCTTCTCTGCCAACGTGGCCAAGAGCAAGCAGACCACAAGCCGCAAGAAGATGCTGGAGAAGCTCAACATCGAGGAAATCAAGCCATCGACACGCAAATACCCCGGCATCATCTTCCAGATGGACCGCGAGCCAGGCAACCAAATCCTTGAGGTGGAGGGCTTGAAGGCTGTCAGTGAGGATGGTACGGTGCTCTTCGACAACGTCAGTTTCACGGTCGAGAAGGGTGACAAGGTGGTCTTCCTGAGTCGCGACCCAAGGGCCATGACCGCTCTCTTCGAGATAATCAACGGCAACAGAGAAGCTCAGGCAGGTACTTTCAACTGGGGCATCACCATCACAACCGCTTATCTGCCCCTCGACAACACGGAGTTCTTCAAAAGTGAACTCAACCTCGTGGATTGGTTAAGCCAGTTTGGAGAGGGAAACGAAGTGTACTTCAAGGCGTTCCTGGGCAGGATGCTGTTCTCCGGCGAAGAGGTCCTGAAGAAGGTGAACGTGCTCAGTGGTGGAGAGAAGATGCGTTGTATGATAGCCCGCATGCAGCTGAAGAATGCTAACTGCCTGATTCTCGACACCCCTACGAACCATCTCGACCTCGAAAGCATACAGGCCTTCAACAACAACCTCAAGCTCTTCAAGGGCAACATCCTCTTCGCCAGCCATGACCACGAGTTCATCGAAACAGTTGCCACACGTATCATCGAACTCACTCCAACAGGCACAATCGATAAACTTATGGAGTATGACGAATACATCAGCAACGAAGGCATCAAGGAACTAAAAGAGAAAATGTATGGCACAACCAACTGACAAAGCGTCGATTGGCACGTTTCTTGTATGCATTAAAGCAGAACATCAAACCATATTATAATAATGAAAGAGGAAAAGAAAGAAGAAGAATTGAAGGAAACACAGCAGGAGACGGTCGAGGAGACTGCCTCTGAGACCGAACAGGACGTTCAGGAGGAAGAGAAGGAACCTACCGTAGAGGAACAGCTCGAGGCAGCTAATGCTGAGATTGCAAGCCTCAAGGACCAACTGCTGCGAAAGATAGCTGAGTTCGACAACTACCGCAAGCGTACCATCAAAGAGAAGACTGACCTCATCCTCAATGGTGGTGAGAAAACCATCATTACCATACTGCCTGTCATCGACGATATGGAACGTGCTCTCAAGAACATGAAGAGTGCCGACGACGTTAATGCAGTGCTTGAAGGCGTCGAGCTAATCTATAAGAAGTTCATGGATATACTTGGCAAGCAAGGCGTCAGTGTGATTGAGACGAAAGAGGCTGACTTCGATGTTGACCTGCATGAAGCTGTGGCGCAGCTGCCTGCCCCCACTCCCGAGTTGAAAGGCAAGGTGATGGATTGCACACTGACTGGCTACAAGCTCAACGAGAAGGTCATCCGTCATGCACAAGTTGTGGTGGGGGTTTAAGTTAATGCATAATTCACAATTCATGATTCACTTTATCAATTCATAATTCTCAATTCATAATTCATAATTCTCTCCTTCACATGACTTAGGGCGTAGTCTGATTTTGAATTATGAATTAATAATTATGAATTAAAAACTATGGAAAAGAGAGATTATTACGAAGTCCTTGGTGTCAGCAAGAATGCAACAGATGCCGAGATAAAGGCTGCTTACAAGAAGATGGCGATCAAGTATCACCCTGATCGCAATCCCGGCAACAAAGAGGCTGAGGAGAAGTTCAAGGAGGCTGCCGAGGCTTATGATGTGCTGCGTGACCCAGAGAAGCGTCAGCGTTATGACCAGTTTGGCTTTGCAGGCATGAATGGTCAAGGTGGCTTCGGAGGTGGTGCAGGCATGTCGATGGACGACATCTTCAGCATGATGAATGAAGTCTTCGGAGGTGGATTCGGTGGAGGCTTTGGTGGCTTCAGTGGCTTTGGAGGCTTCGGAGGAGGAGGCAGAGGTGGCAAGCACGTCGAGAAAGGCTCTGACCTTAGGCTCAAAGTGCGTGTCAACTTGAAAGAGATTGCCTCTGGTGTCACCAAGAAGTTCAAGATAAACAAGTACGTCACCTGTCCGCATTGTAATGGAAGTGGCAGCGAGGACGGCAAGAAGGAAACATGCTCGAAGTGCAATGGCTCGGGTGTCACCTATCGCACCATGAACACCATGTTCGGTCACATGCAGACTCAGACACAGTGCGATGCTTGTGGTGGCACAGGTTCTGTCATTCGCAACAAGTGCAAGCATTGTGGAGGTACTGGCATTGTGAAGGATGAAGAGATTGTTGAAATCAAGATTCCTGCCGGTGTTCAAGAGGGCATGATTATCACTGAGAGGGGCAAAGGCAATGCAGCTCGCTGGAATGGTGTGCCTGGTGACATACAGGTTTACATTGAGGAAGAGCCACATCCTGAACTGCTTCGTGATGGACAGAACCTGCAATACCAGCTACTGCTCGATGTTCCCACAGCCATACTTGGAGGCTCTGCTGAGGTTCCCACCATCGACGGCAAGGTGAAGATAAAGATTGAGCCAGGCACTCAGCCCGGCAAGATAATGCGTCTGAGGGGCAAAGGACTGCCTGTCGTGCAAGGTTACGGCTATGGCACAGGTGACCTCATCGTGCAGATTGGTGTCTATATCCCAGAGAACCTGTCGCGCGAAGAAAAGGAAACCTTCGAGAAACTCCGCACAAGCGAGAACATGAAGCCAGGTGCAACGGCAAAGAACAACTTCTTCAACAGATTCAAGAAAATGTTTGAATGACCTACGAGAAAGCTATAAAATACCTGTTCGACTCTGCCCCGATGTTCCAGAATGTTGGGGCAGCGGCGTATAAAGAGGGGCTTGGAGGTACACTTCTCCTTGATGAACACTTCGGCCATCCACATCGCAGCTATAAAACGATTCATGTGGGGGGCACGAATGGCAAAGGCTCTGTCACCCATACACTTGCAGCCATCCTTCAGGCACAAGGCTATCGCGTAGGGCTCTACACAAGTCCTCATCTTGTAGACTTCCGAGAGAGGATTCGTGTCAATGGCAAGATGATAAGCAAGAAGAGAGTGGTTGACTTCGTCAAAGAATTGAAAATTGAAAATGGAAAATTGAAAGGAAATTCAATCTTCAATCTTCAATCTTCAATAGACTTTTCCTTCTTCGAACTTGCCACAGCCCTTGCTTTCAAGTATTTTGAGGAGCAGAAGGTTGACTTTGCCGTGATAGAAGTCGGCTTGGGCGGCAGGCTGGACTGCACAAACATCATCACGCCTGTCCTTTCTGTCATCACCAACATCAGTTTCGACCATGTTCAGTTCCTTGGCGACACGTTGCCTAAGATAGCCAGTGAGAAGGCAGGCATCATCAAGCCAGGCATCCCCGTCTGCATCGGAGAGAACATCAACCCAGAGGTGAAGGCTGTCTTTGAGAACAAGGCAAAGGAAGTGGGTGCTCCCATCACTTTTGCAGAAGACAGACCCTCTAAATCTCCCTTAAAGGGAGACTCCATTTCCTCCCCCTTTAAGAGGGAGTTAGAGAGGGTCTTTGCGTTGAAAGGTCTGTGCCAGGAGAAGAACCAGCAGACCATTCTCACCTCAATCCGTTTGCTTCGTGAACAAGGCATCGAGATTAGTGACGAGGCCATCAAGAAAGGTTTTGCTGAGGTTTGTACGATGACAGGCCTTATGGGACGTTGGCAGATACTGAAAGAGAAGCCCCTCTGCATCTGTGATACAGGCCACAACGTGGGTGGCATGCAGTACATCGTCAAGCAACTGCGACAGACACCTCACAAGCGTCTTCACATCGTGATTGGCATGGTGAGCGACAAGGATGTCAGCACCGTGCTTTCCATGCTGCCCAGGGATGCCACCTATTACTTCACCCAAGCCTCTGTTCATCGAGCCATGCCTGCTGAAAGGTTATCGGAAATTGCCCTTTCAATTTTCAATTTTAAATGTTCAATTTATAATGATGTCCCCTCGGCCTATCAGGATGCTAAAGTGAACGCTTCTGAGGATGACCTCATCTTCATCGGCGGCAGTACCTTCGTGGTGGCAGACTTGCTCAGAAGCATGCAAACGAAGCAGGTAAACAAAAAACATTAAGTCGGCTAACTTGACAAGCATCGAAATCCGACATTTCAAAACATAATTCATACGAGTAAAGTAAACTCGGCAAGGCAATGATATGCTCTAAAACATATCAGCGGCTAAAATTCCTTCGTTTCCTTTGAAGCGAAGGTTTTTTTTGCTATATTTGCAAGGAAAAAGGCCTTTTTGAGGCGAATAAACAGTAATTATATATAAATAGTCAAATATAGTAAATTATCATTACGCCTATGGACAAAGAACTTATTTCCGGTCTCAAGAGAGAGAACTTCCAAGCAGTGATTCAGGGTAAGGAAACTGACCTCTATACCCTCACGAACTCCGACGGCATGGAAGTCTGCATCACAAATTACGGTGGTGCTATAATGGCCATCATGGTTCCCGACAAGGAAGGCAAGATGGCCAATGTCATTCAGGGACACGACTCCATCCAGAACATGGTGAACAGTCCCGAACCCTTCCTATCAACCCTTGTTGGGCGCTATGGCAACCGCATTGCAAAAGGTCATTTCGTCATGAATGGCAAAGACTACAGCCTTGCCATCAACAATGGACCAAACCACCTGCACGGTGGACCCACTGGCTTCCATGCACGTGTCTGGGATGCTGAACAAATCAATGAACACGAGCTTGTACTCCGTTACATATCAGCTTATTATGAGGAAGGCTTCCCTGGAGAACTCCACATGAACGTGAAGTACAGCCTCACGGAAGACAATGAGCTCATCATCGATTATCGTGGCACAACAAACAAGAAGACCCCCGTCAACATGACAAGCCACGGCTTCTTCTCCCTCGCTGGTATTGCCAACCCAACACCTGAGGCACTCAACAACATCCTCACCATCAACGCGGACTTCTTCATCCCCATCGACGAGACATCCATCCCGACAGGTGAAATCCTGAAGGTGGAGGGCACTCCCTTCGACTTCCGCACACCTCATGCTGTAGGTGAACGCATAGGTGATACAAGTTGTCAGCAGATTGTCAATGGCACAGGCTATGACCACTGCTTCGTCTTGAACAAGAGAGAGCCAGGAGAACTGTCGTATGCTGTGAAGTGCGTCGAACCCAATAGTGGCCGAAAGATGGAGATGTGGACGACAGAGCCTGGTGTGCAGTTCTACTCAAGCAACTGGCACAGCGGCTTCACAGGCAACCAGGGGGCAACCTATCCCAAGTACTCTGCCCTCTGCTTCGAAGCTCAGCACTTCCCCGACTCACCAAACCGTCCCTACTTCCCCAGCACCATTCTCAAGGCT
>CACXLY010000014.1 GCA_902768605.1 uncultured Bacteroidales bacterium
CACACCTTATATAAAATATGGCGCCCAGAACACGCTGAGCATCAAGGTGTACAACGGCATCGAGAATGTCAGCGTGGGGCAGGACTCCCACTCCGTGACCGACCAGACGCAAGGCAACTGGAACGGCATCGTTGGCAGAATAGAGCTGCAGGCGGGGCCGGCCATCTGGCGCAAGCGCGTGCTTCCCCACTTCGAGAATGGCACGATAGACATCATCATCAACGACTCTACCTACCATCTCGCCTTAGGCGACGACACCCTGCGCTGGGACGAGTTTCACCCGCAACTCTACACGCGGACGGTCACCTATCAAGGCGTGCCCGTCAGCGTGACTTTCGGACTGCGTGAGATACGTGTCCGTGGACAGCAACTCTACATTAACGGACGTCCGCTCTTCCTGCGCGGCACGGTGGGCAACTGCACGTTCCCCGAGACGGGTTACCCGCCTACAGACGAAGCGTCGTGGGAGAGAGTGCTTGGCAAATGCAAGGAGTACGGCCTCAACCACATTCGCTTCCATTCCTATTGCCCGCCGGAAGCGGCTTTCTGCGTGGCCGACCGACTGGGTATCTACCTGCAGCCCGAAGGTCCCTCCTGGCCTAACCACGGCGTGAGGCTGCGCAGAGGAATGCCCATCGACCAGTATCTTCTGGACGAAGGACTGAGGATCATCGATGCCTACGGACATCATCCGTCGTTTTGCATGATGGCGGCAGGCAACGAACCTGCCGGAGACTGGATGCCGTACTGCCAGAACTGGGTGAAGACGATGCGGGAGTACGACTCCAACCGCATCTACTGCGCTGCCTGCGTGGGCGGTGGCTGGGCTTGGGAAGAGGGGTCGGACTATCATGTCAAGTCCGGAGCAAGAGGCCTGGACTGGGATAAGCGAGCGCCGCACAGCGACGACGACTACTATCAGCTGCTGCAGTATCCCGTCAACTACAAGAAGGAGGAGCCCAACACGGACCCGGTCGTGGCTCATGAAGTGGGACAATGGTGCGTCTTCCCTGACTTCAAGGAGATACCGCAGTACACGGGCGTCTATAAGGCACGCAACTTCGAGATTTTCCAGGACCTGCTGCGCGACAATGGTATGGCCGCGCAGGCAGAGCGCTTCCTCATGGCCAGTGGACACCTGCAGGTGCTTTGCTACAAGTACGACATAGAACGCAACCTGCGCACCAAGGACTACAGCGGCTTCCAGCTGCTCGGTCTGAACGACTACAGCGGACAGGGTACGGCGCTCGTTGGGCCGCTGAATGTGCATTGGCGCGAGAAGGGCTACTGCACCAAGGAGGACTGGACGGAATTCTGTTCGCCCATCGTCCCTTTGGCCAAGTTCCCTCGCTTTGTTTTTACCAACGACGAGACGCTACGCGTTCCCATCGAGGTCTATAATGCTTCGGAGAGAGCAATTACGGATGCCAAGGCCGTCTGGCACATCGCTGAGGCCTCTGGCTCTCTGCCCGCTACGACCATCCCCGTCGGCAAGAACACCGAGTTGGGCACCGTGGAGTTTCCATTGACACAATACACGAAGCCTACCAAGCTGACGCTGACGGTCAGCCTCTCCGACAAAGCCAAAAACCATTGGGACTTCTGGGTCTATCCCAAGCAACTGCCCGAACTCTCCGCCCTCAGCGCTCAGACTTCTTTCTACGAGACCGACACGCTGGACGCCAAGGCGCTGCAAGTGTTGAAGCAGGGCGGCGATGTGTTGCTGACGGCGGCCGGAAAGATTCGCTACGGCAACGACGTCGTCCACAGCTTCCTGCCTGTCTTTTGGAACACGTCGTGGTTCAAGATGCGTCCGCCGCACACCACAGGTGCCTACATACAGAGCAAGCACCCCGTGTTCCGCGAGTTCCCCACCGACGACTGGCAGAACCTGAACTGGTGGGAGCTGGTCAACCGCACGCAGGCCATCAACCTGAAGGAGTTCCCCGCAGAGTTCCAGCCCATCGTGCAGCCTATCGACACATGGCACGTGTCGCGCAAGCTGGGAATGCTGCTTGAGGTGAAGGTGCTGAAGGGGCGACTGCTGCTGACCACGCTGCCCATCGGACGCGACACGCCCGTCTGTCGACAGCTGCGCTACTCCATCCTGAAGTACATGCTGAGCAAGGACTTCAAGCCCGCCACGAAGGTTGAGCCTGAGGTCATCCGCCATCTCTTCGAGCGCGAGGCACCGCCCGTGAACATGTTTACAAAGGACGCGCCCGACGAGCTCAAAGGCAAGACGAAAGGCAGCTAAGAGGGTGTCAAATCACTTGTTGAGGGTCCAGGAGAAGCCGTCCTTCGTGTCCTTCACCTCGAAGCCGAGGGCAGCGAGGTCGTCGCGTATCTTGTCGCTCAGCGCCCAGTTCTTCTCGGCCTTTGCTGCCTGCCGTTGCTCCAAGAGCATGTTGACGACGGCTCCGAAGGCCTCCTCGCGCGCCTTGTTGCTGACGCCGGTGTCCTGCCGGAGGCCGAGGATTTCGGTCGTGAACGTCTCCATGAGTTTGAGCAAGGCCTGTGCCACGTCCGCCGTGATGCTCGCCTTCTTGTCCGTCAGCGTGTTGATGACGCGGCAGGCGTCGAAGAGGTGGCTGATGACGATGGGCGAGTTCAGGTCGTCGTTCATGGCGTCGTAGAGCTGTTGCGATAACGTCGCAACATACGAGGACTCGACCTGCGGCTGGCCCTTGACCTTTTGGCCGTCCTGGAGGCGGCGCAGGTTCTTCAGGCCGTCCATGAGGCGGGCAAGGCCTTTCTCGGCGGCTTGCAGTGCTTCGTTGCCGAAATCGACGGTCGAGCGGTAGTGTGCCTGCAGGATGAAGAAGCGGATGGTCATCGGCGTGTAGGCCTGGGAGAGCAGCGGATGGTCGCCCGTGAAGAACTGCGGCAGGGTGATGAAGTTGTTGTAGGACTTGCCCATCTTCTTGCCGTCGATGGTAATCATATTGTTGTGCATCCAGTAGTGCACCATCTGGCTGCCTTGACTGGCTACGGCCTGCGCTATCTCGCACTCGTGGTGCGGGAAGATGAGGTCCATGCCGCCTCCGTGGATGTCGAAGTGGTCGCCAAGATACTTGCGTCCCATGGCCGTGCACTCGCAGTGCCAGCCTGGGAAGCCGTCGCTCCATGGGCTTGGCCAGCGCATGATGTGCTCGGGCTGGGCAGCTTTCCAGAGGGCAAAGTCCGCCTGGTTCTTCTTCTCTCCCACGCCGGCCAGTTCACGACTTGCGTCCTTCACGTTCTCAAGGTCTCTGCCCGAGAGGATGCCCCAGCGGTGGTCCTTGTTGTACTTCTCTATGTCGAAGTAGATGCTGCCGTTGCTCTCGTAGGCATAGCCGTTGTCGAGGATTTGGCGGACGAGCTGCTGCTGCTCGATGATGTGGCCCGTGGCGTGCGGCTCGATGCTTGGCGGCAGGCAGCCCAGGGCGTCCATCGCCTCGTGGAAGCGGTTGGTGTAGTATTGTGCCACTTCCATCGGCTCGAGTTGTTCCAGTCGGGCCTTCTTGGCAATCTTGTCCTCGCCCTCGTCGGCATCATGCTCCAGGTGCCCCACGTCCGTGATGTTGCGCACGTAGCGCACCTTATATCCGATGTGCTGGAGGTAGCGGAAGAGGAGGTCGAAGGTGATGGCAGGCCTGGCGTGTCCGAGGTGCGCATCGCCATAGACAGTCGGGCCGCAGACGTACATGCCTACGCGCCCCGGGTTGAGCGGCTTAAAGCGTTCCTTCTGCCTGCTCAACGTGTTATAAATAAGAAGGGGTTGTTCCATTGCTGAATGTTCTTAATTAATTTTGCGTCTCTCCGTATTCCAGCTCGCCATCCACCACCCAGCGAAGGTCCTCGGGGTCAAATTCGCCCATCTTGTCCTTCTTGGCCTGTTTGGCAACGTACTTAGCCACCTCCTCCACGTCGATGTCGATGTCCTCGTCGCCGCTGTGCTTGTCGAGGAGATCGACGTAGTACTCGCCGATGACGTCGATGAAGTAGTAGAGTTCGTCTTCCGTGAAGCGGTCCTTGAGGTCCTGCGGCAGGTAGTTCTTGATGTACTCGACCGTCTTGCGGTCATCCTCAGCATCGAGGAGGAGGTCTTCTTCGAAGGTACTCATAGATTCTTTTTGTTATAGGGTTTTAGGGGTTTCTAAGCATTTCTAGGATTTTCTAGGATTTCCTAGGCATTCCTAGGTTTTCCTAGGGCAGCATTGCCTTTATTTTCTCTTCAAGTGCTGGGCGAGGTACGAGGCCGACGCTGCGGTCCACTTCCTTACCGTCCTTGATGAAGACGACCGTGGGGATGTTGCGTACGCCGAAGCGCATGGCGAGGTCCTCGTCCTCTTCCACGTCGCACTTGCCCACGATGGCGAGGCCGTCGTAGTCCTTTGCCAGTTCCTCGATGACGGGAGCGAGGCGCTTGCAGGGGCCGCACCACGTTGCCCAGAAGTCCAATACGAGAGGCTTGCCGGTAGCCACCAAAGCCTCGAAGTTGCCAGTGTTGATTACTTGTGCCATAATGTTCTGATTGTTCTGATTGTTCTGATTATTCTGATAACTCTGATTGTTCTGATTTAAGCGTTTATGCTGTATGTCAGGGCTTCGCTGTTCTCGATGTCGGTCAGTAGTTGCCGCGTCACCTTGATGCGATGCTTGTGTGAAGTCATGCGAAGCTGGTTGTGAGGATTGGTTGCGTCGATGAAGACCATTCGCAGGGCAGCATTGCCGGGGTTCTCCTCGACATAGGAGGTCAGCATCTCCACGTCGTCCATGCTCAGGGCGGCCGTGTTGACGTTGATTGTGATTTGCTCTACCACTTTGTCGCTGACGTCGGCCAGCCAGTCTATGCGCCCTATGCGGAGGTCGAACGCGCCCTCTTTGAAGCGGTGCTTCTCTACGGTTCCCGAGATGAGCACAGAGCGGTCGATGCAAAGGTAGCCGCCCCACTTCACCCAGTTGTCGCCGAAGAGCGCTATCTCGCCGGTGCCGCTGAAGTCCTCGATGGTAGCTACGCCGAAGGGCTTCCCGTTCTTTGTCGTGCCGGAGCGGACAGCAGTCACGATGCCTCCCAGGCGAACGCTCTTCCCTGCAAAGGCTGAGAGGTACTCCATCTCAGCTAACTTCAGGTTGCAGACATGCTGCAGGACTACGTAGTACTCGTCGAGGGGATGAGCCGAGAGATAGATGCCGACCAGCGAGCGCTCCTTGTTCAGGCGCTCCAGTGCAGTCCATTCCTCAGCATCTGGCACTGCAGGCTTGTTCAGTTCGATGGCATCCATCCCGAAAAGCGAGAACTTGGCCTCCTCTTGTGCCTGCTGATACTGTTGTCCGTAGCGCACAATCAAGTCGAGGAAGGCATCGCCCTTCTGGTTCACTGCTACGAATTGCTCGCGGCGCACACCTGCCGAGATGGTGTCGAAGGCACCGCTCATGGCAAGGCACTCTATGCCGTTCCGCTTGACGGATGACATGTTGACGCGTTCCGCGAAATCGTAGATGTCCTTGAAGGGTCCGTTCTTCTGCCGCTCGTCTACAATGGCTTGCACGGCCGCTTCACCCAGTCCCTTGATGGCCATCAGACCATAGCGGATTTGCTGGCGGTCGTTGACGCCGAAGTCGCGATGCGACTCGTTGACGTCAGGACCGAGCACCTCAATCTTCATCGCGTGGCATTCCTCGAGCAGCTTAGTCACTTCCTTCACGTCGTCCTTGCCTCGCGTCAGCAGGGCTGCCATGAACTCGGCAGGATAGTGTGCCTTCATGTATGCCGTCTGATAGGAAACCCACGAGTAGCAAGCAGCGTGGGACTTGTTGAAGGCATATTTGGCGAACTCTTCCCACTCGCCCCAGATCTTCTCAAGAATCTTGGGGTCGTGTCCGTTCCTTGTGCCGCCCTCGATGAACTTCGGCTTCATCTCCTTGATGAGGCTTTCAATCTTCTTGCCCATTGCTTTACGAAGGGCATCGCTCTCGCCGCGGGTGAAGCCAGCCAGCTTGCGCGAGAGCAGCATGACCTGCTCCTGATAGACGGTGATACCATACGTGTCGCGCAGGTACTCTTCGCAAGCGGGGAGGTCGTAGGTGATAGGCTCCTGCCCGTTCTTGCGCCGGATGAACTGCGGAATCTTGTCCATTGGCCCGGGCCGGTAGAGGGCATTCATGGCGATGAGGTCCTCGAAGACCGTCGGATGCAGTTCCTTCAGGTACTTGCGCATGCCTGCAGACTCGAACTGGAATGTGCCGACCGTCTTGCCTTCCTGATATAATTTATATGTAAGCGGGTCGTCGATGGGAATGTTGTCCACGTCGATGTCTATGCCGCGTGATTCCTTGACGATGCGGCACGCCTCCTTTAGCTGCGAGAGCGTCTTCAGCCCCAGGAAGTCCATCTTAATGAGGCCGGTGCTCTCGATGACATGTCCGTCGTATTGCGTGACTGCCGTCTTGCGGTCTGGGAAATCAGGGTCGTCGGCAGTGGAGACAGGCACGTGGTCGCTTATCGGGTCGCGGCAGATGATGAAGCCACAGGCGTGGATACCCGTGTTGCGCACAGTCCCCTCGAGCTTGAGCGCGTACTTTATGGTGTCGGCTTCTTTCACGTCGCGCGAGTATTTTGCTTCCTTCAGTTCAGGTGTAGCGTCGATGTAGTTCTCGAGAATGGGTTTCTTTCCGTCGGGCAGGCGGTCGGGCATTGCCTTGCACCACGCGTTGACAACGGAGAGAGGCACTTTCTCGACCCTTCCCACGTCCTTCAGGCTGTTCTTCGCAGCCATCTTACCATAGGTGATGATGTGGGCGCAGTTCTCCGCGCCATACTTGTCCATGACCCATTGCAGCACTTTGCCTCGCCCGTCGTCGTCGAAGTCCGTGTCGATATCGGGCAAGGAGATGCGGTCGGGGTTGAGGAAGCGCTCGAACAGCAAGTCGTACTTGATGGGGTCGAGACGTGTGATGCCGAGGCAGTAAGCCACAACCGAGCCGGCTGCCGAGCCTCGGCCCGGGCCTACCCAAACGCCGAGGTTGTTCCTGGCGCTGTTGATGAAGTCCTGCACGATGAGGAAGTAGCCCGGGAAGCCCATCGTCTTCATAATGTGCAGCTCGAAACGGATGCGCTCGTCCAACTCCTTCGACAGAGGGGTCCCATACAGCCGGGCGGCTCCCTCGTAGGCAAGCTTGGCGAGGTAGTCTGCCTCGAACTTTATGCGGTAGAGCTTGTCGATGCCGCCGAGCTTCTCAATCTTCTTTCTCCCTTCTTCTTCGGGAAGAGGGTTCTCGCCGTTTTCGTCGCTCGTGAACTCCCTGAAGAGGTCCTCCTCCGTGAACTTCTGCCTCCAGAGCTCTTCTGTGCCGAAGTCCTCGGGGATGGGGAAGAAGGGCATGATGGGATTCGACTCGAGGTCGTACATCTCGACCTTGTCGAGCACCTCGCATGTGTTGGCAAGCGCTTCGGGAATGTCGGGGAAGATGGCGTTCATCTCAGCCTTGGTCTTGAACCACTCCTGCTTGCTGTAGCGCATACGGTTGGGGTCGTTGATGTCCTTTCCGGTCGAGAGGCAGAGCAACAGGTCGTGGGCCTCGGCATCGTCTTCATTGAGGAAGTGCGAGTCGTTGGAGCAGATGAGCTTCACACCATACTTCCTGGCCAGTTCGACGAGTACGGGATTGACGCGCTTCTGCACCTCGTAGGTCTCGCGATTGGCTTCTTGCGTCGGATTGGTCACTTCGTGGCGCTGCAGCTCGATGTAGTAGTCGTCGCCCCAGATGTCGTGGAACCACTTGACTGCCTCCTCGGCGCCCTTGATGTCGCCGTTTTGAATCTTCTTCGGCACTTCACCGCCGATGCATGCTGAGCAGATGATGAGGCCTTCGTGATAGGTGGCGAGGTCCTTGTGGTCGGTGCGGGGACGCATGTAGAAACCATCGACCCAGGAGCGCGAGACGAGTTTGATGAGGTTGTGATAGCCCTGGAGGTTCTTAGCGAGCACAATGAGGTGCCAGCCCGACTGGAACTCCTTGCCGCCTTCGTGCACATTCTTGTCGCCGTTTCTTGCTACGTACATCTCGCAGCCGAAGATAGGCTTGAACGGCTCCTCTCCCTGCTCCTTCCTCGCCTTATTGATTTTCTTGCAGTAGTCGTACAGTTCCTTCACGCCATACATGTTGCCGTGGTCGGTGAGGGCCATGCCGCGCATGCCGTCCTTGACTGCTTTGTCAACCATTCCCTTGATGGACGACTGCCCGTCGAGCAACGAGTATTGAGAGTGGACGTGAAGGTGTACGAAGTCGTTTGTCATATGAAGTTTGTCATTGAGTGTTGAGGCTTTAGCTCGACGTAAGTCAACATCGGAGCAATGTAAGCCATTAGCCATAGATAGAGTTGCAAAGATACGAAAAAAATGAGAGTTATGCGTGAATTGTCAAGAAATAATGTGTTATTCCTTAATTTTTTTGCAAATCACTTTTCTCTTTTCATTTTTTCTTCGTAACTTTGAGGCGCACTATATCGAAAATTATGGGCAAACGACTAAGAAAACTAAAGAAAATACGCCTTCATCACGAAGGAAAGTCCACGCTTCTCTGGAGCGCCATCGTGCTTGGAGTGCTTAACTTCGCTATACTTCACATCTTCGATTCGCGGCTTCCCTTCGACATCTGCATCGCGGTGAGTGCCGTGCTGTATGCCGTCCTGCTGAACTTCTTCCAATGTCCTATCCGCACCTTCGAGGGCGAGACGGATGGGCTGGTGCTGGCTCCTGCCGACGGCAAGGTGGTGGTGATCGAGGAGACGGAGGAGTCAGAGTATTTCCACGACCGGCGCATCATGGTGAGCATCTTCATGAGTCTCTTCAACGTGCACGCCAATTGGATACCCGTGGACGGCACTGTCAAGCATGTGCGGCACTACGACGGCAATTTCCACAAGGCTTGGCTGCCGAAGGCGAGCGAGGAGAATGAGCGATGCACCATCGTCATGGAGACACCCGACGGCACGGAGATACTGGCCCGACAGGTGGCTGGAGCCATGGCGCGCCGCATCGTCACCTATCCCACCGTGGGCGAAGACTGCTACATCGACGAGCACCTTGGCTTCATCAAGTTCGGCTCCCGCGTGGACCTCTACCTGCCCATCGGCACGAAGGTCCAGGTGGAACTCGGACAAAAGACGGTCGGCAACGAGACCGTGATAGCGAAACTAAACTAAGCCATGAATCTGATAAACTTACCCAACACATTGACCTGCTGCAACCTCATCTGCGGTTGTGTGGCAGCGGGCTGTGCTTTCTACGGACAGTACCACTATGCCGTGCTGATGATTATCATCGGCGCCGTGTTCGACTTCTTCGACGGCATGGTGGCGCGGGCGCTCGGCATCTCGTCGGCGATAGGCAAGGAGCTCGACTCGCTGGCCGACGTCGTCACCTTCGGCCTCGCTCCCAGCGCCATCCTCTTCTACCTTTTCCACGAAGTGCACTGCCCCGAGATGCTAATGCCCGTGAAGCGCTTCCTGCCGTACACGGCCTTCCTGATGGCGGGATTCTCTGCCTTGAGGCTTGCGAAGTTCAACATCGACGAGCGGCAGCACCAGCAGTTTATCGGCTTGCCGACGCCTGCCAACGCTCTTTTCTGGGGAAGCCTCGTCTTGGGCGAGCACGCCTTCCTCGTCTCGCTGAAGTTCAACGCCGTCTTCCTCTTCCTCTTCATGCTGCTCTTCTGCATGCTGCTGATATGCGAGGTGCCGATGCTGGCGCTGAAGTTCAAGAACCTGAGCTGGGCGGACAACAAACAGCGCTACATCTTTCTTGCCGGCTGTCTGCCTCTGCTGCTCCTCGGCACCTCATCCCTCGCCGCCATCATCGTGTGGTATGTAGTGCTCTCTATCGTTTTCCCCAGGATTTGATTTGCCGGCATCAGGTAAACAAGCACCGGAGGTGCGACAGACCACAGACGGGGGTGCAACCCCCGGTATTGAGTCATCCGAAATGCCTAAGCCCTGAAAGGGCGACAGAGTATGCAATCGGCAGAATATGAGTAGAATAAGGTGTCTGCCGCCCTTTCAGGGCTTCCTTCATCATCACGTCAATTACCGGGGGTTGCACCCCCGTCTGTAGTCTGTCGTCTCTTCGAGACTTTAGTAAGCCCCCCTGTGCTGCTTTTCGATTGTAGCACTGATGGATGAGCGTGTAGAGGGTGGAAGGAGTGTTTTTTACAGGACTCCAATAGTACTGAATTTAGAAGGCGGAAAATCCCCCTCGCGAGGGAAAGATTTTTCCTTGCTGTAGCGTTGGCCGTTCCTTGCTGTGGGAAGTGGCGTTCCTTGCTGTGGGAAGTGGCGTTCCTTGCTGTGGCGTTGGCTGTTCCTTCGTGAAGGAATGAAAAGTCTTCTTTTGTCGGGTGCAGTGGCTTACTTTTTCACGTTCTCCTTGATGATGCCGTGGCGGTAGGCGTGGAGCAGGGTGCGGAGCTCCTTTATCTGTTCCATGATCTGTCGGCCCTTGTCGGTGTCGCGGACGCGGATGCGGCGGCCCATCATCTCCACGATTTGCGTGCTGCTCTTGATGTCGGTGCCGTTGGCTACGGCTTCGGCGGTGCTGGTGAAGGGCTCGTGCTGGATGAGCTGGAAGCCGCGGCTGTGATAGACGAGGGTATATCCGGCGATGCCTGTGGTGTGGTGATAGGCCTTGGCGAACCCGCCGTCGATGACCATCAGCATGCCGTCGGCCTTGATGGGGTTCTCGCCCTGGCTGGCATGTACGGGCACGTGGCCGTTGATGATGTGGCGCGTGCTTCCGCCGCCGTTCAGGGGGAGTGGCGAGACGCCGAAGCTGTCGAGGATGCGGGTGCAGACGGCGGGGTCTTCCCTCAGCTGGTAGTAGGCGCCTTTCTCTTCGTGATGCGTGGCGGGGTCGGCCAGGAAGTATCGCTCGAAGGTGGCCATGCGGTCCTTGTCGAAGAGCGGACTGTCGGGGCCGCACCAGAGGTACCAGAAGAAGTCGCGACTGCCCCCTTTCCGTCTTCCCCCGATGGTGGAGGGATATGCCGTGCGCATCTTGAGCTCGATTTGTTGCATGAGCTCGCGTCCCTCGTAGGGTTTGCCGTCGATCTCGACCTGTCGCATGCTGCCGTCGGGGTTGAGGGGGATGGAGGCGTGAAAGAGGAGGTTGCTGTTGCTGACCAGATACATGGAGCCGTGGCTGAAGAGGCAGCGGATGTGTTTTTGCAGTTTCTCGGAGATGCGGAACGAGTGGTGGAGGCGCTTCATCAGCTCTTCCTCATCGGGCGTGAGGCGATAGGGGTCGTCGGGCATGAGGGTGGGGAAGCGGGTGTCGAGCAGGGGATAGTCCTTTCCTGCGAATCGGTAGGTGCCTCGGGCCGGGTCGATGTTCTCGAGCGTACCGGTGCGGTCGATGTTCCATTCGGGATGCTGGCGCACGAGCTGCCCCTCGAGCTTGAACTGTATTATGGAGATGGCCTTGTGCATCTGCGCGATGAGCCGGCGCCGCTTCTCGTCGTCCGTGGTCTGCCCGCTGCTGTCGATGGGCTGGAACTGCAGGCAGGGGTCGTCGGCATAGGTCTCCATGGCGAACGTGGCAAGGGGCAGGAGGTTGATGCCGTAGCCTTCCTCGAGGGTGGCCATGTTGGCGAAGCGGAGTGAGAGACGCAGCACGATGGCGATGCACGCGTCGCAGCCTGCCGCCGCCCCCATCCAGAGCGCGTCGTGGTTGCCCCATTGCAGGTCGAAGTTGTCGCGCGTCAGGAGGTAGTCCATGATGATGTGGGCGCCCGGGCCACGGTCGAAGATGTCGCCCAGGATGTGGAGCTGGTCGATGCTCAGCTTGTGGATGACGTTGCAGATTGCCACGATGAAGTTTCTCGACTGCCCGGTCTGTACGATGGTCTCCACGATGCGGTTGACGTAGGCATCCTTGTCCTCGTCGTCCGGGTTCTCGTGCAGTAGTTCCTCGATGATGTATGCGAACTGCTTCGGCAAGGCTTTGCGCACCTTGCTCCTGGTGTATTTGCTGCTGACGGAACGGCATACCTGTATGAGTCGGAGCAGCGTGGAGGCGTAAAAGTCGGAGAGGTCGTCGTCGGTGCCTTCCTCAATCATCTCGAGCCGCTTCTCGGGGTAGTAGATGAGGGTACAGAGGTCGCGCATCACTTCCTTTGGCAGGGAGCCCTCGAAGAGGTCGTTGACTTTGCGCTTGATATTGCCGCTGGCATTGCGCAGGATGTGCAGGAAGGCCTCATGCTCGCCGTGGATGTCGGCCACGAAATGTTCCGTGCCCTTCGGCAGACTGAGTATGGCCTCGAGGTTGATGATTTCAGTGCTGGCGCTCTCGCTGTTGGGAAACGTCTGGGCGAGCAGCTGCAGCAGTCGCATATCAGTGTTGTTCATTGAGCATTGACAAGAAACAATTATATTTACGATTTGACGATTTACGATTTACTATTTATTTACGATTTAGTTATTTAACTATTTATTTTCTCCCCCTAAGGGGGAGCTAGAGGGGGTCTTCACCTTCCCTTTTACTTCTTCAGCCCAGAGCTCTCCAATACATTAATAATATAGTCGCCGAGCTTTTCGCACTCCGAGATGATGTCCATGTAGAAGACGCCCATCTGGTAGTCGTAGAGCTTGTCGTTGACATCAATGATGTTCTGGTTCTTCAGCTGGTCGCGGTAGTTGTTTATCTCGTTCTCCGTGTTGTAGTTCTTGTTGAGGCTGACGCTTCTGCTCTCACTCATCTGGATTGCCACCTGCATCTCGGCCAGCGCCTCGCCCACGAGACCCATCATGCTATGTATGTGCTGATACTGCGCCTCCGTGAAGTCCTCGGTGCCGTACTGCCGCTTGTGCTTCATCGTACGTGCCATGTTGAAGCACGAGTCGCCGATGCTCTCCAGTTCCGAGCAGACGCGCATCATCCTCTGTATGTCGAGCTTCGACTCTACGCTGAGTCGGCCCTCGCTCACCTGCGTCAGGTAGTCGGCTATCTCTATCTCCATCCTGTCCGTGATGCCCTCATACTTCTCGATGCGCGAGTAGAGCTTGTTGAACTCCTCTACTTTCGTGGTCTGCAGCAAGTCCTGCACCATGCCGTACATCCTGAGCAGGCGGGAGATGAAGACATTGACTTCCTTCTTCGCTTCCAGGACAGAGAGCTCGGCCGTCGACAGCAAGCCGCCGCTGATGTATTTGAGCTTCATGTCGTCCTCCTCGTTTTCGCCCTCACGAGCCGGCACGAGCAGACACACGAGCTTTTCCATCGGACCGATGAACCAGATGAGTATAAGCACGTTGCAGACGTTGAAGGCGGTGTGGAAGGCTGCCAGTGCGGCGTTGAGCGTCACCATGTCCTGCTGCCTGGCCGTCGGGTCGCAACCCACCAGGCCACACACGAACCCGACGAAGTACTTGTATATGCAGAGCACCCAGACGACGCCGAAGAGGTTGAAGATAAGGTGGGCGCGGGCCGCCCTCTGCGCCTGCACGCTCGCACTCATCGCTACGACGTTCGACGTGATGGTCGTGCCGACGTTCTCTCCCATGACGAGCGCAATGCCCATGTCTATGGGGAGAGCGCCGGTGGAACACAGCGTCATCGTGATGGCCATGATGGCGGCAGAGCTCTGCACAGCGCATGTCAGCAGTCCGCCTATCAGAAGGAAGAGGAAATAGCTGCCGTAGCCCCAGCCCGAGAGACCCGTCAGGAAGCTCAGCAGACGCTCATTGTGACCAAGGTCCATCTCGATGGCGTTCGTCTTCAACGTGCTCAGACCCAGTAGCATCAGCGCTAAGCCCATCAGAAACTCGCCGGTGTTGATGCTACGCTTCGTGTAGATCAGGGCGATGGCTATGATGATGGCGCTATAGACCACCAGACGCATGTCGAACGAACCCAGCACCATAATCCAGGCGGTTGCCGTCGTACCGATGTTCGCACCCATGATGACGCTGATGGCCTGCGAGAGGGTGAGCAGTCCTGCACTGACGAAACTGACCGTCATCACCGTGGTGGCCGTCGAGGACTGTATGGAGGTCGTGATGAAGGCACCGGTGAGGAGACCCGTGAAGCGGTTTGTCGTCATCGTGCCCAAGACGTTGGAGAGCTTGCTGCCTGCCATCTTCTGCAGTCCTTCGCTCATTACCTTCATGCCGTACATGAGGAGAGCGACGCAGCCGATAAGTATAAGAAATTCCATAGGGTGGTGGTAGATTATGGGGTTAAAGGTAATAGGTTATGGGTTACTGGCTGTGGAGGCCTGCAGCCTCAGGGTAAGGCCGACGAAGTCCTCCACGCTGAGTTGCTCGGGCCTTTTCTGCATGATGGGGTCGGCCAGGAGAGGCGTGAAGTCGGTCTTCTCCTCACGTTCGTTCTCGAGCCAGGAGAGCAGCGGCTTGATGTTGTTTCGCAGGGTCTTCCGCCTTTGGTTGAAGGTCGTCTTGACAAGCCTCTTGAAGAGCATCTCGTCGCAACCCAGTTCGGTCGTCTTGTTGCGGGTAAGCCGTATGACAGCGCTGCGAACCTTTGGCGGCGGGTTGAAGACGCACGGCTCCACCGTGAAGAGGTACTCCACGTCATACCAGGCCTGAACGAGTACGCTCAGTATGCCGTAGGTCTTGCTGCCGGGGCGAGCCGCCATGCGTTCTGCCACCTCCTTCTGGATCATGCCTGTGCAGCAGGGAATCAACTCCTTATAGTCGAGCATCTTAAAGAATATCTGGCTGGAGATGTTGTATGGATAGTTGCCAGTCAGGACGAAGGGCGAGCCTCCGAAAGTCCTCTCAAGGTGCATCTTGAGGAAATCGTCCTCGATGATGCTGTCCTCGAGTTCGGGGTAGGTTCGTCTGAGGTACGCCACGCTCTCGTAGTCAATCTCCACGACCTTCACCTGCCGTGGCTTCTGCACAAGGTACTGCGTCATCACGCCCATGCCGGGGCCGACCTCCAGAATAGGCAGGCCGGGGCACGCGTCCACCGTGTCGGCAATGCGCGAAGCAATAGTCAAGTCGGTCAGAAAGTGCTGGCCGAGGAACTTTTTAGGCTTGACGGCGCTATATTTCACATTTTTGCAATTTTACAATTTGACAATTTAATTTTATTTCTTACCTTTGCAGTGCAAAAGTACAAAGAATAAGCGAAAGCGCAAAAAGGAAAGGCGAAAATAATTGTGAAATTGCGGAATTCTGAATTTGTCAAATCAATAAAGGTCGCAGTACCTTTGGCATTGGCAGTCGGCATACTGTGGTGGATGTACCGCGGCATCAAGTGGGAGGAGCTCGCTTGTGCCCTGTCGGACCAGATGTCGTGGACGTGGATGCTTCTCAGCATGCCGTTCGGCATCTTGGCTCAAGTGCTGCGTGCAGTCCGCTGGCGTCAGGTGCTCTCTCCGGCCGGCGAGCATCCGCGGCTCATGGCTTGCGTCCACGCCATCTTCCTCAGTTACGCCAGCAGTCTCGTCGTGCCGCGAGTGGGCGAGGTACTGCGCTGCGGCGTCCTGAAACGCTATGAAGGCACCAACTTCAGTCTGAGCATCGGCACCGTCGTCACGGAGCGCATCATCGACACTCTGCTCATCCTGCTCCTTTCTTTGTTGACTTTCCTCACGCAGATACCGGTCTTCATGAACTTCTTTCATAAGACGGGCGTCTCGATGTCCAGTCTGCCCATGCAGTTCTCCCTGACAGGTTGGCTCGTGACTGCTTTCTGCGGACTGCTCGCCTTGCTTTGCATCGTGTATGTCGCCATGCGATTCCGGCTCTTTTCAAAGACAAAATCTGTGGTTTCCGACCTCAAGAACGGCCTGCTCTCAGTTCGGGAAGTGGAGAGCCCTTTGCTTTTCGTCCTCTATTCCGTCGGCATCTGGGTGAGCTATTATCTGCATTTCTACCTCACCTTCTTTTGCTTCGACTTCACGGCCCATCTTGGAACGTTGGCAGCCCTCGTGGCTTTCGTGGTCGGCACCTTCGCCGTGCTGGTCCCCACCCCTAACGGCGCAGGCTCCTGGCACCTTGCAGTCAAGACGGTCCTCGTGCTCTACGGCGTAGGACAGACTGATGCCGCCCTCTTCGTTCTCATCGTTCATACTCTGCAGACCTTGCTCGTGGCCCTGCTCGGCCTTTGGTCGTCAGCCTGTCTTGTCATGAGAAAACCAAAGGCACGTGATGCCGGGAGTCTGACATCGTGATGCTGGGAGTCTGACATCGTGATGCTGGGAGTCTGGCAACGTGATGTCGGGAGTCTGACAACGTGATGCTGGGAGTCTGACAACGTGATGTCAGACATTCATTGTCACGACGTATATCAAATCCTCTGCAAAGGTATGCCATCGCGGCGCGGTTTGCGTGAAAAACATTATTATATTAGGAAATTCCTTTGAAGCACACTAAAAAAGTCGTATCTTTGCATCAAAAAACTCGACTATGCAAACAATATCGAAACTTCTGTGCCTGCTCATTCTCATTTTCATTCCTGCCCTCTGCCAGGCTCAGCCTTTGAAACACGTGCAGCCCGAGAAGGTGGGGATGGATTCGCGGCGACTGCTCAAGGCCGACTCCATCATCGCTCAGGCCATCAGCGACGGCGACATACCCGGCGCCGTGCTCGCCGTGGTGCGTCACGACCAGATTGCTTACCTGAAGGCCTACGGCAACAAGCAGGTGTGGCCCACTGTGCAACCCATGACCACCAATACCGTATTCGATATGGCCTCGTGCAGCAAGGCGATGTCCACGGCTTTGTCAGCTCTCATCCTTTGCGAAGAGGGGAAATTCCGGATGCTTGACGCTGTGAGCCGCTACGTCAGTGGTTTCGAGAACTGGAAAGACGAGTCGGGCGAGGCCACCATTCGCATTCATCACCTGATGACTCACACATCGGGCCTCCCCGCCTACTATTCGCCCGACCCCGCCGCTACGCCGAACCCCGATGCTTGTATTGAACACATCGCTCACATGAAACGTGGCTTCAAGCCCGGCACGGGGTTCCGATACAGCTGCCTTAACTTCATCACCTTGCAGCGCATTATAGAGAAGGTCAGCGGCATGTCGTTGCGAGAATTTTCGCGTCAGCGCATCTTCGGTCCGCTTTGCATGAACCACACCGACTACATCCCATGTGCTCCCGATGCCGATGGCGTTTGGCACAATACCGACAAACCTTGCTGGGCCGCCCTCATGCCGAAGGGCGAGGACTGGCGAAGCATCGTGGCGCCCACCACACGTCAGGCAGCCGACAGCGTGCTCTGTGGCATGGTGCACGACCCGCTGGCCCGCATCATGAACGGAGGCATCAGCGGCAACGCCGGCCTCTTTAGCACGGCCGAGGACATCGCTATCCTCTGTGCCATGCTACAGAATGACGGCACCTGGCAGGGCAAACGCATCATGAGCCCCCAAACGGCGCGCTTGGTGCGCACTGTGCCTCGATTTGCCGAGCCATTCGGTCGCACCTACGGTTGGGACTGCTATAGCGACTATGCTTCGTGCAATGGTGACCTCTTCTCCCCGCAGACCATTTGCCACACGGGTTTCACGGGAACGGGCATCGTCATAGATCCCGAGCTGGACTGCAGCGTCATCCTCCTCACGAACTCAGTGCATCCCGACGAGGGCGGCTCCACTGTCCGTCTGCGTTCCGTCGTAAGCAATGCGGTGGCGGCAAGTATTACCGACCGATAGCCATGCCAGCACCTGTTTTTCAGGCTAAGCATGCCCTAATTCCCCCTAAATCAATCATTTTTTGCCCAAAACCTTGCAGAAATGGGGAATAATAGCTAACTTTGCCTGCTGAATTGTGTGATAAAGGACAACGGATTACAGACAACAGACTACGGACTATAGACAACAGACAACGGACTACTGACAACGGACAAGGGACTACAGACAAGGAGCATCGGTTGTAAGCAGTCGATAATGTTTTGGAAACACATTAACCAAATAACTTATATATTTATGAAAGACTTTCTCAAGTACGTGCTGGCAACGATCGTTGGTATCATCTTGACCAGCATCATTTTTGTGGTAATTAGCATTGTTTCATTGGCAGGCATGTTGGCCAGTGAGGGAACCACCGGTTCCGTTTCTAAGAACAGCGTTCTCCGCATCAAACTGCAGGGCGAGGTTGTGGACAGGGCAGGCGAGACCTCTCCTTTGGAGCTCTTCAGCAGGGGCGAACAGATGACGATTGCTCTCGACCAGACGCTCGACGCCCTCAAAAAGGCTGCCAAGAACGACAAGGTGAAAGGCATCTACCTCGAGGCAGGCCCCTTTGCCGCCTATCCTGCCGACCTGCAGGAAATGCGCAGGGCTCTCCTCGAGTTTAAGGAGAGCGGCAAGTGGATTGTGGCTTACGGCGACCAGTATTCCCGCGGGGCGTACTATCTCTGTTCTGTGGCCGACGAGATTTTCCTCAATCCCATCGGTGCCATCGACTGGAGCGGTATGTCGAGCCAACCTATGTTCTATACGGGTCTCCTGAAGAAGGTGGGTGTCAAGATGCAGGTCTTCAAGGTCGGCACATACAAGAGCGCCGTCGAACCCTTCATCAATACCGAGATGAGCGAAGCAAACCGCGAGCAGACGCTGAGCTATCTGAGCAGCATCTGGAACGGCATGCTGAAGGACGTGGCTGCAAGCCGCAGGCTCAAGGTAGATGCTCTGAACAGCATCGCCGACAGCACGACCGTCTTCTGCGAAGCTAATGTGATGATCGAGAACAAGCTTGCCGACAAGCTGGGCTACCTGAGCGACGTGAAGGAGGCTCTGCGTCAGCGTCTCGAGCTGGAGGAGGACGACGAGCTGAAGTTTACTAACTTAGCCGACGTGGCTGCTGCCGACGACCTCGGCAAGAAGGTGGACGACGAGGTGGCCGTCTATTATGCGTATGGCGAGATTAACGACAGAGAGGCAATGGGCTTCACCCAGGAGCACCAGATCACTACGCAGGCAACCATCAAGGACCTGCAAAAGCTCCGCAAGGATAAGGACGTGAAAGCCGTAGTCATCCGTGTGAACAGCCCCGGCGGCTCTGCTTTCGCCAGCGAACAGATCTGGCACGAGGTGCAGCTGCTGCGTGCAGAGAAGCCCGTCGTGGTCAGCATGGGCGGCCTGGCAGCCAGTGGCGGCTACTACATCAGCTGCGGTGCCAACGAGATTTGGGCCGAGCCAATGACGCTGACGGGAAGCATCGGCATCTTCGGCATGATACCTGACCCCAGCGAACTCCTCACGCAGAAACTGGGCCTCTCCTTCGACGTCGTGAAGACGAATGCGATGAGCGACTTCGGTGCCATGGGTCGCCCGTTCAACGCCGCCGAGTCGGCCAAGCTGCAGAACTACATCAATCACGGCTACGACCTCTTTACAGGACGTGTGGCCGGCGGTCGCGGCATGGCTCAGGACAGCGTGAAGGTCATTGCCGAAGGTCGTGTATGGACTGGCGAGCAGGCTCAGAAGATCGGTCTCGTGGATAAGCTCGGCAACCTGGACGACGCCATCGCATCGGCTGCCAAGCTGGCCGAGGTGGAGGACTACACGATAGGTCACTATCCCGCTCCAGAGCCTTGGTACGAAAGCATATTCGACGAGGGCACCGACGACTACATGGAGGCCAAGATCCGTGCCGCACTGGGTGAGTACTACACCGCATTCTCGCTGGTTCGCCGCGTCGGGAAGATGGATCCCATCCAGGCACGCATGCCCTTCGATCCCAACATAAAGTAAAATAGAAAAGGTAATGAGGTGAAAAGGTGAAATAGACTGTCCGACTGTTTCATGGAAGGAGATTTGACGCAGATACACCGATGGATGTTGCCCTTCAGCTGGCTCTACGGCGCCGGCGTGGACATCCGTAATGCCCTGTTCGACATGGGGGCAATACGTTCTGTGTCATACGACATCCCCATCATCAACGTCGGCAACATCACGGTAGGCGGCACGGGCAAGACGCCCCACGTAGAGTACCTCGTCCGGCTGCTGTCGGGGCGCTACCGCGTAGCGGTGCTGAGCCGCGGCTACAAGAGAAAGACGAAGGGCTACCTGCTGTCGTCCGTCTCGACCCCAATGGAAGAGATTGGCGACGAGCCGTGGCAGATCAAGCAGAAGTTTCCTGAGGTGTACGTCGCTGTGGATGCAGACAGGCGGCGGGGCATCGAGCGGCTCATGACGGACGAAGCGACGAAGGACGTCGAGGTCATCCTTCTGGACGACGCCTACCAGCACCGGTACGTCAAGCCGGGATACAACATCCTGCTCGTGGACTACCATCGCATCATCTCCGACGACCGCCTGCTGCCAGCCGGACGACTGCGCGAGAAGCCTTCCGCCAGCCGTCGCGCCACGACCGTCATCGTCACGAAATGCCCGCACCATATCAATGCGATGGGTTTTCGCGTCATCATGGCGTCGCTCAACCTCAGGCCTTACCAGCATCTCTTCTTCAGCACGTTCAGCTACGGCACGATGCATCAGCTGTGGGGCGAAGGCACGCTCGAGCCCGACTCCCTGCGCAAGGACAACACGCACGTCCTGCTGCTGACGGGCATCGGCAATCCTCGGCAGATGGAACAGGACGTGAGGCGATTCGTCCAGTACATCTCGCCCCTGACGTTCCCCGACCATCACTACTACACGAAGCGCGATGCCGAGGCCATCGCCCAGGCCCTGAAGGCGCTGCCCAAACCGCACATCATCATCACGACGGAGAAAGACGCGGCGCGGCTCCTGCACCTCGAGGGCCTCACCGATGAGGTCAGGCAGAGCACCTACGTGCTTCCCATCGAGATAAACATCATGCGAGACGAGAAAGACAAATTCGACAAAACGATAAACGACTATGTACGAGAAAATAAAAGAAACAGCAGCATGGATCCGCGATAGGATGCCAAGCGCACCGACCACAGCCATCGTCCTGGGCTCCGGCCTTGGCGAACTGGCAAAGCGCATCGAGAGACTCAAGACTTTCCCCTACCGGGACATCCCCAACTTCCCTGTTTCCACGGTGGAGGGCCATGCGGGCGAGCTCATCTTCGGTAAGCTCGGCGGCGTGGACGTGATGGCGATGGAGGGCCGTTTCCACTACTACGAGGGCTGGACGATGCAGCAAGTGACGTTCCCCGTCCGCGTAATGTACGAGCTGGGCATCAAGACGCTCTTCGTCAGCAATGCGGCAGGCGGCACCAACCCTGACTTCAAGATTGGCGACCTCATGATCATCACGGACCACATCAACTACATGCCCGAGAACCCCCTGCACGGCCCGAACATCCCGACGGGACCGCGTTTCCCCGACATGGGCGAAGCATACAGCAAGGAGCTCATCGCCAAGGCCGATGCCATCGCTGCCAAGCACGGCATCAAGGTGCAGCATGGCGTCTATCTTGCCACGCAGGGCCCGACCTACGAGACACCGGCCGAGTACCGCATGTTCGCACGTTGGGGCGCCGATGCCGTCGGCATGAGCACCGTCCCCGAAGTCATTGTGGCCCACCACTGCGGCATCAAGACCTTCGGCATGAGTATCATCACAGACCTCGGCGGCATGGAAAACCCGATGACAATCACCCACGAGGAGGTCCTCAAGGCAGCAGAAGCAGCCGAACCCCTCATGTCAACCATCATCGAGGAGATGGTGAAGGACTGAAAACTCTGAGTACTCCGAACGCTCTGCACATTCTGAGTACTCCGAAAACACCAGCGCTATGGAAATCTCACAGCTCGGCGAGTTCGGCCTCATTGACCGGCTTGCCAAAAACATTACGACCAAAAACCCCTCCACCATCCAGGGCATCGGCGACGACTGCGCCGTGCTGGCTCCGACGGAGGGCATGCGTACCGTGGTCACCACCGACCTCCTGATGGAGGGCATCCATTTCGACCTGACGTACGTTCCCTTGCGTCACCTCGGCTACAAAGCCATAATGGTGAACCTGAGCGACGTGTTCGCCATGAACGCCAAACCGCTCCAGGTGACCGTCAGCCTGGCCATCAGCAGCAAGTTCCAGGTGGAGGACATCGAGGCGCTTTATGACGGCATGCGTCTGGCTTGCGAGAAGTGGGGGGTCGACATCGTAGGGGGCGACACGACTGCCAGCCTGACGGGCCTCGCCATCAGCATCACAGCCATCGGCGAGGCACGCAGCGAGGACATCGTCCTCAGGAGCGGAGCGCGGCCCACCGACCTCGTCTGCGTCAGCGGCAACCTCGGCGCGGCCTACATGGGGCTGCAGCTCCTGGAGCGCGAAAAGGTCATCTACAACGAGCAGCTGGCAGAGGCCCGCAAGAGCGGCAGCAAGGAGCAGATGGAGGCTCTGCGCGACAGCCAGCCCGACTTCAGCGGCCGCGAGTACATCCTGGAGAGGCAGCTCAAGCCGGAGGCACGGGGAGACATCATCGCCACACTTCGCGAAGCCGGCATCCGCCCGACGAGCATGATGGACATCAGCGACGGACTGAGCAGCGAACTGCTTCACATCTGCAAACAAAGCAAGACAGGTTGCCGCATCTACGAAGAGAGGTTGCCCCTCGACTACCAGACCGCTGCCATGGCTGAGGAATTGAACCTCAACGTCAGTACTTGTGCCCTGAACGGCGGAGAAGATTACGAACTGCTCTTCACCGTGCCCCTCCATGCCAACGATACCGTTTCGGCCCTCGAGGACATACATGTCATCGGCTACATCACCGAGCCGGAGAAGGGCTGCGCCCTCATCACGCGCGACGGCGGAGAGCATCAGCTCAGGGCTCAAGGCTGGGAGGCTCTGAAGTCATAAAGCGTGGCGTCGGCCGTTCCTTGCTGTAGCGTTGGCTGTTCCTTGCTGTAGCGTTGGCTGTTCCTTGCTGTAGCGTTGGCTGTTCCTTGCTGTAGCGTTGGCCGTTCCTTGCTGTAGCGTTTAATTTCCCCTCAAGAGGCGCTTTTTTCCACCTCGCGAGGGGTATTATAGTACCTATAGTTTCTATAGTTACTATAGTTGGTAGAAAATATCGCTCATTTTTTTTGCACTTTGCCAAGAAAGTCGTACATTTGTCGTTTGTAAGAGGAAAAGGCCCCAATGAGAACGACAATGATGCTGCGATTCTGCATGTTCGTGCTGGCTGCGCTCATGGTGCTGCTGGCCGATGCCGCCATACGGAAACGTAAGGTGAAGGAGCGTCGTGGCCCCGACTCAATGCTGCTGATCGTGCCCTCTCCCGAAATCCCCATGTCGAGGAAGATGAGCACCTCGGCCTTCCCCGTCCAGATCACCGTCAGCGGCCGCGTAGTGCAGATACAGAGCGACCGCAGCCAGCTCCTCCCCATCTACAATGGCAACGGCGTGCTCTACATGACGACCCGCCTCAACAAAGGCAAGAACTGGCTCGGCGGCCTGCCAAGAGGCAGGTACTTCATCAACAACCGACCGATAACCATAAATTAAAAGACAACGGACAACAGACAAGAGACCCCCTCTAACTCCCCCTTAGGGGGAGGAAAAAGACAGGAGACCCTCAACGAGCTAACCCAAGACCCCCTCTGGCTCCCCCTCTAGGGGGAGAAAATAAATAGTTAAATAACTAAATCGTAAATAAATAGTAAATAGTAAATCGTCAAATCGTAAATGGTTAGATGCAAGATGAAATAGACATAGACAGGATAGTCAGAGAACGTGCCGGCAAGAAGGCGAAGTTCGTCCCGAAGTGGCTGACGCGGCTTCTGGCACGTATCATCCACCAGGACTTCATCAACACCTATCTGCGCCAGGGCAGGGTGGGGGTGGACTTCTGCAAAGGCGTCGTGGAGTACGTCGGGGCAACCGTCGATGTGGAAGGCAAGGAGAACCTGCCCGCCGACGGACGGCTCTGCACCTTCGTCAGCAACCACCCGCTCGGCGCCATCGACGGCGTCACCCTCGGATGGGTCATCGGCGAACACTACAACAGCAAGATAAAGTACCTGGTCAACGACCTGCTCATGAACCTCAAGGGACTCGCACCCCTCTGCGTACCCGTCAACAAGATAGGCAAAAACGCACGCACGTTCCCGGCCGTCGTGGAGAGCACCTTCGCCAGTGACTGCCACGTCATCATGTTCCCTGCAGGCCTCTGCAGCCGCCGGCAGGACGACGGCTCCATCCGCGACATCCCGTGGAACAAGGCCTTCATAGTGAAGAGCGTACAGCACCAGCGCGACATCGTGCCCGTACACTTCGAAGGGCAGAACAGCAACCGCTTCTACAACGTGGCGCGATGGTGCAAGCGGCTCCATCTCCCCAATTTCGCAATGGCACTCCTGCCCGACGAGATGTACCGCTGTAAGGGCAAGCATTTCGTCGTACGCTTTGGCAAGCCCATCCCCTGGCAGACCTTCGACAAGACCCGTACGCCCGCCCAGTGGGGCCGATGGGTGCAGGACAAGGTCTATGAGATATAGCATCCCGCCGCCCTCACAATACCCTCAACAGTCAGATAGTATAGAAAAGTAAACCGTTAACCGTAAGAAAGAATAAATGAACATGGTGGAACCAATCGCGGAACCTATCCCCGTCGAAGTGCTGAAGTCAGAACTCACGCCGGACAAGAAGTTGCGCATGACAAACAAAAGCAGCAACGAAGTGTATGTCGTCACTTGGCAAGACTCGCCCCACGTGGTGCGCGAGATAGGCAGACTGCGCGAGATAGCCTTCCGCGCTGCCGGCGGCGGCACCGGCAAGAGCTTCGACCTCGACGAGTTCGACACGTGCGAGAACTGCTACAAGCAACTCCTCGTCTGGGACCCCGAGACGGAAGAGATCGTCGGAGGCTACCGGTACATCCTCGGCAAGGATTGGCAGATAGCCCCCGACGGGCAGCCCATCCTCGCCACAAGCCACATGTTCCGCTTCTCCGAGCGTTTCATGAAGGAATACGCGCCGTGGACCATCGAGCTGGGACGCTCGTTCGTCACCCTCGAATACCAAAGCACGCTCCGCGGCCGCAAAGGCATCTTCGCACTCGACAACTTGTGGGACGGACTGGGAGCCATCGTCGTCATCGAGCCCACCGTACGCTACCTCTTCGGCAAGTTCACGATGTATCCCAGCTACGACCGCATGGCCCGCGACATGATACTCTACTTCCTCGGTAAGCACTTCCCGGACCCCGACAACCTTATCTATCCCATGAAGCCCCTCAAGCTTTGGCACGACCCGGAGCAGTTCGCGAAACTCTTCACCGAAGACGACTTCAAGGCCGACTACCGCATCCTCAACCACGAAGTCCGCGCCTTGGGCTACAACATCCCGCCGCTCGTCAACGCCTACATGGGACTAAGCCCCACCATGAAACTCTTCGGGACTGCCATCAACGATGGCTTTGGCGACGTCGAGGAGACGGGTATCCTCATCGCAGTCGATGAGATACTGCAGGAGAAGCGAATGCGTCACATCGACACCTTCGCCGCAGAGCATCCGGAACTCGTACAGATTACGAGCGGCGCCAACCGCATATTCTATAAACCCACCGACAAGTAGGCTTTCCCATCCCCTCTCTTCAAAAAAAATGCTCCGAAGAGAAAAAAAACAGGCGGCGAGAGTTGACAAATAGACCTTAAACAGTATATAATATAATAGTAGATGAGTATGATGCGATGGGAGCAGCTGTTATCCAGCAAACGCCTTGGGCAAGAGGAGATGCAGCGAAGGAGTGACGACCGCACGGAATTCCAGCGCGATTACGATCGCCTTATCTTCTCCGCTCCCTTCCGACGGCTGCAAAACAAGACTCAAGTGTTTCCCCTGCCCGGTAGCATCTTCGTGCACAACCGCCTCACTCACAGTCTGGAGGTCAGCAGCGTGGGTCGCAGCCTCGGCAACGACATCAGCCGCCTCATCCTCAAAAATCATCCAGAACTCTACAGCACACATTTCACCGAGCTCGGCAACATCGTCAGCGCCGCCTGCCTTGCCCACGACCTCGGCAACCCGCCGTTTGGGCACAGCGGCGAAACGGCAATAGGAACCTATTTCAGCGAGGGGGATGGACTGTTCCTTAAGGACTACATCTGTCCGGAGACGGGCGACGGCATCTCGCCGCAGCAATGGGATGACATCATACATTTCGAAGGCAACGCCAACGCCTTCCGTCTGCTCACGCACCACTTCAAGGGGCGTCGCAAGGGCGGTTTCGTCATGACGTACAGCACGTTGGCAAGCATCGTGAAATACCCCTATACGTCCGACCTCGCGGGAGACAAGCGCAAGTTCGGCTTCTTCCGTAGCGAGGTGGACGACTACGAGCGAATAGCCCGGGAGCTCGGCATCATCAAGCTTCCCGCCCCCGATGGCTCCGTTCGCTACGCCCGCCATCCGCTCGTATATCTTGTGGAGGCAGCCGACGACATTTGCTATCAGATAATGGACATCGAGGACGCGCACAAGTTGAAGCTGCTGACGACGGACGAGACGCGACAGCTCTTCCTTGCCTACTTCTCACCAGAGCAGCAGCGACACATCGAGGAGCGCATGACGCAGCTCGTGGACGACGTGAACGAGCAGATTGTTTACCTCCGCTCATGCGTCATCAACTGTCTCGAGCAGCAATGCGTGCAGGTCTTCATCAAGAGAGAACAGGACATCCTGAGCGGCACCTTCGAAGGCTCCCTCATTCAGCACATCGACGACCTGCCACGCAAAGCCTACGAGCAATGCGAGCGCACGGCTTACAAGAAGATATACCACTGCAAGGACGTCGTCGACATAGAGATAGCCGGCTACAAAGTCATCACGATGCTGACCCATCTGATGGTGCAGGCCGCTACGCACTCCGACCGTGCCTTCTCCCGACTGCTCATCAACCGCGTCAGCACGCAATACGACATCCTTGCCCCCACCTTGTATGAGCGCATCATGGCTGTGCTGGACTACATCTCAGGCATGACCGACGTGTTTGCCCTCGACTTGTATCGCAAGATAAATGGCATGAGCCTGCCAGACGTATAATTATAGGAAATATAGTAACTATAGTGACTATAGAAACTACAAAACAAAAAGACATGAAAGTTCAAATCATCAATCGCAGCCACCATCCGCTGCCGAGTTATGCCACGCCACTATCCGCAGGCCTTGACCTGCGCGCCAATATCGAATCGCCTGTCGAGTTGAGGCCGATGGAGCGCCGTCTCGTTCCCACGGGCCTCTTCATGGCTCTGCCTCCAGGTTACGAGGCGCAGGTCCGCCCCCGCAGCGGGCTGGCCATCAAGCACGGCATCACGGTCCTCAACACACCCGGCACCATCGATGCCGACTATCGTGGCGAGGTCTGCGTCATCCTGATCAATCTCTCGGACGAACCTTTCCTGATTGCCGACGGCGAACGTATCGCACAGATGGTCATCGCCAGACACGAGCAGGCGGAATGGGAAGAGGTGGAAGTCCTTTCAGAAACAGAGCGCGGAGCCGGCGGCTTCGGTCACAGCGGTACAAAGTAAAGAAGCCTTGAGACATCTCATCATCATACTTGTCCTTTTATCGGGGACGTTAGGACTCAAGGCGCAGACGGCGTTCGACTATTTCTATCTGGAGGCCGAGAAGTGCCGTCTCGCGGAGGATTACTCCTCGGCGATGGACCTCTTCCGTCATTGTCTCGACATCAATCCCGAGGCACCCGAGGCGCTTTACAACATCGGGCTGCTGCATCTCTATCTGCGCGACGACAGCCTCGGCACGGCATACATCCGGCAGGCCTGCGAGCGGGACGCCAACAACCCCTACTATCTGGAGTCGCTCGCCGCGCTTTATCTGAACAAGCGCGATGCGGAGTCCGCCATTCCCGTATTGGAAAAGATGGCCACTTTGCAGCGCGGGCGCAGCGACATCTATCTGCAGCTGGTGCAGCTCTACAAGACAACGGGGCAGACCGACAAGGCAATCAGCGCCCTCAGCCGTATCGAGCTGCTCGACGGTCCAAGCCCTCAGCTGAGCGTAGAGAAGTTCAGGCTCTACAAGGAGAAAGGCGAGCTGGACTCGGCCTTCGTGCAATTGCAGGCGCTTTGCGAGGAGTCGCCTCACGATATGAATCTGCGTGTCGTGGTCGGCAGCCAGTATATGGAGGCCGGCGACACCGTCAAGGCGCTCGAGATTTATGACGAGGTGCGCCGCCAGGAACCGACAAACACCAACCTGCAGCTCGCCACGATGGACTACCTGCAAGACATCAAGCAGTACGACGCTTACAATAGGATGCGCGACTCCCTGCTGTTCCACGACGACTCCCCTTCGCAACTGCGGGTCCTCATGTTGCGGTCGTACATCGCCGACGTACAGCGTGACTCGACCTACGCGCCACGTCTCGAGGCCGCCTTCGACACGTTGCTGGCCCGCCCGCAACAGGACGCTGAGGTGCTCATCATGAAAGCCGCCTATCAGGTCTATAGCAAGCAGCCTCGCGAGGAACTCGTGGGGACGATGCGGCAGGTGCTTGAGGTCGATCCCGGCAACGAGACGGCCCTGCGCGAGCTACTGCAATACTATGCCGAGCAAAACGATGACAAGGGCGTGGAAGACATCAGCCGTCGCGGCCTCAATTACCATCCCGAGGAGATTGCCTACGCCTACTATCTCGGCATGGCACTTGCGGAGCAGAAGAAGCTGACGGATGCCGCCGACGTCCTCCAGCAGGGGCTTCGTGCCAGGACAGAGTTTGTCTCCGAGCGTCTCGTGTCGAATGTCTTCGGCGTGCTGGGCGACATCTACTATCAGCAACAGAGAGAGACGGAGGCTTTCGCCGCCTACGATTCGGCGCTCGTATATATGGAGGACAACATCATGTGCCTCAACAACTACGCTTACTACCTGAGCCTCAAGGGCGAGCAACTCGACCGGGCCGAGGAGATGAGCTATCGCACCATCCGTCAGGAGCCGGAGAACATCACTTACCTCGACACGTATGCCTGGATTCTTTTCAAAAAAGGCGACTTTGCCCATGCCCGGACGTACATGGACAAGGTGGTGAATCCCGGGAGGACTGACGAGGAGCTGCTTGCCGACGAGCGTCTCATGGGCAACCTCATCGAGCATGCGGGCGACATCTATGCCCATAACGACGAGCCCGAGACGGCGTTGCGCCTCTGGAAACTTGCCCTGGAGAAGGGCGACGGCACCTGTACCCCTCAACTAAAGAAGAAGATAAAAAGAAAGAAGTATATCAAGACACCTTAGAAGAAATGATGACACACACCACATCCAATCCCCAATCCCTCCTTTCTCCCTCAAAGTGGAGCATGGGAGGCTTGTTGTTGCTTTGCCTTCTGCTTGCCGCATGCGCCAGCAAGAAGCATGCGGTGAAGACTTCCACCGTCGTGCCGGACGAGCAGACGGTTGCCGTAGCGCCCTCGAAGGACGCCAAAAAGCCGGCCGATGCCAAGCAGAGGCAGGACGTGTGCATCACGTCGAGAATCCGTCTCGACATCGCTTCGGGCGGTCGGAACACGTCAGTCGGCGGCATGCTCCGCATGAAGCGCGACGACGTCATTCAGCTCTCCATCACCACTTTCGGCATTCTCGAGGTGGCTCGCATCGAGATGACGCCCGACTACTTTATGCTTATCGACAAGATGGGCAGGCAATACGTGAAGTCGTCCTACAGCGACGTGTCGTTCCTGCGCGACGGCGACATCGACTTCCGCACGCTTCAGACTTTCTTCTGGGACGAGCAGACGCCGTACGTCCCTGGCTGGGAGCGCAAGGACTTCGTCAATATCGCGGACAGGAGCCTCCCCACGAAGCACTACATCACTATACCTGCAGCCGGCAAGACCATCAAGGCGGAGCTCACCCTCTCCAACCTGAACACGGACTCGGAATGGGAGAAGCGGACCGAGGTGCCGGATCGCTACAAGCAAGTCTCCGTCGATGAAGTCGTCAAGCGTATCATGAACCTCTCTATGTAATCCCTTTTGCGACATGATGAAGAAGGCAATAGTTCTCGTTTTCCTGCTTATGGCTCCCTTCGTCCTGCCCGCCATATTGGCGCAGAACAGCAAGAAGGTGAAGGAGCTCAAGCAGCAGCAGTCGAAGCTCAAAACAGAGCTGCAGAAGTCGAAGACGCAACTCGACAACACCCGCAAGCAGGTGAAGACGGGTCAGCAAAACGTGGACTTCCTGGGCCTGCAGATGAACAATCGCCTTTCCCGCATCCACCAGTTGGAGGAGGAACTCGATGCGCTCGAGGCTGACATCACTCGCCTTCAGAAAGAGGTCACGGAGCTCGACGCCGAGGTTCGTATGCGGCGGCAGCGTCTCAAAGCAGCCGTCAGGAATGCCCGCGCGCAGCGTGTCAACACCGACCCGCTCGTCTTCGTCCTCTCCGCCAAGACCTTCAGCCAGATGTACCGACGCTCGCGCTATGCCCGCGAGTACATCGCCTATCAGCACAACCTCGGAGAGCAGATTCTGATGAAACAGGCCGAGCTGCTCGACGCGCAGAACCTCCTGCTCGCTGCCAAGAGCCAGAAGAACGGCGTGCTTCACGAGGTGATGATGCAGCGCAAGAGCCTCAACGTGCAACAGGTGCAGGAGAAGAAGAAGGTGGCAGGGCTGAAGAAGCAGGAGAGCGGGCTGCAGGGCAAGGTGGCTGAGCAGCAGAAGCAGCTCGCCGCTCTCGACAAGAAAATCGAGCAGGTGATAGCCTACGAGATTGAGCAAGCGCGGAAGAAGGCAGAAGAAGAGGCGCGCAAGAAGGCCGCAGCCGAGGCCGCCCGCAAGAAGAAGGAACAGGAGAAGAAGGGCAAGTCGTCGGGCAGCACATCGAAGCCGAAGCAGACCACCACGCCTGCCGCGCCTCAAAAGTCCGGCTCGTGGCTCACCGCCGAAGACCGTCAGATAAACGGTTCCCTCGAACAGAACAAGGGCCGCCTGCCCGTGCCCATCACCGGGCAATACATGCTGGGCAGCCGCTTCGGCATTTACAACGTGCCGGGCATGGTGAACGTCCAGCTCGACAATAAGGGCACGAACTACATCGGCCGTCCCGGCGCCCGCGCCCGCGCCATCTTCGACGGCGTCGTCACAAGCGTCTTCCAGTTCAACGGCTTCCGTAACGTCATCATACGCCACGGCAGCTACATCTCCGTCTATTGCAATCTCTCCAGCACCATCGTCAAGAAGGGACAGAAGGTGAAGACCAAGGACATCCTCGGCACGGTGGCCGACGACGGCAGCGGCAACTGCACGCTCCACTTCCAGCTCCGTAAGGATACCAACAAGCCCGAGCCTGCGAAACTCAATCCCGAAGCGTGGATTGGGAAGTAGCTTTAGGGTTCTGCTGTCCTTTCAACAGCAAAAGACCCCCTAACCCCCTTTAGGGGGAATTTAACGCTACAGCAAGCGTTGCCTCTTCCCACAGCAAGCGTTGCCTCTTCCCACAGCAAGGAAAGGTTCTTCCCACAGCAAGCGTCGGGCGGCCCTTAGGGAAGCAATTTGTAATAAAACCAATTACATATTCTGTCGCCCTTCCAGGGCTTACTATTGTCAGGCTAACCTGTCCCGGGGGTTCACACCCCCGTCTGTGTTCTTTCGCACCTTCGGTGCTATTTACCGGACAGCAATAGTTGTAATTAAACCAATTACATATTCTGTCGCCCTTCCAGGGCTTACTATTGTCAGGCTAACCTGTCCCGGGGGTTCACACCCCCGTCTGTGTTCTGTCGCACCTTTGGTGCTTTTTTACCGGACAGTAATAATTCACTTGATTGCTTTGTAGTGCGCTTTGGCCTCGGCTCGCGAGACGAGATTGAAGTGCCACCACTCCGTCTTCAGCGGCTTGAAGCCCGCCTCGGTCATCACCTTGCGGAGCAGTTCCCTGTTCTGCTTCGCCTCTTTCGTGATGATGTGGCGGCTGACGAGTGCGGCCTCGTTGTCGATGTGAGCGTATGAGCCGAGGAAATCCACCTTGGTGCCCATGTCGAGCGTATCGCCTGTGGCGGCCTTGCAGAGCGTGATGTCGACCGCCAGCCCGTAGTTGTGCATGCCGCCGCCGTTGCGCGGATTGCTCACGTAGATGTTTTTGCTGGTGCCTGCCACCGCGTTCCACATCTTCTGCTGCACGCTCATGGGGCGCGTGGCATCGTAAATCTTCAGGCTCAGCTCCGGCCTGAGCTTCTTGAGGGCTTGCTGCGCCTTGGCCACCGCCGCCGCCGCCTTCGGGTGGAGGTACGCCTCGCGCAGGTCGGTGTAAAGCACCTTCCCCGTGAAGTTGTCGGCGCGGCTGTACATCAGGCTCACCTGTATCGTGCTGTCCACCGACAAGACGTCCACCATTCCCTGCTCAGCCATCCGCTTTGCCGTCGCGCTCTGCTGGGCAAGACAACCCATCGAAATCACAGCCAAGAACAGCATTATAAATAGATTCCTCTTCATATAACAACCAAACCTTAATCTTTAATCCTTAATCTTTAATCCTGTCCGCTTGTAAAAGCGGACATAATCTATCTGATAGCGATACGGCAGCTCCTTCGGGTTGATGCGTCCCACCCAGTCGCCCCCAAGCTGCATGTCAATCAAGAGATACATAGGCTGGTCGTAGGGGAACTGCTCGGGGCCGTGCTGCGGTTCTTTGCGATAGGTGAACGTCAGCTTATCGTTGATGATGAAATTGACGCTGTCTTCCGTGAGCTCAACGCTATAGACGTTCCAGTCGCCCTTTCGTATGGGCGCCGTTTCGTGCCACGACTGCGTTTTCCTCTTCTCTTTGTCGTACTCGGTAATGGTGGAGTGTATCGTCTGATGCGCAAAGTCGTCGCTGTTCAACCTCTCCATGATGTCTATCTCACCGTCGTCGGGCCACCTGCCTTCGGGTAGCAGCCACGCTGCCGGCCAGGCGCCCGAGGCGTCGTCCATCTTCAGGCGGATGTCTATCCTGCCTCGCTGGAACGTCATCTTGCCGCGGGTATAGACGCCGCCTGTCAGGAAGTGCGCCGTGTCCTCCGGCAGGAAGTCGTTCACCAGGCCGTAGAGGATGAGCTTCCCGCCTTTCACCTTGTAGAGCCTGTCGTCGGAGCTCATGAATTTGTTCCACTCGGAAGGGTTCGGGAAACGCGGGATGCGGGTCCATGTGTCGGAGAGCGACTTGCCGTCGAACTCGTCGTGCCACACCAGCTTCCAGCCCTCTCGTTCGCGTTTCAGCGCTTTTTCCAGTTCTTTCTTCGAGAATTCAATACAGGCGCGACGTTTCTTGACCTTCGCCTGCGCGTTGTCGGCAGAGCAGAGCCAACCTGCCAGAATCAGGCTCACAATCAGTAGCTTATTCATCTCTATGCGGTTTTTTTTTGTTTGCAATCACGAGCACCTTGATGTAGTCTTTCAATCGGAAGAGCGAGTTGCCGGCACGTCCTTGCGAGTCGCTGACGAGGAGGACGGTCTGCCCTCCGTCGGCGAGCTTCGGCCCCAGGCACATCCCCTCGTAGTTCGCGAAGTTCTTCCTGCCCATCAGACGTATGCCGGTGCTGAAGGCGAAGAGCGGCGTCTTCCGCAGGAAGCGGTTGCGGTCCGTTTCGCGGAGCGGGAGGGAGGTGTCGGCGATGGCGCGGTCCGGGCTTGGGTTGACGCTGAAGAGGCGGATGCTGCACCGCGCGCGGTTGTAGCGCTTGGGTATGTTGAGCTCGCGCTCCATGACGAGCAGCGTGGTGTCATTGATGGCGAGCAGCTCCGGCACGCCAAAGGCGAAGTGCTGGGGCGTGCGGCGCGTGGCGGGGATTTCCGTGGCGTAGGCAAACTGCTGCTGAGGCTGCAGGTCGGGACTGAAGGACTGCAGGCGAAGCAGTGCCGGCGTGGGCGACGCGAAGTCGGTTGGCGCCGCCGCGTCCGACCGCAGTCCCTGCTCCGTCGTTGTCCAGAAGATGCCCCGCTCGGCGTCGTACGTCAGCGCCTCGAAACCGTAGTTGGCAAAGATGTTCGAGGTGTTGAATTGCGAAGGCACAGCCAGGCTGCGGCCTGTCGGCGTGCCGTCTTCGCTGAGCTCAAGTATCTTTTGGTCGCTCTCGGCACAAACGAAGAACCCGCGCCCAGGGACGTAGGCGATGCCCTCACTGTCGCGCGCCTTGCCTCGCGTCTCGTTGTCGAAGTGATGGGCAATGAATGCCATCTCGTCGATATCACCAGAGGGGAGGAAGCGGATGCTCACCTCCGTCCAGCCGTCAGCCGTCTGCTTGTCGCTGACCAGCGCATAGCGGTCGCCTCCGATGTGGGCGATGCCGCTATAGTTACCCGCCGGAATGCCCCACCGCTTCATATTGTGCTGCTTGAAGCTCTGCACATCCTGAGCGCAGAGACCAATGGCCATCAGCAGCATCACGAGCGACGGCAAAACCCTCATCGTCTTTTTGTTATCCACCCCATCTGACTTCCCACTTCATCTTTTGATTTTTCACTTTTCACTTTTCACTTTTCACTTAATCATCCCATGATTTTTCACTATTCACTATTCACTTTTCACTTTGAAATCGGAGATTTATAAGTGCTTCCTTTCGAGCGTTCCTTTTCTATATACGACTGCATCTCGAACACCACTTTCGGTTGCTCGAGCGCCACGTTCTCCTGTTCATAGGGCCGACTCATGTTGTAGAGCTGCGGCTCGCGGGCATAGCCGCTCTCCATGTTCGGACCTGCGATGATGGCTGGCCCCTGGCTGGGCGGGATGTACTTCCACATGCGGGTGCGCACCGAGATGGTATGGTTGGCCGCTTGCTCCAGGACGTACGGGCGGTCGTCTTTGTTCTCGCCAAGCAACGTGCCCAGCCGGTTCTGGCTGTCTGGCGCGCCGCCTCGTGGGATGCGGGCGCCGACGAGCGCCGAGAGCGAAGCAAGCCAGTCGATTTGCGAAATGAGGGCATCCGACTCCTGACCAGCCTCGACTCTCTTCGGCCAAGAAACGATGGCCGGAACAATCGTGCCGCCCTCGAACGTGCTGTACTTGCCGGCACGATACGGACCTGCAGGCCGGTGGTCGCCAAGCAGTTCAACAGCCCTGTCCTGATAGCCGTCATCCACCACCGGACCGTTGTCGCTGCTCAAGACGATAAGCGTGTTCTTCCTGAGCCCCAAGCGTTCCAGCTCGCCGACAATCTGCCCGACCGTCCAGTCGAATTGCGCGATGGCGTCGCCCCTGAAGCCCATCAGGTTCTTTCCACGGAAGCGTTCGTGGGGGAAGCGAGGCACGTGGACGTCGTTCGTGGCGAGGTACATGAAGAAGGGCTCCTGCTGGTGCTTGCGGATGAAGCCTATCGCGTGAGCCGCGATGCTGTCGGCGATGTTCTCGTCCTTCCAGAGCGCCTTGCCGCCGCCCTTCATGTAGCCGATGCGGCCGATGCCGTTCACGATGCTCTGGTTGTGGCCGTGGCTCGCCTTCAGATTGTAGAGCAGCTCGGGGTTGTCCTTGCCCGTCGGCTCGCCCGGGAAGTTCTCTTCGTAGCTCACCTGTATCGGCGCCGTCTCGTCGTAGTTCGCCACGTGGCCCTGCTCGATGAAGACGCAGGGCGTGCGGTCAGCCGTGGCGGCCATGATGTAGTGGTAGTCGAACCCGATGTCGCCGAGGTGCATGGGCAGCTGAGCGTTCCAGTCCTGCTCTCCGTCCTTATCGCCCAGGCCGAGGTGCCACTTGCCGATGGCCGCCGTCGCATAGCCCGCGTTCTTGAACGCATCAGCGAGCGTGAACTGCTCAGGGCGGATAATCATCCCCGCATTGCCTCGGGCGATGTCCGTCCCCGCGTGGCGGAAAGCGTACTCACCCGTCAGCAGACCGTATCGGGAAGGCGTGCTCGTGGCAGCAATCGCGTGAACATTGGTCAGGCGTATGCCGCTCTCGGCCAACGCGTTGACGTTCGGCGTCTGCACTCGCGTGGCACCAAAGCACTCCAGATCGCCGTAACCCAGGTCGTCGGCGTAAAGAATAATCACATTCGGCTGCTCGCGGTTATCGACAGCCGCATTTCCCTTCTGATTCTTCGCATCAGCGGGAACAAAAGGCAGCAGGGCCGAAGCCACCGTGCCAAAGTAAAAAACACGTTTCATTGCCACAAAGGTACGAATAAGCGAGCAAAACACAAAGAAGAAGATAGATTTTTTTTCATTTGTGTTTCCCAGTAGGACAATCTTCGACAAAGTCAAAGGTATACTTTGTCCCCGCCCCGTGCCTTGGACTTTCCCGCAAGGAATTCCCATTCTTCGCATTTTTCCCATCCTTCCCATCCTTCCCATCCTTCCCATCCTTCCCATCTTTCGCATCCTTCCCATTCTTCCCATTCTTCGCATCCTTCCCATCCTCCCATCCTCCCATCCTCCCATCCTCCCATCCTTCCCATCCTTCCCATTCTTCCCATTCCTCCCATCAGCCCCATTAGCCCCATTAGCCCCATTATGCCCATCCCCCCCGATTCCCCCTGCCTCCGTTCCTTGCTCTTTTCCGCAAGGAATTCCTCGCGCGCGTATATAATATATAATGTATACAATATGAAAATGCATCTTTTTTAGAAAAAAGTCTCGAAATGTTTTGCCAGTTCGCAGAAAAAGCGTACCTTTGCACCCGCAAATGAGAGATGACCGCCTCTCTGACGGGGTGGCAGACCTTTGATGCGCTCTCCCTGAGAGCATGCTCTTTGAAA
>CACXLY010000015.1 GCA_902768605.1 uncultured Bacteroidales bacterium
TATCTATTTTCACAGTACCTTCTATCACCTCTCTCAGTACAAGTCACTCTGTTTCTGTCATTCCAAGCCTGATTAATTCGCGAATTAAAGTTGAAAAGGTAAATAGAGTATTGCTATATATCCTGATAGTCATCGTATCAGCCACGGAATGTGCCGGAAAAACGGTTTACTCCTTCAGCAGGACGTATTGTCTGGGAACTTTCCTGAGGCGTTCCTGCATCTGATAACGGCGGCTTTTGGAGGTATAGATCTCGATGCTTCGTGGGGGATAGATGTCTATGAGGTCAGGGAACTGAGCTTTTCGTGAGGTGGACTGGAGGAGGAGCGAGGCTCGGCAGGTGGTCTTGTTATCCATCCACTCGCGACCGTTAAATAATCATAATGGAATGTTAAGAGTAAACAAGAAGTTTTTATGGACGTTAAAACAAAACGTGAATCGTTAATTATGCACTATGGACTATGCACTATGAACTATGAATTATGAACTATGCACTGGTCCCGAGGTCCTTGTCGATGAAGGCGATGAGGCGTTCCACGGCTTCCTCCTCAGGGATGTTCTTCTCGATACATTCCTTATTCTTATATAAAGAGACCTTGCCTCGAGCTGCGCCCACGTAGCCATAATCGGCATCGGCCATCTCGCCTGGACCATTGACGATGCAACCCATGATGCCTATCTTGAGCGTCTTGTAGCGAGCGTCTGTTTTGGCTTTCTCCTCGACAGCAGCCTTGATGCGACGAATCGTAAGTCATAGAGCGTGCGTCCGCAGCCCGGGCAGGAGATGTACTCCGTCTTGTGCATCTGCACGCGAGCCGCTTGCAGGATGCTTTGGGCAACAGGAATCTCGCATTCAGGCTCTTCGCTGAGCGACACTCGAATGGTGTCGCCGATGCCGTCGATGAGCAAGGCACCGATGCCTACAGCACTCTTCAGCCTGCCGTCCTCGCCCTCGCCGGCTTCCGTCACGCCCAGGTGCAAGGGATAGTCCATGCCTTCCTTCTCCATCTGCTGACAGAGCAGGCGAACGCTCTGCACCATGATGACTGTGTTCGAAGCCTTGATGCTTACCACGACATCGCGGAACTGCTCACGCTCGCAGATGCGGAGGAACTCCATGCACGACTCGACGATGCCTGCCGGCGTGTCGCCGTAGCGGGACATAATGCGGTCGGAGAGCGAGCCGTGGTTCACGCCAATACGGATGGCTGTGCCGTGCTCGCGACATATATTAAGGAAGCGGCAGAAGCGCTCGTCCAGCCTTGCGAGTTCTTGCTTGTACTCCTCGTCTGTGTATTCCAGCGTCTTGAACTGGCGGGCCGGGTCGACATAGTTGCCCGGATTGATGCGCACCTTCTCGACAATCGTGGCAGCCACATCGGCCACATTCGGGTTGAAGTGTACGTCGGCGCAGAGCGGCACGTCGCCATAGCCACGTGCCGTCAGCCCGGCCTTGATGTTGCGTAGGTTCTCAGCCTCGCGCGTGCCTTGCGTGGTGAGGCGAACAAGCTGTCCGCCAGCCTCGATGATGCGTATGGCCTGCGCGATGCAGCCTTCCGTGTCGAGCGTCGAACAAGTCGTCATGCTCTGCACAGCCACGCGGTTCTCGCCACCAATGCGCAGCTTGCCTATCTTTACTTCGTGTGTCTTGCGTCTCATGTGAAATGTTTATTATTGAGAAGATAGAAGAAGACAGATGAAGATAGAAGAAGATAGAAGAAGATAGATGACGTTTGCTTTAGCCCTCTGGCATCCAAACGGTATCGTCCTTTATCTTCGCCGCAGAAAGCGGCATATCTTCTTCTAACTCCTTTATCTACTTCAGTTTGTCTTAAATTTATATTTCACTTCCTTCAGTTCCTCGTTTGCCTTGACAATCTTCTCCTTGAGGCCCTGCTTGTAGTTGCGAAGTTTCTCTGCTAGTTCTGTGTCGCTCAAGGCAAGCATCTCGGCAGCAAGGATGGCTGCATTCTGTGCACCATTCACGCCGACGGTGGCAACAGGGATGCCGGGAGGCATCTGTATGATGCTCAGCATGGCGTCGAGGCCGTCGAGCATTCCCTTGATGGGGACGCCGATGACGGGCAACGTCGTGCTGGCCGCCACTACGCCAGGCAGAGCTGCTGCCATGCCTGCTCCTGCAATGATGACCTTCAGTCCACGCTCTTCAGCCGAGCGTGCAAAGGCTTCAACTTCCTGAGGTGTACGATGAGCGGAGAAAGCGTTCATCTCGAAAAAAATGCCCATTTCATCGAGAAATTTGGCTGCTTTCTCCATAACGGGCAGGTCGCTTGTGCTGCCCATAATGATGCTAACGATTGGAGACATAATGGAATTTATTATTTACTTACGAGTTGACTCACTTGCGAAGCATACTTCTATCGCGCTACAAAGTTAAGCTTTTTTCTCCAACCCTCCAAATCATACACCCCAAAATGCAATAAAATCTATGATAGATGGCAAAAGAGAGAATGGGGCAAGGCGCAGCGATGCCGCTGAGTGTCCTACCGCGGACTGCCCAACAGCTTCCTCTGCTCCGCGCCCGACGTGCTGACCTTGATGTATATGCTGCCCAGCGGACGCGAGGTCTTGATGCCGCTCAGGGTATAATAGCTGATGTTCTTTAGTTCTTCATCCCGAATAGCAGGCGGCAGAGCATTCACGCCCGAGTTGACAGGTCTGTCGTAGGAGGTCGGGATGCTGGCAGTCCCGATGGAGGGATGGTAGAACGTCCATATTCCGTTTCCGCCATCTGGATACCGCCCAACGCTTTCCTTCGGCGAATGACTGTCATACCGCAGGGAATCGCTCCATTCGCCATTTGCCGATTGCAGATACAAGGTGCTGTTATCAGTGTTTTTCAGTTTGAAGGGAAGATGCAGTTGTGTTATTGAAGGCTTTCCATCGCACCATACGACCAGATGCTCGCCGGGCTGAATGATTGTACTGACTTCGCCCGAAGTATAGATTTGATATTTGGTGGGACTATTCTTATCGTCACTAAAGAACCATCTGGCTACATCAATAGGTTCTGGCCCTCGGTTATACAGTTCAATCCAGTCAGCCCGCTTGCCGTAGTCGTTCACATAGATGTCGTTGGCAGCGCTGACCTCGTTGATGCAGAGGGGCGAGATGTCGGGATCCCGTTGCTCGTCATAGACGGCCGTATAGTTGCCGCCGGCTGCAATCAGACACTCTGCCTCGTGGCTCAACCACTTGCCCTGTTGGTCCTTCCACCCGATGAAACGATAGCCATCGGCAGAGTTTGTGGACAAAGAAACAGGGCCGAAGAGCACGCCGTCGAACAGGCTGAAAGGCACGTCCATGCCGTCTATCTGAATCCTTGTAAATGGGCAGTTCGTGTTGATGCTCACATGAATGCTGTCGGAGAGAGCGTATGACTTCATCAGAGCTTGCATGCGGGCCTCCCTGTGACTTTCCTCCCACATCGTTTCCTGCAGTTTGCGGTAGGTGGTGGCAGTGTAGCGACTGTCGAAAGCCAAGGCATCCTTTACCAAGGCGCAGATGCTGTCGGCTATGTGCCGGCAGCGTTCTGGCGTGTAAATACTGCCGTGCAGGATGCAGTAGGCCGTCACAAACTGCCTGCGGAACGTCTTGTTCTGTTTGAGGTTGCGGTAGAGGGTGATTATTTCATTGCCGTCCAATTGTTCGACGTTGTTGGTATGTTCCCAAGTCAGGTCTTGGTCGAAGAAGACGAAGTGGAACCTGCCGCCGTCCTGCAAGCGGTAGCCCTTCACGTTGTTGCTGTTCAGCACCCAGTCCCCTGTGCCCGTGTAGCATATTGCAGCCATGTAGCGAATGAACTCGTCGAGGTCGAGGAGCTCTGCGATGCCGGTATATCCTTCGTCAGATTCAGCTTCGTAGGACATCTGTATCATCCTGTCGAATGCTTCGCGCGTGCCTCCCTTTTGATGATAACTGCCGCTGCTGTACTCGAAGGCATCCATCTCGTCGTCGTCGTAACCGTAGTTGGCCTCACCATGAAAGCGCCCCGTTGGTTCCCGCACGTTCATCATGGCCAGGTACTTGCCGTTGACGAAGACATGTGCGGGCTGATACTCCTGAGCATCGACATAGAAGTCACTTGAAGTCAGAACCTGCTGAGTGATGGCATCCATGATGCGCGGCCCGCCGTATGTCCTGTTGTTGTTGCCGCCATTGCGTATCAGCAGCTGCTTGTACTCCTGATGAGGCTTGCCTGCGAAGACAGGAAAGCTGAAGTGGCCGTTCCCGTCGTAGAGCTTTTTGGCCTGCAGCTTGAACGATGCCGGCCTGAAGTGTCGGCTCCATCCACCTGCCACCTCGAAGCATGCCTCCTGATTGATGACCATATTGCCGTCTGCCGTCATATACTCGAAGTTGACAGGACGCTCCCAATCCATGTTGAGGTTGGACTTGCCTGTTGAGCCTCGTCCCTGTATGCCGTTCTTGCCATCTACATAGCAACCAATCATGTTGTCGTAGAGATTGTCTGGGTCGGTTGTGACGGCAACGATGGGCAGATAGTAGTTTCTGTTCTTGTAGATGTAGGTTCGCGTGACCACACTGCTTGGAAGTTTGTCGTCAGCAAACAGGCGCAGCCGCAACACCGTTGTCTGCGAGACGGGGAAGAGGCCGTCGGAGTTTGTCTGTCCGTTTGAGAGAGTCGGCGTACTGCCATCCGTCGTATAGCGAAGCGTCGCGCCTTCGGGAATATCGACCTGAACGGAGAAAACTTCGTTGAAGAGCCTTGAGTCGCAGTTGACTTTGGGAGCAGGCAGCATGTCCTGAGCATAAGGTCCAGCATTGGCTTGGCCTGGAGTGGGAGTGCCGCAATACTGCCACTCGTCTGCCTCCAGATTTACTCTCGCAAAGCTGCAACGTGGGACAGAGGCCGGATAGGAGAGGGACAAGTCCTGGTTTGTGCCATTCTGGGACAGGAAGAGCATGCCGCCTTTCCTGTTGAGCTTGAACCTCACTTGCTTTGCAGCATCGGGCCCGTATTCGCCATCGGCAGCGTTATGGTCGAAGAAGAGTGGCGCATAGCATCCCGGCCTCAGTACATCCTGATCGGTCAGCCTGTGTTTCTTCAGGTTCATGGCATCGTCGCTTACGTACCATCCGTTCAGCGAGACATCCGCGTCACCGGCATTGTACACTTCCACCCAACCACCGTAGTTGTTCGAGTGGTCAATCGTCTGGTCGATGTTCGCCACACAGACTTCCGTGAAGAGAATTGAATTGTTGGCATGTATATGCAATCCTGTTGCGACCAGAAGTACAATAAATAGAATTCTTTTCATACGAATTATGTTTTGTTGGTTTGGTTACCGCTTCTCTTTATAGCAAAGCAAATACCAGGCGGAAGTGGTAAGGAAATTGCGCAGGTAGGGAATCCGTGCAAAGAACGTCCACATGCGTCGAGGCTTGAGGTGGAACTTCTGCTTGTAGTGGGGATTGATGAGCCAGAGGGTGCGCTGCAGGATGGTGAAGCCGGCAAGGGATGCTTGCTGCTCGAAACATTCGACGGACATGCGCGAGGCTCGTATGTTCATCAGTTCGCCTATGTTACTTGTCGTGGCTCCGCTCATTTTCAGCAGGCATTTGTAGAGTGGCTTTGGCAGCAAATGGATGAATGGAAGCATGGAGGCAAAACCGATGCTGATTTGCTGATGACCGCCGAAAGGGTTCTGCCAAGCTGGAAAGCCAAAGAAGACGATGCCGCCCTGTCGGAGGAAGGGCTTGATGTGAAGCATGAAGGTTTGTTTGCGAGTGGGCTCGATATGTTCTATCACATCGTGGACAAGAATAAGGTCGTAGCGCTCTGCCTCGCTCTTTGGCTCTTCTGTAAGGATGAAGTCTTGGCAAACGAACGTGCCTTGTCGGTGGTGCTCCCCGAAAAAAGTGCGGGCTTCATCGATGCGCTTCTGATAGATGTCTATGCCTGTCACTTGGCATCCCTTTTCAGAGAAAGGAAGCAGATTGCCGCCCTCGCCACAGCCTATTTCCAGAACGCGAGAGGATGGCGTCAGCGTGATGTACGGTTGCAGGTAGTTCCAGTAGAATTCGTGTGCGGTGTTTGCCAGCTCGCAGAAGTACAGTCTGCGGTTCAGATGTCGTTGCTGCATCGTCTTTTCTTGTTTTGTTTCTCTATAGGGATAGATACCACAAAGCAAGAAAAGACTGCACTACTTCAGAAGGAAAACTACCATGTTATGCGGATTCCCAATGGCAGGGAGAACGTGAAGGGATGTTCAGAATGGCAGGTCTCGATGTCGCTGCCCGTCGGGATGTAGTATTGCAGGCTTGGCTCAGCAAAGAAGCCGACGTGGGGCGTGAGGTTGTACTGCAAGCCGAGGCCTGTGCCTATCGACCACTGCAGCGGAGCATGGAGCGTAGATTTCTCTTCCAGTTCTTTCATGCCGTTCACGAAATAACTTGTACTGAGCGGAGCATAGACAGGTACCTCCAACTTTGCGCCAAGACTTCCGTAGAGGCTCCATCGCCTTACATTATATATATTATAAGAGGCCTTTAGCGGTATGCCGAGGTAATGGATGGTCTGCTGTTCGTGGACGGCGTTGCCGCCTGTGCCTATTTCGGATTCTGATTTCAAACGGTTATAGGTCAAGCCTGTCTCAAGGCCGAAGCGATGTGTCAGTCTGTACTTCAAGGCAAACGAGAAGGTGACGGGCATGAAGTGGTGAGTCTTACGCTCAATCATATCCGTACCAGGCAGAGCAGCGTTGTTTTGGGCAATCTTCAACAATATACCCTGTTTCTTGAAGTCACCGTCGAGGACTCCGCTTTGTAGGGCTTCGGCATAGTCGCTCCAATTGTCGAAGGAGCGGATAGGCGGGACTTCTCCCGTTGTCACTTCTATCATCTCTGTTTCTGTGAATGTAAACGGACGGCTGTAGTTCTGTTCGCCCATGCTGCCCGAGTATGCCAAATCCAGCGACCACTTTTGCCCTTTGCTCTCTACCTCTATAGGCTTTTCTGGGAACAGTTCAGCAACATGAGTGTCTTTGTCAGGGCGGGGGTCGGGCAGAGGCTTGTTGTCGTGCAAAATGGTTGCCGTGTCGGTCTGCTCCTCATTGTCGGGAATGGTGTCGGCCACCTCGATGCTGTCCGTCACATGCTGTATGATGGGTGGTACCACTATCCTGACGGTTGTGTTTCTCTGCGTGTCAAGAACAGTAGGACGTACCTTCGGCTCCTCCTGCTTAGTCACGGTAGGTGTGGACTCTTCTTGCTTGCCAGCTGGCTTGAGGAAGAAGTAGGCAACAGGCAATAGCAAAGGCAGGAGCCACAGCATCCAATAGTGTGCGAGCGACTTCCGCAGCATCTTCTTCGCCCTTGTCAGCTGCGACGACGACGAATGTGCTGCGATACCCATGATTTCGGCTATCTCTTTGTGTGACAACTCTTCAATGACCGCCAGTTTGAACACCTGCCTGTACCCTTTTGGCAAGGCGTCCACGGCAGCCATCAGCTCAGCCATTGTCGGCAAAGGCTTTTCTTCTGTCGGTTCCGTTTGCTGGAGCAACTCTTCTTCCCGAAGCGTAGAGAGCGAGAGCATTGCCGGCTCATGATGACGCTGCTTGTAGCGAAGTGCCACATTGGTCGTGATGCTCGTCAGCCATGCCTCAAAGCGTCGTGGGTCGCGCAGCGAGTCCATTTTGGCAAAGGCTAGCAGGAGCGCGTCATGTGCCAGCTCTTCAGCAGTCTGGCGGTTGTCCACAATGCGCTGGCAGAGCTTCGTCATCCGTCCGTGATACGCTTCGTATAGCCTTTCGAGGGCTGCTTTGTCGCTCTGTATGCCTTGCTCTATGAGTTTTTCTATGTCCATCGGGAACACATTGCCTCTATTGACATAGATACCTCTTTTATAGAAAGACTGCACGGGTTGGGAAGATTTTTCTCTGTTTTTTTCTTTTTCTGAAGATGATGAGGCGGAAGATGGGGTGCAGGGCTACATGAGTATTGTCCCAACGATGCCGCAGACGATGCCGATGAGGGTGCCGCCCAGGACTTGGCCAAGGGTGTGCTGACGGAGCAGCATGCGGCTGGTCATGACGCAGCCTGCGACGAAGATGGCCAGCGAGAGCCACCAGATGGGGTTGAAGCCGAAGATGGCTGAATAGGCTATCAGTGCTCCGATGACGCCTCCAGCTCCTGCCGAGTGCATGCTGACCTTCCACCATATATTAATGATGATACAGGTGCATTGAATGAGTAGCGAGATGCCTACGATGGCCATCAGGAAGTGGGGCATGTGGGTGGCGGCGAAGATGTGCATCAGGCAGAGATAGCTACAGATGCTGATGATGTAGGGTACGGCTCGTTTATGGCGTAAGCGTAGTTCAGCAGCGCTCCAGCCATGAAGCCTTCGATAGATGTAGATGCCCAGTGTGGGCAGACAAAAGGTGAAGCCATAGACGAGTCCGAGAATCCATAGCTTGAAGCCCCAGGGGAAGAGACTCAAGTAGGTAAAGCTCAGCAGGACGAATGTTCCGACGGTAGGGTAGTACGAGGGTCGGAAGACTGTCGAGAAGATGCGTGCTATGAGAATCGTCTGTTTCATTTTCTCATTCTTGCAACAGGGATGCCCATCTGTTCCCTGTACTTGGCAACGGTACGACGGGCGATGTTGAAGCCGTCTGCCTGAAGGAGTTGCGTGAGGCGTTCGTCGCTGAGGGGCTGACGTTTGTCCTCCTGTTCTATGAGTGTGCGCAGGGCAGCCATCACCTGACGGGCAGTGACGTCGTCGCCCTCTTTGTTCTGTGTGGCTTTGTGCGTGAAGAACCATTTGAGGGGAAAGGTGCCAAAGGTGGTCTCGACGTACTTGCTGTTTGCTACGCGACTGATGGTGCTGATGTCGTAACCTGTCGCCTCGGCAACGTCGTCGAGTTTCATGGGTCGCAGCAGTGTCTCGTCGCCTTCCTGAAAGAAAGGTTTCTGCAACTTGACGATGGCCTGCATGGTGCGCATCATCGTCTCGGAGCGTTGCTGCAGTGCGTTGATGAACATCTGTCCACGTTCCACATACTGACGGATGAAGGCGTCCTGCTGTCCGTCGGCATCTGGACTGATGATGAGCGATGGCTGGTTGCCACGGCTCAGGGTGACGGTGATGATGCCGTTCTCGTCTGTATCGACCAGGAAGTCTGGCTGGATGGTTTGTACGCGGTCGGCAGTCTTGGCGCCAATGGAACCTCCTGGTCGCGGATTGAGTTTCAGTATCTCGTGTTGCAGCAGTTCTGCCTGCGCATGATTGATGTGGAGCCTCCCTTCAATCCTTTGCCAGCGCTTGTGTATGAAGTCATCGAAGAGGTTTTCAAGTATCTTAATCAGTTGTTCGCGACCTGGAATGTTCTCGTTGCGCTTGACCTGAATGAGCAGACATTCCTGCAGGGAACGTGCTCCGATGCCTGGCGGGTCGAATTGTTGCAGGATCTTGAGGACGTGCTCCAGTTCCTCAGGAGTTGTGTTGAGGCCCTGATAGATCTCAGCCTCGTCGGCTAGGATGGTGAGCGACCTCTTCAGCAGTCCGTCTTCGTCGAGCGAGCCGATGAGGTATTCCATAAGTTCCTTCTCGTGGTCCGTCAGTTCGAAGTCTGCCATCTGCTCGCGCAGGCGGTCAGTCAGGGAGAGCGTGTCGTCGTAGGCCATGAACTCGGCAGCATTGTTGCTGTGGCTGGCACCCGTCAGGAAATCAGGGATGTCGTCCTCGCTGCGATAGTCGTACGAGGCATCGTCCAAGTCCGTCTGTCCGTAGTCCGTAGTCTGTTGTCCGTTGTCCTCCTCTTTCTTTTCCAGCCAAGGGTTCTCCATGCATTCCTGTTCCACGCGATGCTGCAGCGTCTCGACAGGCATCTCCATCAGCCTGACGAGCATGACCTGCTGGGGCAGCATCTGCTGCACCTGCACCTGTCCTTGCGTCTGCGCCTGTTCCTGTATCTGTACGTTCCCTTGACTCATGTCTTGTGTTTCTTCTGCTATGCGTCAGCAAAAACTTTGCCGTCGTCCAGCGTCACTTGGAGTTTGGCGTACTCGCTGTGGAAGTCGTTCCTGAGGCGGTCGAGGTAGCGCTTTGCCTCCCACTTGCACATGGGCAGGTCGTGGAGCAGATAGTTTCCGCATGTCTCTGGCTCTGTGGCAGGCACTTTCTCCTGGGTGAGCATCCACTCCAGGCATTGGATGGTAAGCTCACGCATGTCCTGTACGGAATAGTCTCCCGTCATCACGATGTACATCCCCGTCAGGCATCCCATGGGGCCCACGTACACGACATCGTCCTTCACCCGTGAGTTGCGGAACCAGGTTGCCATCAGGTGCTCTATGCTGTGGATTGCGGCAGGTGCCACAGCAGGCTCCTTGTTGGGCTCTGTGATGCGCAGGTCGAATGTGGTGAAGCCTTTGTCTTGTCTCGACACGTAGATGCCAGGTTTCAGTCTCGTGTGGTCGATGGTAAAACTCTGTATAACTTCCATAGTTTTGTTCTATTGGTTCTTGTCTTTGGGCGAAATGGGTGTAAGGTTCATCTCCTTGGCCTTCTCGAGCATGAACTGGAAGGCGGCATCGTGATTGTTGGGGATAACGGAATCCCAGATGGCGTCCTTGACGGCTTGCTTGAGCAATCCGATTTCGCGGCAGGGCTGCAGTCCGAAGGTCTCCATGATTTCCTCGCCCGAGATGGGGTTGTGCCAGGTGCGATAGTTGTCGCGAGCCTGCAGGTCGGCCAGTTTCTCACGGACGAGTTGGAAGTTCTCGAGGAAGCGCTGTTTCTTCTCGCGATTCTTGCTGGTGATGTCAGCTTCGCAGAGGCGCATCAGGTCGTCGATGTCCTCGCCAGCCTCGAAGAGCAAACGGCGGACAGCGCTGTCAGTCACTTCCTCGTCGGCAATGGCGATGGGACGCATGTGAAGCCCCACGAGTTTCTCGACGTACGCCATGCGTTCGTCCATCGGCAGCTTCATCCTGCGGAACAGAGGCGCCACCATCTTCTGCCCGATGTAGTTGTGGTTGTGGAACGTCCAGCCTGCCTGGTTGTCCCAGCGCTTGCTGCGAGGCTTGCCGATGTCGTGCAGGAGGGCTGCCCAACGTAAGTAAAGAGGAGCTTGCTCCTGACACACATTATCCAGCACCTCGAGGGTGTGGTAGAAGTTGTCCTTGTGTGCGCGTCCGTTCCTTGACTCAACGCCTTCGAGGGCTGCAACTTCTGGCAGGATGCTGTGCAGCAGTCCGCTGCGGCTCAGCTCGATGAAGCCGATGCTGGGCACGGGTGCCATCATAATCTTGTTCAGTTCGTCGATGATGCGTTCCTGCGAGATAATCTTGATGCGCTGAGCATTGCGACGGAGTGCTTCTGCCGTCTCTTCCTCTATCTGGAAGTGCAATTGCGTGGCAAATCGGATGCAGCGCATCATGCGCAGGGGGTCGTCGCTGAAGGTGATGTCTGGGTCGAGTGGAGTGGCTATGATGCCGTCCTCGAGGTCGAGCAGGCCATCGAAGAGGTCGATGAACTCGCCATAACGGTCTTTGTTGAGGCAGAAGGCAAGGGCATTGATGGTGAAGTCGCGACGATGCAGGTCGTCGTCGAGCGTGCCGTCCTCCACGATGGGCTTGCGGCTATCCCTTTGATAGCTCTCGCGACGAGCACCCACGAACTCCACTTCGTGCTCGTGCCACTTGAGTTGTGCTGTGCCAAAATTGCGGAAGATGCTGACGTGAGCGCCTCTGCCAAGTTCCTTAGCAAGAGCTCCGGCAAGACGGATGCCACCTCCTTCTCCAACCACCAGCACATCAATATCCTTCGAAGGTCGCTCCAGGATGATGTCCCTCACATAGCCGCCTACGACATAACACTCCAGCCCCAGAGCATCGGCAGTCTCCCCAATGCGGTGAAGCAACGGGTTGTCGATAAGGCGAAGCGAATCCGTCTGGCGTTTCCTTTGACGGAAGTCGTCGTATTCCTGTATGGCCTCCTGTATGGTCATTTCTGCTTTTTGATGTCTTCTTTCAGTTTGCGTTCGAAGAACTGCCTCTTGACGTTGAGGCGTTCCCATTCCTCGCCTGAGACGAGTTTGAGGCTGTCTGTAGCGGCATTCATCTCTATGCTGTCGAGCAGGAGGATGGCTTGTCGGCGAGCCTCGATGGCTGTGGGGCATTTGCGACGAAGTGAGAAGATGGTGTCGCGTGCCTCGTTATAGAGGTGATGATGCAGGGCATAGCGAGCATCCCTCAGCATTCTGGCAGCATATTCCTCTGGTTTCTCCTTTGTGCAAGAGGCTGCCAGAATGGCTATGATGATAGGAAAGAGGTACTTTTTCATAGGCCAAAGAGGGGTAGGATGAAGTTGCGGACATCGTTGCTCATAGCAAGGAGCATGAGTGCGATGAGGATGAAGATGCCTATCTTTTCTATCCATTCCATCGCTTTGTCCGAGGGCTGACGACCTGTGATGCCTTCGTAGAAGAGCAAGACGATGTGTCCGCCATCGAGACCAGGGATGGGCAGGATGTTCATGACGGCCAGGATGATGCTGATGAAGGCTGTGAGCATCCAGAACTTCTGCCAGTCCCAGGCGTTGGGGAAGATGTTGCCGATGGTGATGAAGGAGCCCACACTCTTTGCGCCGTCGGCACTTGCCACATAGCGGAGGTCGCTCACATAGTTCTTGAGTACACGCCAACCGTAGCTCAGTCCGGCAGGGATGCAAGAGGCGAGGCTGTAGCTGAGGTGCTCGGTCTGGAAGTCGGGCATGTGGCGTGTGACGCCCATCAGATAGTTCTCGTCGAGCTGTAGGCTAAGGGTGTCCATGCGGCTCATGTCGGCCGAAGCGACCACAGCATCGAGTGTGCGCCACTTGAGGCTGTCGGTTGCTGTGCAGTCGGGCGAGCCGAGCACGTCCTCACGGCGTAGTGTCACCTCGCAGTCGAAGTCGCCCCATGTCTTGATGTCCTTGCCGTTCACGCTGACGAGCCTCATGCCTTTCTCTATGCCAGCCTTGTCGGCAGCTGAGCCAGGCACGACGGAGTCGATGAGTGCCTCTGCAAGTGGAGCGAGGAACATGGGTTGCGATTGTATCATCTTGAGCATGGAGAGGCCATCCTCTGGCATCGTAAGCTCGACCTCCTCATTACCGCGAAGCACGGTAACGGAAGAGGCCTTGGAGATGATACGCATGACGGCACCGCCGTTGTACTCCACGATGTCCTTTCCGTCGGCACGGATGGGGATGTCACCATTCTGGAAGCCGATGGAGCGGGCCTGCTCGTTGTATTCGAAACCGTCCTTGATGCTGGTCATGGGCACATAGTCGCGTCCCCAGACGAAGAGCACGACGCAGTAGATGACCCAAGCCGTGATGAGGTTCATCAGTACGCCGCCGAACATGATGAGGAAGCGTTGCCATATCTTCTTGGAGCGGAACTCCCAAGGCTTAGGCTCGGCGGAGAGTTTCTGGTTCGTTTCGTCTATCATGCCGTCGATGGCAACGTAGCCGCCAATGGGCAGCCAGCCGATGCCGTACTCCGTGCCGACTGAGTCGTCGTACTCTTTGTTGCCGATGTTTTCGGTCTGGACCTTGTCCTTCTGCCCCGTGAGGAGATAGTATTTGTTGCGTAGCCATGCGAAGAAGTTCTGCCCTTCCTGGCCGCGCTTTGTGACGAGCGGTTTGCCCAGAAGTCGGCGGAACCAGTCGTCGTAGGTGCTGAAGAGGTGGAAGCCATAGTTGGCGAACATGTAGAAGCGGGTGACGCGTGTCTTGAACAACTTGGCGAACCCGAAGTGGCCACCTTCGTGCAGGACGACCAGAATACTGAGGCAGCAGAGCAGCTGCAGGGCTTTTATGAGTACTGTATCCATAGATGGTTTGTCTGTTTCTTAATTGGTGATTTTATAAAGAGGTATAGGTGTTTGCTTAAAGAGGTATAGGTCTTTGCTCAAAGAGGTATAGGTCTTTGCTCAAAGAGGTATAGGTGTTTTTATAAGCTCCTCTGCCACGATGCGGGACTCGCGGTCGCAGTCGAGGTAATCTTGTAGGGTAGGTTTCTCTTGATGCGGTACTTTCTCCAGTGTCTTTTCGATGATGTCTGCCATCTGCAGGAAGCCGCAGCGCTCCTGACGGAAAGCGAGGTTCACCACCTCATTGGCGGCATTGACGATACAGGCAGCGTTGCCACCCCTCCGTATCGCTTCGTATGCCATCTGCAGGCAGCGGAACTTCTCTGGGTCGGGCTTCTCGAAGGTCAAGTCCTTGAGGTCCCACCAGTCGATGCGAGGGAAGCTGCTCTTCAGTCGATAGGGGTAGGAGAGGGCCAGTTGAATGGGCACGCGCATGTCCGGCATACCCATCTGTCCCTTGACGGCACCGTCCTCGAACTGGACAGCGCTGTGCAGGATGCTCTGCGGATGCACCACGACCTGTATCCGCTCGGGTGTGACGTCGAACAACCAGCGTGCCTCGATGACCTCGAAGCCTTTGTTCATCATCGACGCGCTGTCGATGGTTATCTTTGCCCCCATGTCCCAGTTGGGATGCTTCAGGGCTTGTGCAGGTGTGACGTCGCGCAGCTGGTCGAGCGTGAAGGTGCGGAAAGGGCCACCGCTGGCCGTGAGGATGAGTTTCTCGATGGGACTCACTTCGCCCATCAGGCTCTGGAAGATGGCGCTGTGCTCGCTATCGACAGGCAGCAAAGGCACCTTGTGCTCCAGGCAAAGCTGCGTGATGAGTTCGCCAGCCACAACGAGGGTCTCTTTGTTGGCGAGGGCGATGGGTTTGCCAGCCTTGATGGCACTGATGGTGGGACGCAGTCCGCTGAAGCCCACAAGGGCAGTCAGCACGATATCCACCGGCTCCATCTGCACCACTTGGCACAGGGCGTCGGCTCCCGCATAGACCTGTATCGGCTCGTCCTTCAGGGCTTCTTGTACGTAGTCGTACTTGTTCTCGTCTGCTATGACGACGCATTGCGGCTTGTATTCCTTAGCCTGCTTGATGAGCAGGTCGGCCTGCGTGTTGGCAGTCAGCACGTATGCCTCGAAGAGGTCAGGGTGCTCAGAGATTACCTCAAGCGTCTGAGTGCCAATACTGCCGGTTGAGCCTAATATGCATATCTTTTTCATTGTCATTATCTGTCGTAGTTAAGTAGTTATGAAGTCAGGAGTTAAGCCAAATGCGATGGCAGCGGAATCTTATTGCCAAGAGGTGATGGCTTAACTACTTAACTACTTAACTACTGACTACTTTTTCATTCTTCAGTTGAGTTCAAGCAAACCTTCTGGTAGCGTCATGTGTATGGTCCGCTCCTTGTGATTGATGTCTGTAATCCATTCTTCAGCAGCAGGGATGAGTCGTTCGCCCACTTGGAACAGGATGTTCTGTGTGGAGTCGTCCACATGGTCGATAGTGCCGATGTGGCCTGCTGTTTCGTCGAAGAGGTCGAAGCCCGTGAAGTATCGCCAGGTGTACTCGTCGTCCTCGCTCATCTCAGGCGTCAGTGAATGAGGGAAGAACACTTCGCATCCGACGAGGAACTGCACATCGTTGGCAGAGTCGTAGTCGAGGAACTTCAGGAGCGCCGTTGTGTCACTACGGAAGCGATACTCCTCGAGGAAGAACGGCACGAGTATGCCTTCCACACGCAGGATGAGGTATTCACTCTCGGCACAATCCCAAACGTCGTCCGTGAAGTTGAACGTCACCTCACCCTTGATGCCGTGCGTTCTGCCGATTTGTCCTATCTTATATACTTCGTCTTCTCGTATCATGGAACATTGTCCATTTTATTCCCCCTGAAGGGGGCTAGGGGGTCTCTACTCTTGTTATCTTTGCTCCAAGGGCGCAGAGGCGTCCCTCGATGTCCTCGTAGCCACGGTCTATCTGCCCGATGTTGTCGATGCGGCTTGTGCCTTGAGCACTCATGGCAGCGATGAGGAGGGCAATACCTGCACGAATGTCAGGGCTCGTCATACGGCCTGCATGAAGTTGGCGTTCGTGGTCGTGACCTACCACAACGGCTCTGTGTGGGTCGCAAAGGATAATCTGTGCGCCCATATCAATAAGCTTATCGACAAAGAATAGGCGGCTCTCGAACATCTTCTGGTGAATAAGGACGGAGCCCTTGGCTTGTGTGCTGACCACTAGCAGGACGCTCAGCAGGTCGGGCGTGAAGCCAGGCCAGGGCGCATCGCTCAGCGTCATGAACGAGCCGTCGATAAAGCTCTCTATCTCATAGTGCTCTTGCTTCGGAATGAAGAGGTCGTTGCCGTCCTTCTCGATGCGGATGCCCAAGCGACGGAAGGTGTTTGGGATGATGCCCAAGTGCTCAGGTGCGACATTGCAGATGCGGACGCCATCGCCCACCATTGCTGCCATGCCGATGAAGGAACCCACCTCAATCATGTCAGGCAGGATGGTGTGTTCTGTGCCATGAAGCGATGCGACGCCTTCGATGGTCAACAGGTTCGAGCCGATGCCTGCAATGCGTGCACCCATCTGGCAAAGCATGCGGCAAAGTTGCTGAATGTAGGGTTCGCAGGCAGCATTGTAGATGGTCGTAACGCCCTCAGCCAGCACAGCCGTCATGATGATGTTCGCCGTGCCAGTCACAGAGGCTTCGTCCAAGAGCATATAGGAGCCTTTGAGTCCTTCAGTCTCCACGTTATAGAGATGTAGCGCTTCGTCGTATGTAAAGTGTCCGCCCAGCTTCTGTATGCCATGGAAGTGTGTGTCGAGGCGTCGCCTGCCTATCTGGTCGCCTCCAGGCTTTGCGACGATAGCCTTGCCTCGCCGTGCCAGAAGCGGACCAAGCATCATCACGCTGCCTCGCAACTGCCTGCAACGTTCTATGTATGCCTCGCTGCAAAGATATTGGTCATCGAGCCTGGTGGCAGAGAATGTGTAGTCGTGAGCATCATGCTTCGTCACTTCCACACCCATGTCTTCCAAGAGCTTTATCTGGTTCTTTACATCGACAATGTTGGGGATGTTCTTGATGCGGACAGGTTCGTTGGTCAGCAATACAGCGCATAGCACTTGCAGTGCCTCGTTCTTTGCACCTTGGGGCACAATCTCGCCCTTCAGCCTGTGTCCGCCTTCTATGATGAATGATGCCATCTTTACTTCTTTCTTTTGCGTTTTTTTCCACCATCAGAGGGTTGCAAGGGCGATTCGCCAACAGCTTCGAAGGTGAAATGGTCCAAGTCCAGGTTAAGTTCGCCATTGGAGTAGCGGTCGATGTCCTGTGCCACAAGGGCATTGTCCATCGAGTCGCGGTTCCAGATGAAGAGGTCTTGCTTCATCTGATTGGCCACGCATTCGGTGATGTATTGGCGCATCTCAGCATCTTCAATCGTCTTTGCATAGTCCAAGGTTTGCTCAACAAGATAGCCATAATGGCGACGCTTGATGTCTTTCATCGGGTAGGGAAGCGGAGCCGGATGTGCCTGCACCTCTTCCTGCGGCACGATATTGACAGGATAGTCAATGTCGAGTTTGTAGTGGCTGATGCGTGCCAAGTGATTCCAGAGGCGATGCTCATTGTCTTCCTTGCTGGCAGTGGAAGGGAGGAGGCTCGCCATTATCTTGACGATAGTATTGGCGCATCGCTGGCGCTCCTCACGGTCTTCTATCTCCACAGCCATATCGACCATCATCTGTATGCCTCGACCATATTCGGGCATCACAAGCTGTTCTCTTTGTGTGTTGTATTGCATTACAATAGGTTTTTAGACTTTATTGCGACGAACTCCTTCAGATAGAAGGGCTCGAAGTATGCTACATCTTGTTTCTCTCCGAGGTGCAGGGAACGTTCTGCCAAGGGGAACATCCACTTAGCCAAAGGCACAATACCATCGATGAAATGGGCATTCTTGTGCTGAATGACGCTTTGGCACTTCATGGCACCATTGCCGAAGAAATAGACGGGATGCTCCTCGAGGTAAGACATATAAGTGTCTGCATCCACGATGTCTGCACCGATGGGACGAACCTCTTGCAGGGCTCGGTCATAGACGGCACTGTAAACCTCCATCCTTCGTGCATCTATCATGGGGATGAGCAAGGCATCCTCTGGCAACTCCTCTTTGCCAAGCAGGACGGGGACGCACAATAGTTTGAGCGTCGGAACGCTCAGGAGTGGAAGATCACGACCATAGCAAACGCCTTTTGCCAGCGATACACCGATTCGCAAACCAGTGTAACTGCCTGGACCTTCGCTGACGGCTACGGCATCGACAGGTATGGCATGCGAGTTGGCAAAGGACAGCGCTTCGTCAACATAGACGCCGCACACGACAGCGTGGTTCGGTCCGTCCAGGTCTTCCTTGTGGAAGATGAGCTGACCATTCTCGCTCAGTGCCACAGAGCACGCTTTTGTACTCGTCTCAATATGCAGGATGCAGGACATTCTTAGCTTCTTATTTATTTTCGCGCTGCAAATTTACTAAATTCTCGTCAAATTATTGTACATTTGCAGCAAAATTGTAAACAAATATGATTTTATCGATGACTGGATACGGCAAAGCCTCGGCCGAATTCCAAGGAAAGAAGATTACAGCAGAGGTTAAGTCACTCAACAGTAAGGCTCTCGACCTTTCAACACGCATTGCTCCCATCTATCGCGAGAAAGAAATGGAAGTGCGTGCGATGGTGACGCAGAGTCTGGAGCGTGGCAAAGTGGAGTTCAACCTATGGATTGAGCAACTGGAGCAGGCAGATGCCTGTCCCATCAATGCTGAATTGGTGGCAGCCTATTATCACCAGATGCAGGAGATATCGAAGAAGTATGACATTCCTGAGCCAGACGATTATTGGCACACCATCATACGAATGCCTGAGGTGCTCTCTCGCAATGAAGCCCAGCAGGAACTCTCCGACGAGGAGTGGCAAGTGGCGCAGGGTGTCGTGCAGAAAGCTATCGACCAACTCGTTGCATTTCGTCGGCAGGAGGGTGAGGCACTGCAGCATAAGTTCGAGGAGAAACTCGACAACATTGCCGCTTTGCTTGCCAGCATCGAGCCCTACGAGAAGCAGCGTGTGGAGAAGATTCGGCAGCGCATCACCGATGGACTTGCCTCGATTCCTGATGTGGAATACGACAAGAACCGACTCGAGCAAGAGATGATTTACTACATCGAAAAGCTGGATATCAACGAGGAGAAACAGCGTCTGGCGAACCACCTTCAGTACTTCCGCAAGACGATGGAAGAGGGGCACGGACAGGGCAAAAAGCTCGGTTTCATCGCTCAAGAGATGGGCAGAGAGATCAATACTACAGGTAGCAAAAGCAACCAGGCTGAGATGCAGAACATCGTGGTCAAGATGAAGGACGAGCTCGAGCAGATTAAGGAACAAGTGTTAAATGTGATGTGATATGGGGAGGATTCTTATCTTTTCAGCTCCTTCTGGGAGTGGCAAGAGCACAATCGTGAATTACCTGATGAAGGAGCATCCTGAGTTCAGGCTCGCTTTCAGTGTAAGTGCCACCAGCAGGCCACCTCGAGGCAAAGAACAGGATGGTGTGGACTACTATTTCCTCACGCCCGATGAGTTCCGTCGCCATATTGAGCAGGACGATTTCCTCGAGTATGAGGAGGTTTATGAAGGCCGCTTCTACGGCACCCTCAAGTCGCAAGTGGAGGAGAAACTGGCTGCGGGCATGAACGTGGTGTTCGATGTCGATGTGAAAGGCGGCATTAACATCAAGAAATACTATGGCGACGATGCCATGAGTGTCTTCATCCAGCCACCTTCTGTTGCTGTCTTAAGGGAGCGCTTGATAGCCAGAAATACCGATGAAATGGCGCAAATTGAACAAAGATTGGCTAAGGCTGAGTACGAGATGACGTTCGCCTCGCAGTTCGACCGCATCCTCATAAACGACGACCTCGATGTCGCAAAACAAGAGGCGGTGGCATTGCTGAATGAGTTTCTCCAGGTGAGTCCCCAAACGGGCCGCACTTAGTTCCTCAACAAGGTATACCTCTTTGCCCAACAAGGTATACCTCTTTGCCCAACAAGGTATACCTTTTCGCCCAAAGAGGTACACCGATTTTTCAAACAACCCGAAAGGCATGATGCAATGAGTACCGTTACAGGCATATATGGAGGCAGTTTCAACCCCATTCACGAAGGGCATCTTTCCCTGGCTAAGGCTTTAGCGGAGAGCGGTCTGGTGGATGAAATGTGGCTGCTCGTCTCGCCTCAGAACCCGTTCAAGGTCAATGCCGACTTGCTCGACGACGAGGAAAGATTGAGGTTGGCTCGACTGGCTGTGGCAGATGTGCAGGGCGTTGAGGTTTGCGACCGCGAGTTCTCCCTGCCGCGTCCTTCTTATATGTATAATACGCTGCGTGCGTTGAGCAAGGAGCACCCAGATCGGGAGTTCGTGCTGGTCATAGGTGCAGACAACTGGGAGCGCTTCCCCGATTGGTATCGCAGCAAGGCAATCCTCTCCAAATATCGCGTCATCATCTATCCTCGACCAGGCTATACGCTCGAGAAAGTGCCTCGCAAAGTGACCATAGCCAATACGCCTCTGTTTGACATCAGCAGCACCGAGATTCGTAGCCGCATTGCGAATGACCCTGATTACGATGGGGATGGACTTCCTGCAGTTGTTTGGGAAGAAATAAAGGCAAAAGGTTTGTATAATTCGCAAAAAGCAGTATCTTTGCAGCCTGAAAATAGAAGAAACTAACTATGAAGTCAAAAGGAATACTTTTGCTAATGCTCTGCAGCCTCTTCCATTCTGTAGGCCTTTCGGCACAGGAGGAGTCGGTTAAGTTCGGAGGCTTTGACTCATGGATAACTCGCTCCATCAAGGAGAGTCTGCTTGTGGGTGGTAAGACACAGACCCTCTATGAGGTCGGTCCGAAAGGTACTTTCGATGGTGCTCGCCCTTACACCAATCAAGGCGGTTCGCCTTGGGGGTGCAGCAACATCTATGCCAAAGTGGCGGGAGTTGTCAAGACCAATGTCAGCGTCTATCCCGATACGCATAAAGGCGGACAATGTGCCAAACTCTATACTCACCTTGTCAACTGCAAAGCTATCGGTGTGGTCAACATCAGTGCCCTTGCCTCTGGAAGCCTTTTCCTGGGCAGTATCATTGAACCCATCACTGGCACGAGCAATCCGATGAGCAAGATGAGTATGGGCGTTCCCTTCACCAAGAAGCCAAAGGCAGTGAAGTTCGACTACAAATTCAAAACGCCAGGCGGCGAACGCATCCGTGAGACAGGCTTCAGCAGGCGCCAGAAGGTTGCTGGAAAGGACATGGGACAAGTCACATGTCTGTTGCAGAAGCGCTGGGAAGATGCCGACGGCAAGATTCATGCCCTGCGAATTGGTACGATGCGTCAGCGTTTCAGCCAGAACTGCGACTGGAAGGAGGGGCAGTCCTTCACCATTCATTATGGCGACATTACCCGCGAGAGTTTCTATCAGGAAAGCATGGGCTTGATGTCTGGCGGCAGTGATAGTTTCTACGCTCTCAACAGCAAAGGAAAGAACGTGCCCATTCAGGAAGATGGTTGGGCAGGACCGGATGAGACGCCGACCCACATCATCCTGAAGTTTGACAGCAGTCATGGTGGCGCATACGTCGGCACTATTGGCAACACCCTTTGGGTCGATAATGTGAAGCTTGTTTATTAAATAGTCTATGCGTCCCTATTATCTCGTACAGGAGAACTTGCTTCGTCGCAATCTGCAACTGATTAAGAGAGTTGCCGACGAAGCCGATGTGGAGATAATCCTTGCTTTCAAGGCCTTCGCTTTGTGGCGCACCTTTCCAATTTTCCGCCATTTCATCGGTCATACCACGGCAAGTAGTCTCTGCGAGGCCAGGCTTTCGTTGGAGGAATTTGGCTCCCTCGCTCACACTTATAGTCCGGCTTATGAGGAAGAGGAGTTCGACGAGATACTGCATTGCAGCGGTCACGTCACCTTCAATTCCCTTTCGCAATATGAGCGTTTTGCTTCAAAAATTGCCCATTTCACCGAGCATTCTGTGTCTTGTGGGCTTCGTGTCAACCCAGAATACAGTGAGATAGAGACTGAGCTTTACAACCCCTGTGCACCAGGCAGCAGGTTTGGTGTGCTCGCCGAGCAGTTGCCGGAACAACTTCCTGCAGGCATAGAAGGTTTCCATTGCCATTGTCATTGCGAGAGTCCGGCTTCTGCGTTGGAGCACACACTGGAGCATCTCGAGGCGAAGTTCAGTCGTTGGTTCCCTCAGTTGAAGTGGCTCAACCTTGGTGGCGGACACCTGATGACGCGCAAGGATTATGATGTGGAACACCTTATATATATATTAAAGGGTTTGCACCAGCGCTATCCTCATTTGCACATCATCCTTGAGCCGGGCAGTGCCTTTGCATGGCAGACGGGACCCCTGGTGGCTCAGGTGGTCGATATCGTGGAGAACCATGGCATCCGGACTGCCATCCTTAATGTTTCCTTCACTTGTCACATGCCCGATTGCCTGGAGATGCCTTATCAGCCAGAGGTGCGTGGAGCCGAGAGCTTGCCTTTCGAGTCTGCCTCACAGCCTGATGCTAAGGCACAGAACATCTACCGGCTTGGCGGCAACAGTTGCCTGAGCGGCGATTACATGGGCAGTTGGAGGTTTCCCGAACCGCTCGAGGTGGGACAGGAGATTGTGTTCGAGGACATGATACACTACACGACGGTCAAGACCACAATGTTCAACGGCATCATGCACCCCTCGATTGTTCTGGAGCATGAGGACGGTACACGCGAGACGCTCCGCACCTATACCTACGAGGACTATCGGGACCGTATGGATTAGGAGCCTTCCTGCTTTCCCTTTGGGAAAGAGTTTATGGACGAATGCCTTTTAGGATAATTCCCCTATCGTTTAGGGAAAACCCTTGCATTCCTTGTTGTTTTATGTCTTACCTTTGCACTGTGATTCAAAAACAAGAGTGCAAACAATAAAACAATACTACTATGAAAAAGTTAGTTCTTTCCCTGATGATGATGGCAGCCTGGATGGGTGTCAGCGCAATGAGTTTTGAGCGTGCTCAGGCAGAGGCTCTCTACCTGACGGACAAGATGGCCTATGAGCTCAATCTCAACGACCAGCAGTATAACGATGCATACGAGATCAACCTCGATTACTTCCTGAGGATTGATTCTCCGTCCGACCTTTACGGCAGCTACTACAGCTATCGTATGAGCGACCTTCGCTGCATACTTTACGACTGGCAGTACAATCTCTTTGTAGCAGCCGACTACTTCCTGCGTCCTATCATTTGGCGTGCAGGCGGTTGGTACTTCCCTATCTATAGTTATTACAATCGTGGCTACTTCTACTACAGCCGCCCGACGGTATGGGCTTCTTACTATGGTGGACACAGCCGTGCACACCACTATGGAGGCTACTACGTAAATCGTCGTCCGGTTTGGAACGGTGGATTCAGGGGTCATGACATGGGCCGTGTGGTTGCACATCATGATGGTCGTCGTGGCGGAGGCAGTTCACATTATCGTGGAGGTCGTGACGGTAGTCGCAGAATCAATGGCAACGGTTATCATATCGACATAGACGGACATCGTGGCAGCGGTTCTGGTCGTTCTGGTCGCGGCGGCAGCTCGAACTATGGCGGCAGCAACTACAACGGCAGTCACAGCGATGGCGGCATGAATCCTGGTGGCAGAAGTCATGACGGAGGCAGCCATAGTGGCGGCAGTCGTTACGGCGGTGGCAATCACGAGGGTATGAGTTCTGACGTTGTTCACAGCGGCTCTGGTCGCTCTTCCTTCGGAGAGTCGAGTTCTGGACGCAGCGGCAGCATAAGTCGTGGCAATTCCTTCGACGGCAGCAGCACTCGCTCGGATGTCTCTCACATGAGCAGCAGCATGAGTGGCCGTGGCAGCTATTCTTCTTCTCCCTCTCGCAGCAGTTCGTCGGGCTATGGAAGCAGCCGCAGCAGTTCCTCCAGCATGGGCTACGGCTCTGGTATGAGCAGAGGTGGCTCAAGCTACAGCGGCAGCGGTTCTCGCAGTGGCGGCTTCAGTGGCGGTGGCTCTCGTGGCGGAGGCTTCAGCGGCGGCAGTCACGGTGGTGGCATGAGCCGTGGTGGTCGCAGATAAGACGACGTCCATACATAAAAGCAGGAGTCCTCACATCAGTGGGGACTCCTGTTTGTATCTAAGCGGAATCTTTAGGGTTGTTTCTTCCCCTATAGGACGTTGCTCATTCCCCTATAGGGCGTTGGGCATTCCCCTATAGGGCGTTTGCTCTTCCTCCGTCGCGAGTGGAAACTCGCTCCCCTTTGTGGGGCCGAAGCTACATTCAGTGGCTTCTCCGGAGCATACTCCGGACCCCAGTCGCCCCTATAGGGCGTTGTGTCCCTGCTTACTTGCAGCCTGGGCACCAGGGCTTGAGCTGCTTGAAGAAGTCGTTGCCCTTGTCGTCCACGAGGATGAAGGCGGGGAAGTCTTCGACCGTTATCTTCCAGATGGCTTCCATGCCGAGTTCGGGATACTCCACGCACTCGATGCTCTTGATGCTGCTCTGCGAGAGAACTGCTGCCACGCCGCCGATGGTGCCGAGGTAGAAGCCGCCGTGCTTCTTGCAGGCATCGGTCACCTGCTGCGTGCGGTTGCCTTTGGCAATCATTACCAGCGAAGCGCCATTTGCCTGGAACTCATCGACGTAGGGGTCCATGCGGTTGGCCGTGGTGGGACCCATCGAACCGCAAGGATAGCCTTCCGGCGTCTTGGCAGGACCGGCGTAGAGGATGGGATAGTCCTTGAAGTACTGCGGCATGCCTTCGCCTGCATCGAGACGTGCCTTCAGTTTGGCGTGTGCGATGTCGCGAGCAACAATGATGGTGCCTCTGAGGTTGACGCGTGTCGAGACGGGATACTTGCTCAGTTCTGCACGAACGGCATCAATGCCCTTGTCAAGGTCGATGTCGATTCCCTTGCCTCCTTCGCCGGGCAGACGCAGTTCTTCTGGAATGAGTTCGCCTGGGCAGTCGTCCATCTTCTCGAGCCAGATGCCGTCACGGTTAATCTTCGCCTTGATATTGCGGTCGGCAGAGCAGCTCACGCCCATGCCGATGGGGCAGCTGGCACCATGGCGGGGCAGGCGGATGACGCGAATGTCATGAGCCAAATACTTGCCGCCGAATTGTGCACCAAGACCAATCTTGTGCGCTTCCTCAAGGAGCTTCTTTTCGAGGTCGATGTCGCGGAAAGCACGTCCCGTCTCGTCGCCCGTAGTAGGCAGCGAGTCGTAGTACTTGATGCTGGCCAGCTTGACTGTCAGCAGGTTCTTCTCGGCCGATGTGCCGCCGATGACGAATGCAATGTGGTAGGGCGGGCAGGCAGCCGTGCCGAGGTGCTTCATCTCCTCAACGAGGAAGGGGAGCAGGGTGCCTTCGTTCTGGATGGTCGCTTTCGTCATGGGGTAGAAGTACGTCTTGTTGGCAGAACCGCCACCCTTAGCTACCATCACGAAACGGTACTCGGCACCTTCGCAAGCCTCGATGTCAATCTGTGCGGGCAGGTTGCACTTCGTGTTCACCTCGTCGTACATATTGAGGGGAGCGTTCTGCGAATAGCGCAGATTGTCTTGCGTAAAGGTGTTGAACACGCCACGGGAGAGCGCTTCCTCGTCCTCGAAGCCTGTCCAAACCTGCTGGCCTTTCTCGCCATGAATGATAGCCGTGCCGGTGTCCTGGCAGAAAGGCAGTATGCCTTTGCATGCCGTCTCTGCATTGCGCAGGAACTGCAGGGCGACGTACTTGTCGTTCTCGCTTGCATCGGGGTCTTTCAGGATTTGTGCAACTTGCAGGTTATGCTCGCGGCGCAACATGAACTCCACATCGTGGAAAGCCTGCTGAGCCAAGAGCGTCAGTGCTTCGGGGGAGACCTTTACAATCTCCTTGCCTTCAAACTCGCTGACGGTCACGCCTTCCTTCGTCAGGAGGCGATACTCCGTCTTGTCCTCGCCCATCTGGAACATTGGGGCATACTTGAATTCAGCCATTATCTCTTGTTTATGAATTAGTGTATCTATGGGTTATTGAGGGTCCTCCTCGTAGTGTTGGAACAGGAAATCGTTGTAGGGATACTTCTGTACGTGCAGTTCCCTCACCTTATTGTAAAGTACCTGCTTGAGGGTATCGACGTTGGTCTTCTCCTGAGCAGAGATGAAGAGGCATTGTCCTCCAAGCTTCGACATCCAAGAGTGAATCAGTTCGTCGAGCGAGACGTTGCGGGCCGTAGCAGGCGTCAGGTCATCGGCATCCTTTTCTTCCCACGTGTAGGCGTCTATCTTGTTGAAGACAATCATCTGCGGTTTCTCGCTGCAGCCCAAGTCGGCCAGCGTCTTATCTACTACCTTTATCTGGTCCTCGAAGTCGGGATGACTGATGTCCACGATATGGAGCAGCAGGTCGGCCTCTCGAACCTCATCGAGCGTGCTCTTGAAGGAATCGACGAGGTCGGTCGGCAGCTTGCGGATAAAGCCGACGGTGTCGCTGAGCAGGAAGGGCAGGTTATCGACGATGACCTTGCGGACGGTCGTGTCGAGTGTGGCGAAGAGTTTGTTCTCGGCAAACACCTCGCTCTTGGAAAGTAGATTCATGAGGGTGCTCTTGCCAACGTTAGTATAGCCCACGAGCGCCACGCGAATCATGCGGCCGCGATTGCCTCGCTGCGTCGTCTTCTGCTTGTCGATTTCCGCAAGACGTTGCTTGAGCAGACTCATGCGGTTGAGGATGATACGACGGTCCATTTCGAGCTGCGTCTCACCAGGACCTCTCAGTCCTACCGAACCTTTGCCGCCACCACTGCCAGAGCCGCCGCCCTGTCGCTCGAGGTGCGTCCAAAGCCTTTGCAGTCGAGGCAGCATGTATCTGTATTGCGCCAGCTCGACTTGTGTCTTGGCATTCGCCGTCTGGGCTCGCATGGCGAAGATGTCGAGGATGAGTGTCGTGCGGTCCAGTATCTTCACCTTCAGTTCGTTCTCGATGTTGCGGAGCTGCTTGGCGGAGAGCTCGTCGTCGAAGATGACCATCGAAATCTCCCTTTCGGCATCCTCCTTGGCCTGTATATAAGCACGTATTTCTTGCAACTTGCCTATGCCAAGGTAGGTGACGCTGTTAGGACCGCCCAGACGTTGAGTGAAGCGACGCACCGTCTTTGCTCCTGCTGTCTCGGCCAGGAACTCCAGTTCGTCGAGGTATTCTGTCGTCTTACGCTCGTCCTGATTGGGTGTGATGAGGCCCACCAGCACCGCCGTTTCAGGAGAGTTATCGACGACATTGTGGTACTTGACGCTTGTCATGCCGTCCTCGAACGGCAGTGACGAGCGCGATGAATTATAGTGCTTGCTCCTCGATGTCCTCATTTAACTAATACGACAAGGTACTTGCTGACACTCCAGAACTTCTGTGGGTCGGTGATGTGGAGTTCGTACTGACCTTGATTGTCTTTTGTCAACTGGTATGTACCGGCTGGATGAGAGGACAGCAGCTGGGCACTTTTGCTGTAGAACTTGATGTCCTTGTCGTAGCGAATGTCAATCTTCGTAAAGTAGTTCTTGTTGAAGTCGCCGCTCTTGAGGACATCGCCGTTCGTCAGAATCTTCTGTTCCTTCAGCTCGTTCTTGGTGCCGAAGACGAACCATGCGCTATTGAGTTCCTTGTCCTGCTGCTGCACCTTCTCGGCCTTCTGCTTGTTCTCTTCTGTCAGCGAAGCCACATCGTTGCTGAGTCCGGCAATAGCCTCGCCCTGCGACTCAATGAGCGCATCCTTCTCAGCAAGGCTTGCCTCGAGTTCCTGAATGCGTGCAGACTGTGCGTCAATCTGAGCCTGAAGGCTTTCGATGGTCTTCTGCATCTTGGTGTTCTTGATGCTACTGTTCTTGAGCTTCTCCTGCAGTTGTGCAATCAAGTCGCGGTTCTGCTGCATGGCTTGCTTGATGAAGTCCATGTTGTCGCGAATGACATCTTTGCTGCTGGCACTCTCGGGATTACCTTCTGCAATCGTCACACGGCCCTCTGCTTCATTGATACGGCGGATGCCTTCCTGCACTTCGTTGAAGACGCCCAAGATGTCATCCAGTTCCATATCCTTCTCATTGATGATGCGTTGCAGGGAATCGCGTTCCTGCTGCATTGCATCCTGTTGTTGTCCACCTGTCATGTTGCAAGCACTCAAACCAAGAGCGCAGGCAACGAATAAAAGAATCTTTTTCATATCCTTAGTTTATAGGTTTAGATGTTTATCGGTTTATGAGTCTTTTCCTGCCACAACCATCACGAACTCGCCACGAGGCTCTGTTTCGGTGAAGTGCGCGAGGACTTCCTGAAGCGAGCCGCGTACGCTCTCTTCGTGTATCTTGCTTATCTCGCGGCAGACGCTGACTTGTCTGTCTGGTCCGAAGACCTCGATGAACTGCGTCAGAGCCTTCACGATGCGATGCGGCGACTCGTAGAAGATCATGGTGCGTGTCTCTTCTGCAAGGGCTTGAAGCCGCGTCTGGCGTCCTTTCTTCTGAGGCAGGAAGCCCTCGAAGCAGAATCGGTCGCAAGGCAAGCCACTGCTGACGAGTGCCGGCACGAAGGCTGTTGCTCCTGGCAGGGTGATGACTTCTATGCCTGCCTTTATGGCTTCGCGAGCGACGAGGAAGCCTGGGTCGCTGATGCCTGGCGTACCAGCATCGCTGACGACAGCTATCGTCTGCCCTGCCAGCAAGCGCTCCACGATGCTCTCCACGGTCTTATGCTCGTTGAACTTATGGTACGAGAGCATTGCATTCTTGATGTCGAAGTGCTTCAGCAGGTTGCCGCTTGTCCTGGTGTCTTCGGCAAGGATGAGGTCAGCCTCGCGCAGCACCTTGAGTGCCCGCATCGTGATGTCCTCGAGATTGCCGACAGGAGTCGGTACCAAGTAAAGCGTTCCCATACCTTATTATATATATTATCGCAGGTGCAAAGTTACGAAAAAAGTTCATAGTTCATAGTTCATAGTTCATAGTTTTTGGCTTTTTTAGTATTTTTCTTAACTCTTAACTCTTAATTTTTAATTTCTTTGTATATTTGTCCCTGAAAAAGACATAACAAAGATGAAAGACGTTGGTTCAAGCAATGGCGAGATGATGCGCAGAGGCAGAGTGGAGGTCGTGTGTGGCTCGATGTTCTCGGGTAAGACGGAGGAACTCATTCGCCGCCTTCGCCGTGCACAGTTCGCCAAGCAAAAGGTAGAGATATTCAAGCCGGCCATTGATGTCCGTTATAGTGAGGAAGAGGTTGTCAGCCATGAGGGCAACAGCATTCCCTCCACGCCTGTCGATTCCTCTGCAAGCATCCTGCTCATGGCTCAGGAGAGCGATGTGGTGGGCATTGACGAGGCACAGTTCTTCGACGAGCATATCGTCGAGGTCTGCAATGAACTTGCAAGCAGAGGCATCCGTGTGATAGTAGCCGGACTCGACCTCGACTTCAAGGGCGTGCCGTTCGGTCCGATGCCAGCTCTCCTTGCCATTGCCGACGAGGTGACAAAGGTGCATGCCATCTGTGTCCGTTGCGGAGCGTTGGCCTACGTCAGTCATCGCATTGTGGCAGGCGAGAAGCAAGTCCTTCTTGGTGAGAAACAAGAATACGAACCGCTTTGCAGGGAGTGTTACGCCCAAGCCATGAAAGAAAAGAAAGAGGAGGAATAGGAATGTTAGAGAAAGAGATTACCTTCGACCGTGTTGTCAGATGGCTTATTGCGGCGCTTATAGCAGTAGGACTTGTATTGCTCATCAATCGCCTTTCCAAGGTTCTGCTGCCATTCTTTATCGCATGGATTATGGCGTACATGATTTACCCGTTTGTATGCTTCCTGCAGAACAAGTGCCGATTGAAATACAGAGTGTTGAGCATCGTGGTAGCCCTGCTCGTCGTATTTGCCGTCATCACCCTTGCTGCTTTTCTCGTCGTGCCGCCTATCATCGAGGAAAGTCTGCGAATGGCCAAGCTGATAACCGTTTATTTCAACGATACCTTAGCCTCTTCTGACCTCTTTGCCAACCTGCAAAATGTGCTGCAGAGCTATGCAAGCGACGACTCCCTGATGAAACTCATTCAGCACAGCAGTGTCATGGATGTTGCAGAGAATCTCGTCTTGAAGGCTTGGGAGTTCCTTTCAGGAACACTTAACTTCGCCATCGGCTTGCTTGGCAGTTTGATAGTCCTGCTCTATCTGTTCTTCATCCTGTTGGACTATGAGAAGATTTCGAAAGGGTGGATCCACTTCATTCCTGAAGGACAACGGGGCATCGCAAGCATGGTGGCTCATGATGTGAAGAACGGCATGAACGCCTACTTCCGCGGACAGTCGCTCATCGCCCTGCTCGTGGGCATCCTCTTCAGCATAGGCTTCCTCATCATCGACTTCCCGATGGCAATAGGCCTGGGACTCTTCATCGGCCTCTTGAACCTGATTCCCTATCTGCAACTGGTCGGTTTCATTCCCACCATCATACTGGCCCTCGTGAAGGCAGCCGATACGGGACAGAGTTTCTGGGTCATCATCCTTTGTGCCCTCGCCGTCTTTGCCGTCGTGCAAACCATTCAAGATGTCATCCTGACGCCCCGCATCATGGGGCACGTCATGGGTCTGAACCCAGCCATCATCTTGCTGAGCCTCTCCATTTGGGGCAGCTTGCTGGGTATCATCGGACTCATCATCGCCCTGCCGCTCACGACATTACTTATTTCATATTATCGTCGATTTATCCTTAAAGAAACGGACAAAGACATACAAAAACAGCCAGATAAAGAACAAAAAGCAGAGGAAGAAGAAAAAAAATAAACTTTAAACTTTAAACTTTAAACTTTATTTTGTACCTTTGCAGCCGCAAATGAATAATTTGCATTTAGGTTGACTCGCTAGCTCAGTTGGTAGAGCATCACACTTTTAATGTGGGGGTCTTGGGTTCGAGCCCCAAGCGGGTTACCAAAAAAGAGAGGCTTCGGCCTCTTTTTTGTTTTCCGCAGGGGCTCTCACCCAAGGGTTCTTGCGCTCCAGTAGGTGCTCAGGCGGCAAAGCCGGAACGACCCACCAAGCGGGTTACCAGAAAGAGAGGCTTCGGCCTCTTTTTTCGTTTCCCGCCAGCTGTTCTCATCCAAGGGTTGACATCCGTCGAGCAAAAGCTTTTCCGCCTTCGGCTCAAGCAAGTATGATTATATGATTTTGTTAATAGAGCCTAGTTGTGCTTTAAGAGCAGATTCAGCATCTTGCGATCCAGCTTGTGACCGTGGAAGTCTTCATAATCAACATCTTGGCGGTCGCTGTCCATGATGCCGAACGAGCCGGAAAGATTCCACAGGGCCCATCCCCAGTCGTTCTGCTTGAAAACGGAAAGGTTGTCGTCCAACCAATCAAGAGCCACTTGATGAGGTGTGCGGTTGTGGCTGCCAAATTCACCGATGAAGACACGTCCTCCTTGCTTCAGCAATGGTGTCCACGACTTATGAAGCATCTTTTGCAGCCACGCTTTGTCATAATGCTGGCCGTCCAAGTCTAAAGGCCAAGTCAGTTGTTCTCGAGGAATTTGCATCGGACGATTACCAAAGACCCATGATGCTTCGTAGTGAGAGATAATCATCGGTTGATAACCACGTCCGCACTGAATGATTTGTGGCAGGTCATTAATGCTAAGCAGAGGTCTTCCGCCCCATTGAAGGCCGTCTATCATGATGACGCGCTTCGGACTTACACTACGTATCTCATTTACCAGACGTCGCACCACACGTTCGTAATCCGCATCAGGGATGTCGGCCACTTCGTTCAGGAGGTTAAAGCTCAGATGCTTGCTCGAAATGCCTTTGTAACGTTTTGCAAAGACGCTCCACTGATAGGCACAGCCATCCAAAGCACTTTGGTCGTGGAAGATGTTTTCAGGTTCCTCTGGTTTGTTCACACAATATCCAGGAGCACGATGCAGGTTGATGCAGATGTGAATGCCATATTTCTGTCCCCACAGAACGGCATTATCAATGTCGGCAAGCACCTTTTCGTCCATCTTATAGTATTCGCCTGGCTTGCTCCAATTCCAATATGAAAGAGGAAGTCGCACGAAGTTGAATCCCCAATCTCGAATCCATTTGAATTCCTCTTCGTCGAAAGGCTTTGGATAACCTGCCGTGAAGTAGTTCAAAAGATTGAAGCCTCGCCACTTGTTATCTTTCAGCTTTGCCTTTGCCGAAAGTTCCTGGGGCCATCCGCTTATCATGCACGCAGAGGACAAGCCTATCATGGCCTTTAGGAAGTTCCTTCTTTCCATTTGTATTAATTATATAATGTTCAATCTTTATTCCTTAATCTCCATCTTGAAGTAGTCGAAACGAGCCAAGCCACTGTTGCCGTAACAGAACAGCCCGACACGAATGCCTTTCCAATGGCCGTTGTGCATTGGGAACGGCTCTCCTGCTGGCTGGAAGGTCTTGCCGTCAAGGCTATAGGAGAATTGATGGGTGTGCCTGAGGCAGTCGTTTGTAACACGAAGATGCAGCCGTTTGAAGTGACCTTTCTTGACCAAAGTTCGCTGACCGTCGGACTCAACAAAGATGCCTTCCTGCGTCAAGCCTATGCCACGGAACTCACGTCCTGTGCAAGCAATGCCGGCAAAGCTGTTGCCACGTGCCTCGACAAGCGTTGTGCTCTCGCAGACGTATCCCATCACCTTCTGCATCAGCATGTTGTGGCTTTCCTGCAGGTTCTTGGCAGGCAAAGCATGAAGCGTCAGGAACCCCTTTCGTTCTGTCAGGCTCCAAGCCTCGTCCCAAGGGTTGTGGTTCCATTGCCATTGCAATCCAAGAGAACTGGAAAAGTCATCGTCCGTCTGAGGCAAAGAGCGACCAGCCGACTTGATAGGCTTTTGCCAAGAGCTGACAGGCTCTCCAATGCCGTTACCGTCTTTGTCAACGCCCATTAGAGGCCATTCGTCCAGCCATCGGGCCGGTTGTAGATGAAGCACTCGTCCGCGCTCGGGTGTGTCCTGGAAATGATAGAACCACCAACTGCCGTCGGGGGCATCCACCAAAGAGCCTTGATGAGGACCGTTGATGTCGGTAGAGCCGCGTTCCAACATGATGCGCCGCTCGTACGGACCATAGATGTTTCTTGCCCTGAGAACTGTTTGCCAGCCACTGCTCACGCCGCCTTCGGGAATGATGAGGAAGTAATAGCCGCCTCGCTTCAACCACTTCGTGCCCTCGGCTACAGGTCCGCGATAGACCGTCTTGCCTTCGTCGAGCAGTTCCCTGCCGTCTGCCGACATCTTATGCACGATGATAGGACCGGCCCCGTGCTGACTGCGTCCCAGATAAGCCTGCCCATCATCGTCCCAGAAAGGGCAAGGGTCTTCCCATTTGCCAACACGCTTCACCAGATGCAAAGGCTCCCAAGGCCCGCTGGCACTGGTGGCAGTCGTCATGTAGAGACCTTCATCGGGTGTACAGAAGTAGACGTAGAACCGCCCATCGTGGAAGCGGATGGCTGGAGCCCACGAACCGCCGCCGTAGTGCTGATTGTCGTTCCATCCGGGCTCGTCTATGCGGTTGTAAATCTGACTGATATAGCGCCAGTTGACCATGTCGTCGGACTCCAACACCTGCATGCCCATGAAGTGGAAATCGGAAGCCACCATGTAGAACTTCTCTCCGACGCGGATGATGTCAGGGTCGGAGAAGTCGGCATTCAGCACAGGATTGGCGAAAGTGCCGTCGTTCTGGTCGCCCCACGAAAGCGGGGCGCTGGCAGTCTGGGCATTTATGTTCTGAGCCAACGAAAAGGCCAACAAAAGGGAGGTAACGGAGGCATTAAAAGCTTTCATGTCTTGTCCTTGTTTGTGCGTTCGTAATGATGTTTCGCTACAAAGTTACGCATTTTTCCCTCAACCCGCAAATCTCAGAGAAAATAAAGCGTATTAAACACAATAAGCATTCAAAAAGAGATTAAAACCCTCGTGTGAAGTTTGTAATTTACTCGTGTGAAGTTTGCGATTTTAACGTGTTAAGTTGCCAAACTCACCATGGTTAAGTTGCAAACTTAACGTGGTGAAATTGAAAACTTAACGTGGAGTGTTTGACATCACGCTGTGGAGTGTTTCCCATCAACCCCAGTTGTCCCATTCGTTCCATCTTGCCCATAAAAAACACGCAGCCACAATCAAAAACACTCGTCACTCGTCAGGATTGCCCGCAAAATGTTGATTTTCAGAAGGTAACAGCCTGATGAGTGCCTGACGACTCATCAGGGCACTCATCAGGCTGTAAGCCGCTGATATTCTTTGCGTTGAGCCCATAACCTGACGAGTGACGAGTGTTTTTAATTTACGCAGCGACTTCAATCAACTTATATGCTGCCCCCTTGTAAGTGTGCCTCATTTGGCATCCCAAATACTTCAAGGTTTGGCCGATTCGGATGTTGGTGGAATTGCCACGCTTCATCGAGGGATAGACCTTCTGCAAGGCCTCGCTGACCTGCTTGCATGTGAGCCAAACACCCTCTTCTTCCTCATCAGGAAGACGGAAACACTGGTGCAACAGTCCTTCCATATCATCCGTTCTGAGGAAAGGAAGATTGGACGTCTGAATGCGAGCCACTTCATCGTTGCTGAACCAAAAAGGCGCCATTTCATCGCAAATTTCGTGCTTCACTTGAGCATAAAGCTGGGCATGATTGATGGGCGAAATGTTGTCGATAAGCAGACCTTTCTTGATCTTCAAACACAGATAGCGACGGCTTCCTGTCGTATCGCAGAGAGGATGAGGGTCGTTGGTCGTAGCCAGGAAGCTTGCATAACGAACTCTGTCCTCTTGCGACTTGCCAAAAATAGGACGACCGTTGACCTTTACCTTCGAGAGTGTCTGCTTCAGCTTACCCTGTTGCGAAGGTCCCATATTGGCAAACTCATCGATGTTAACAATGAGGTTGTGGGTGAGGGCCATATCGCAGTCGAACTTATTGCCGAAGTTGATATGGTCGAGGTAGTACTGACGCAGATGTGCAGGCAAAAGCCTTACTGCAAAAGTGCTCTTGCCGCAGCCTTGAGGCCCAATCAGGACAGGCACACACTCGTTTCCGTGCAAGGGGTCCATTCCCATCCAATGAGCCACAACCGACCTCAACCAGACAGAGCACCAAGAGAGTTGCTCGGTTGTGATGCCAGGAAGTCGGCCAAAGAGGTCGGCCACATGGTTCCTGCCGTCCCATTGAGGCAACGAATCCAAGTAATCACGAATCGGGTTGAAGGCCGGAATGTCGTTCGAGCAGATGTACTCCTCGACATCTTGTTTGGGCGACTTCTTGCCTCCGATGCCAGCTTTCTTGGCTTGGCGAACGATGGAGTTCAGCACCTCAGCCGTAACGGGTTGCCACTCAGGTTCAGCCTCTTTGCCAGGACAGACAGGAGCCATCTCCGTCTTGCCACTCAAGAGGTTACGACGAAATTGATAATTCTCACTAAGGAACGTCTCTACCTGGTAGATGACGCCCTGCATCTCGGTCATCACCTCGGACGACTTAGAGATAAGATTTTTGGTTTTTTCCATAATTGTTAGTTTTTAGTTATTAATCGAGAACAAATTTACAATGTCTGTAAGGAGCATTGTCTGTCTTTGTCTGTTATTGTCTGTTATTGTCCGTTATTGTCTTTCTTTGTCCGACTTTGCGAAGTTACGACACATTTTTTGCGCGACCAAATTCCGGCCATCGAATTGGGCCGATTTTCAGCATGAACTTCGTGAATTCCGCTGCGAAGTTACGACAGTCTGGATTGGCGTTGAAAACTTGCGAACAGATTTGAACAGATCTGAACAGATGATTAATGATTAGAAAAGATGCCGCGAATTTACGACATTCTCATTGCGGTTTTCGAATAAAAGTCGAAAAAAGACACAAAAAAAAGCACACCAGACGAGTATCTGATGACTCGTCAGGGCACTCATCAGGCTCTATGTCGTTGATTCTCTTTACATTAACCCCAAAACCTGATGAGTGACGAGTGTTTTTGATTTCGTTTGAATTTCTTTGAGTAGTTGTTGGTATCAGTTTATTCCGAGACGGCCAGCAAGTCGCTGCAAGTCTCTTCTGCACGCTTCACCCTGTTCCAAACCGTTTGTTTCTTGGCATCCATCACTTGGGAAATCTGTCCGGGCTTCATGCCAATCTTGAGCAGACATATTGTCTGGAGCAAAGGCACACGCATTTGCCCATTCAATCTTTCCTGAACCGTTTCCAAAAAGTTGGGATACAGCGTTTCTATTGCAGCCATCAGTCCTTCCCACGAACCTTCCTTCAGCTTCGAGCGGCCAGATGCAACTTCGTGGAAGTGAGCAATGATGTTTTCCGCCTTTTCTGTCGCGATGTTCATGAGGGCGATGCGCGTCAGTTCCTTGTTCACCATTGCCTTCTGTTCTAGCAATTTATCTTTGCCGATGAGTTCCTCGGTGAGTTTCTTCTGCTTGTAGTGATAGAAAGCCACAAAACCCATCAAGAGGCTTAAAAGTGCCAGACCTGCTATAACGGAAAAGAAGATGATACGTTCGCCCCTCTGCACGATGGCCCTCTCTGTCTCCTTGTCGCGGAGATAGCGGTACTCGTCTCTTGCCCTTTGTGTCTGCTCGAAAGCCCGCTCTGCAACGATGGTGTCGTTGGTTTCCTGCAAACTCTGGCCCCAAAGTGCCGCTTGCCTGTAGTCTCCCTTTTGCAGATAGCACCTTTGCAGGCCCGCAGAAGCCTCATACCTTCCTGCCACATTATTCGTTTTTCCGTAGGCAACCTTGTAATATACGATGGCAGAGTCCGTCAGGTTTTTGTTCTCGTGACATTTCGCAAGGCAAAGCTCGTAGTTTTGTGGACGCAGTTCTTTCGGCAAACGGTTAACGATGGGTAGCAGACTGTCAATCTTATCATATTGATGATAGTCGGAATACGTAGCCAGCAAGGAAGACAAGATGCGTCCGTGCTTTGACTGAGTGCCTTCTTTCTTGATGACGTCATACGATTGGTTGCAATACAGAAGGCTTTGCGCAGAGTCGTTCAGGTGCTTGTATGCAGAAGCCGCATCCATCAGATAGCATTCCAGATTCTTTCCCGACTGCTTTGCCAGAGCCACGGACTGCAGCGCCACATTCAGCTCCTCCTCATAGTTGAGCTGGAGCATATAGAGGTTCCTCAATTGTGAGAGAGCGTTTTGCCAGATAAGCGTGTCTGCATCCCTGCTTTGCTCCGCCATGCAGTCTGCAAAGCCGAATCGGGAGAGGATGGAATGCAGTTGCGTTTGTCGCGCAAGCGAATTGTCAGCAGGTTGTATTGCTGCCGGACGAGTTCAGACGACTTTCGGACTGAGTCCCGCATGCCTTCTGCACGCACTTGGGCTTCCGAGGGCGACTTTTCC
>CACXLY010000016.1 GCA_902768605.1 uncultured Bacteroidales bacterium
CATGTCGATGTCAGCAGTCAGAGAGCCATTGGCACCCTGTTCGCCTCCGTTGACAATCATGGCGAAGCGAATCAGCTGACCGAGATTGCCGATGGTGTATGCGCCGAGCTCTGTGTCGTAGCCCGGCTCTTCGTATTCGCCGCAAAGCGTGCAGATGCCATTTGCATAGTTATGGATGCAGACAGCCTCGTCGGTCTGGATGAGGCGAACCTTAGCGCCCGGGTCCGTTGTGCCGTCGCAGGTGATGTGCAGCATGTAGTCGCCGTCAACGTCTTCAACCTTAGCATAGGTAGCGTTCTTGCCGCTTATCTCGAAGTAGTGAGCAATGCCGCCGTCGAAGCCTTCGTCCATGACAACAGTAGCGTTGTAGTCAGCATCATACTCCGTCAGTTTCACATTGTCAATATAAACCTCATGGTTCACGTGGTTGCTGGCATCGACGCGGATGCCCACCTTGCCCGGGTTCAGCAGAGCGAGGTCGGTCATGTCGCACTGCACGAAGGTCTCCACCAGTTGGTCGTCGATGTAGGTATAGACCACATTGCCTTCCACCTCAATCATCACATGACGCTTCACGCCCCAGAAGTCGATGGCCTCGAAACCGGGATAGCGCGGGCCACCGGCATGTGCCTTCCACGACTCGTTGCCGTTGTCGAGGTGATAGTAGGTGTTGACGCTTGTGTCGTTGTAGTAGTTGGGCGAGATTTGCCACATGTAGTTGCTGCCGCTCTCTGTCAGACCGAAGATGAGGGAAGCGTATCCGCTCTCGATGTTCATGTCGGCCTCGACGGTGTAGTGCATGTCGATGGCATCCTTGAACATGTTGTTGGGGAAGTACTTCCTCTCGGAGAGGTCGCGGCCCTCGGTTGTAATGGCGCCGTCGGCCCAGATGGGGTCGTTGTTCCAGTCGCCGTTCGTGGCCTCGAAGTCCTCGAAATAGAGCACGTCGCCTGTCTCGTTGGCCGTCACCTTGAAGTAGTCGTAGCTGGCCGACTCGTTGGTTTCGCCGTCGTGGTCCTGACGTGTGCCGACCAGGCCGTAGCGGAAGTTGCCGTCGCGCTGGTCGATAAGTACGAACTCGGTGTCGTCTGCGCGGCGCAGGTAGGTGTCGGCATGCTGACCGTCGTTGCTGATGACTATCTTCGTGACGAACCAGTCGGTGGTGTTCAGCGTCACTCCCTTGTCGGCTGTGTTGATCTCGCCAAGCAGGATGCCGCCCACCTTCCAGTCGTGCGGACGGAAGAGCGACTTCGAGCCGTCGGTGCCCACGTTGAACTGCCACATGCAGATTTGGCCGCCGAAGCCCTCGTAAGCACGGAAGGCAATGCCTGCACCGATGGCATTAATCTTGAACTTCGTCTCGATGGTGTAGTTGTCAGTAAACCTGTAACTCCACGCCTGAATGCCACAAGCCATGACGGCCAGCAGCATCACAAATAGTCTCTTTCTCATGATTGTGTTGTTTGATGTTAAAGGTTATATTATATATATAATGTATAGTGTCGTTCACTTCATCAGTATCTTCCTGCCGCCAGAGACGATGATGCCCCGAGGCCATTTACGATTTGACGATTTACGATTTACGATTTGCTGGCCGCTGAGGTTGTAGGCAATCCGTTGTCCGTTGCCTGTTGTCCGTTGTCCGTTGTCTTTTATTGCGCCAATGCCGTCGGGCGTCTCCTCGAGCCAGGCCAGCACGTCGTGCGACATCTGCCCTGCGACCTTCAGCCTGCCGGACAAGATAAAGCCTTCAGAGAAGGGATTGGAGGCGGAGAAGTCCTCCGAGAAAACCACAGCGTCAGGTCCACTGCCGGACTTCAGCGCGATGCGCACGTCGTCGAACCAGGCAATCTCTGTCTTGCCGTAAGCATCGTCGTGCGCCTGGCGGAACCCTATCCTGCCGAAGGCAAAGCTGCCACTACGCTCATCGACAAGGACGTCGTCGATATACGTCTTGACGTAAGCCTCGTCCTCTATCTCGAGCCTTACCTTGAAGGGATGTCCGACCTGTATATTGACGGCGCTTGGCAAGTCTACTTCGCCCAAGAGGGAGACGCTGCCGCCAAGCCAACGATGGGGACGCAGGCGGGGATGCTGCGGGTCGGACGCGTTGAACTGCCACATGTAGTAGCTCCCTGCATCGGTTATGGAGAAGCAAATGCCCGCCGAGAGCTGCTCGACCTCCGCTTGCATCTCGATGCTGTACGTCAGCCTCTCGTCGGAGGGGTCGTCGGGAGAACCGTTCTTGAGGAGCAAGGCGTCGTCGACAAGGAAGACCGACTGGCTGGGGCGCAGCGTCAGGCTAAAAGAGGACCCCTCCCAACCTCCTCTTAAAGGGGAGGCTTCCTTCGCAGAGAAGCTATCGCTCGACGAAGTCAACTCGCCTGCATTCTTCCCCTTTAAGGGGGAGTTAGAGAGGGTCTGGAGGTCTGTCGTCTTGCCCGTATGGGGGTCGAGCAGGGTCAACTTCGAGGCCGTCGTCTTCACGCGGATGGTGTTTGTGGCGGAAGTGGCGTCCACGTTGCCGAAGAAGAAGACGTCGTGGCCGTCTATTACCTTATGTATATAATTAAAGGGATGTGTGCCTTCCGAGAACAGCACGTCGCGCTCCGGGAGGCATTCCTCCATCACCTCGCCCAACGCGCTGGCAGATGGTGAAGGCAAGAAGTACGCCTTGTTCTCTGTGGCATCGAGCATACGTGCCACGATGCTTTGCACCTCGGCATCACCCTCCGCACCATCAGTGGCCTGCTGAGGGCGTTGCGTGGTGAAGATGACCTTCACCCCCTGCTCCCATGCCTCCTTAATCTTACGCAAGTTGCTCAGCGAGATGACTCTCACGCCGGGAAGGACGATGACAGAGAAGTGCTCGTGGTTGATGGCGTTGTTCATGTTGAGCATGCCGTCGGCCACGGTGCAGCGGTCGTCGAGAACCTCGGGATGAAGGTAGGTGAAGTCGATGCCGAGGTCGTCGGTCAAGTAGTGCGATATCTGCGGATAGTCCGTTCCGGGCACGCTGACGCCGCCTTCGTAGTAGCCCTTCGACCCGTCGAAGTAATGGCCTGCGTATTGCGTCTGTATGGGATAGAGTACAGCGACGTCGGCCACATGACGCCCCTCGCGAGCCAACACATAGTTCAAGCGCGAAAGGAAGGCATTGAAGCGAGGCAGCTCGGCGTTGTACAAAGGATTGCGCCACGACAGTTCGGGCAGGAAGGTGACGTCGCCGTCGTTGTACCACACGGCATGAGGTATCAGATGGTTGATGCCTTTCGTGTACTGCTCGATGGCCACCTGATAGAGCGTCTCCACAGATATGTTGCCCATAGCGCCGTACGTTTCGGACATGACGAAGGTCTTGTCCCAATTGTTGGCCGACGAGGACACCACCTTGTAGAAGTCCTCGGTCGGGCGGCCGCCTCCTATCTTGTCGATGCCGGGCATTGCGAGGTGTTTCCCCACGAGCATCAGGTCGCCCGACACGCCGGTCGGGTTCACGATTTCCTCTTGGTCCTGATGGCCGGTGGCCACGATGCTGTGCGCCGTTGCCCAGTCGCTGATGGTCTTCATGAAGCCCTCGCTATAGAGCGTGGAGTGCAGGCTGAAAAGGAGGTTCCTGGCGTAGGCCGTCTTGTCGCCTATGTGTCCACATTCGTCCCTGCGCCCTGTACATCGTGGGCTCGTCGAAGAAGGTGGAGACGATGGTCTGGCCGAAATCGTCGGCGAAGTGCTGATAGTACGCCTCATGCGTGTCCTTAACAAACAGGCTGACGGCTTCGGAGGACAGGTAGTCGACATTCGGGTCGCCGTCCTTGACGCACTGGCACACCATCACGTGCCAGCCGGATTGCTTGGGGGCAGTCCATGTCACCTGACCGGTCGACTCGTCGTAGTTGTCGCGAAGCGGAACAATCTCCTTTGTGTTGGCGTTCCATGCCACAATCGACATGAGCTTTCCCTGAAGGGCTATCTGGCGGTTGAAGGTGGCGCCGCTGCCCACGCGGTACTCCGTCTTGTCGAGGCGCTTGATGGTATGCTCGGGATGATTGTTCATGAAGGTCGTCACGCCCGAGCCATTGATGGCGCCCATGCTTCCGCTGGGGAAGCCATACTCGTCGTAAATGGACATGTGAGCCCCGAGAGCGCGTGCCTTGCTGACCGCATCGCCATAGAGTGCGAAGTAGCTTTCAGAAAGATAGTCGGGCCGAAAGCCTCCGCCGAAAGGCAGGATGGCACAGCCGCCGTAGCCGTCCGTCGCGACCATCTGCTCAAGTTGCTGAACGAGAGGCGTGTCGGCGACCTGCGTATTGTTCCAGAACCAAAGAGGTATGGGGCGCCAAGACATGGAGGGCTTAGCAAACTCCTTTGTCTCGAGCAGAGGCGACTCTTCGCCCCATGACTGGCAACTTTGACACCACAGGCTGCACAGCAGCATCGCTATGCGCAGAATGTTTCTTCCCTGATGCTTCATTTTACTACAATCTTCTTGCCGCCGGTAATGACAATACCCTGAGGAAATTTACTATTTGACAATTTACTATATACGATTTGCTGGCCGCTGAGGTTGTAGGCGGGTAACAGCCCGTTGTCCGTTGTCTGTTGTCTGTTGTCTTCTACGGCTTTGATGCCGTCGGGACTTTCGTTGCTGACAGAGAAGAGATATTCGCCGGAGCCTACCTCGAAGATTGCATAGCCGTCAGCAGTGCCGATGTACTCCACGCCTTCTGCCTCTTCTGCTATCGTGCCGCTCTCGTAGATGTAGAGCCCTTCTTCAATGGGGAGGCGCAATGTGGCGGAGGTATTAGCGGGGATGGTGATGCGATAGGTCATCTCCTTTGTGCCGTCGCATTGCCATTCTGCCTTTATCTGACCGTAGTCAGAGGCGAAGTCGGCATCGACGAACGTGATGCGTTTCTGGCCGTAGCGCAAGGTGTTGCGCGTGTCGGGATAGGGCTGGAGCAGGATGTGCTTGAAGCCGGGCTGTGCCTCGTCGGGAGCAATGCCTGCCATGTGGTGGTACATCCATTCGGCCACCACTCCGTAAGCGTAGTGATTGAAGGAGTTCATGCTGACGGGCCCGAAACCTTTGGCCACCGTGTAGGAGTTCCAGCGTTCCCAAATGGTTGTGGCGCCCTGGTCGACGCTATAAAGCCAAGACGGGTCGTTGCGCTGCAGGAGCAGGGTATAGGCATCGTCGATGAGGCCGTTCTCGGTAAGCGTTTGGTTCAAGATGGCAGTCCCAAGGAAGCCCGTATTGAGTTTGTAGGTATTGTTAGCGATGGCACGATGCAGGTAGTTGCGGGTGCGAGTAATGGATGACTCATCGGGCAGCAGGTTATAGCGGAGCGCCATGAGGTAGCCGCACTGGGTGCCTTGCGTGGGCACCTTATTGCTGTTCAGATAACGGCTCTGCCACTCGGTCTTGATATTTTGGAAGAGCTGCTCGTACTGCTCAGCCTTCTGACTGTAGATGTCGCCTTCTGATTCCGAGAGGGCGCGGCAGGTGCGGGCCATGAGGTCGGCGGTATAGGCGTAGTAGGAGACGCTGATGTAGCGGCCATCGGTAGAAACGTAGGCCACCCAGTCGCCGTGAATGGGGTCGGAGCCGTTGTACTGTCATCATATAGACGTTCCAAGGAACGATGATGGCTGCTTCCGACCATCCTGTCGAAGCATATTCCACGCCCCAATGATAGGGAGCAATGACGGGATAGGCGCCGTCCGAGCGCTGAGCGTCGCGCATGTCGCGCATCCATTTCTTATAGAAGTTGCGGGTGTCGCCGTTATAGAGGCCTGTCAGCGAGAATACCTGCGTGTCGGCCGTCCATCCCATGCGTTCGTCGCGCTGCGGGCAATCGGTGGGTACGCTGACGAAGTTGGAGCGCTGTCCCCACATGACGTTGCTGTAGAGTTTGTTGACATCCTCATGACTGGTGCGGAACGAAGACTTCTCCTCGACGGCGCTTGTGACGGTCTCGCCGATGACGTTCGTGAGTTCCACGTCGGCCGAGCTGGTCACCTCGATGTAGCGGAAGCCGAAGTAGGTGGTTGTGGGATGGAAGGACTCGCCCTCCGTGTCGCCCCTAAGTGTATAGTAGAGCGTGGCCTCTGCTGAGCGCAGGTTCTCGGTATAGACGGAGCCTGCGGGGCCGTCGTCGCCGCGACCGCGGTCGCCCGTCGTGTTGGGCATCTCGCCGAAGCGGAAGCGCAGTTTCGTGCCGCTTGCGCCCTTTGCGGTGAAGCTCACCCAACCGGAAGCGTTCTGGCCGAGGTCGATGACGGCGGTCTGTCCTGCGGAGAGATTGAAGCTGTTCTGCCCCGTCACCTCTTCCACGACGTTAATCGCGCCGAAGGTCTTGCCGTTGGGCTTCGTGCCCTCGTATATCTGAATGGTCTGCGGATAGCGGCGCAGCGACTCGACGGCCATGATGGCCGGTCCCTCGAAGGCACGTATCTCGCCCTTGAAGTCGTTCGATTCGGCTGTGGCGAACCAATCACTATCGTCGTAATCGGGCGTGAACTGTCCGTTCTCGAGGCGGGCGTCGTAGGTCTCGCCGTTATAGACATCGCCCTTGCGCAACGGGCCGTTGGTGTTGCTGAGCCAAGTGAGGTCGGTGGGAATGACCCGAGTGCTGCCGTCCTCCAGCTCTATCTTGAGCAGAGCGCGGAAGGCATTGGGCTTGCCGCCGTACATGCCGTGAACGATGGCGCCGTTCCACCATCCGCTCGACACTTCGGCGCCGATGGCGTTTTTGCCTTCCTGCAGGAGGGCCGTCACGTCGTGAGTGGTGTAGAAAACGGTCTTCTTCATCTCCGTAGCGCCAGGCTTGAGTTCGTCATAGAGGGTATTGCCGTCGTCGTCGGTCTGACCCACGCGCTCTCCGTTGATGAAGACGTTATAGACGCCGAGGCCTGTGGCATAGAGGCGAGCGCGACGCACGGCGCTGCTCAACTCGAATGTCTTGCGGAACATGGGCACGCCGGGGACGATGCTGCCGTCCTGCTGCATGAGTCGCTTGGCGCTGCCTGCTGCGGCCTCCATGTAGCACTGGCGGCTGCCTCCGTAGTCGCGGATGTCGGTGGCATTGAAGGCATTGCCCGCGCCCTCGAAGTCTTCGCTGAAGGTCACGAGGCCCTCTCGCGCTCGTTGCCTGTCGCACTGACGCGCATGCCGAGGTCGCCGATGGCAAGCACGCCCTGTGTGTCCTGATAGGTATCGACCAGAACATCGTCTATATAAGTGCGCACGTATGGTGTCTCGCATTCGAGGACGACATGGTGCTGCTTGCCCAGGAGGTCTGTCTTGCTGAAAGCCGTGATGGGCGTATCGCTGTAGGTCAGGTTGCCGTTCAGATAGACGTGGCGACGCACGACGGGCTGGCTGACATCGAATGTGTTGATGGCCCACATCATGTAGGTGTCGGCGGAGGTGGCGCTGAAGCAGATGCTGGCGTTGTCGTTGACGAGGGTAAAGTCATACTCCACATCGTAGCGGACGGGCTTTGCCACCTTCTGCTGCCAGGCGTATGTGGCGGGACCAGAGACGTAGAACTGTCCGTTCTGTAGCGTGCCGCTGGAGAACATGCATGTCGAGCCGTTGAAGTGCTCTTCGAGGAGCACCTTGTCGCCGCTCCTGACGATGAAGTCGTCGAAGTAGGCCTGCTCGGGCTGGTTGCCGTTGTCGTAGTCCTCGCGGAAACCGAAGTCGCCATAAGTGAAGTCGCCCGTGCGGGTGTCGATGAGCGTGCCGTCGATGTAGGTCTTTGCGACGTTGGCATTCGTTACCTTGACCGTCAGGGTATGCTGTTCGTTGTTCTTGACGCTGACGCCCGTGATGGCTGCCTCGGAGATGAGGGACGGATTGCCGCCGCTCCAGCGGTGCGGGCGGAAGCGTACGCTGCCGTTCGTGTTGACCTGCCACATGTAGTAGTTGCTGTGGTCGGAAGCAGCGAAGATGAGTCCCGCTGCCAGCTGCTTGATATTGAACTTCACCTCCACCTCGTAATCCGTGATGGGGCCCTCGCTCTCAGAGCCGGCCTCGTTGGTGCTGGTCTTAATCCAATGCGAACCACTCCAGCAGTCCTCTCCCCCAGAGAGGGAGCCGGAGGGGGCCAAGCCCGTCTCGAAGTATGCCTTCTCGGTGCTGGTAGCCGTCTCGCCCTTGTTGTCCGTGACGGTGACGCGCCAATAGTAGCGTGTCTCGGCAGCGGGCGTGAAACCGTTGGCCTCGACGAACACGCTTGCATCGGAGCTGACGCTACCGGACGTCCAAACAACGTCAGCGAAGGCGGCATCGGTGGCAATCTGCAAGCTGTAGCTGGTCTGCACCACGCCGCGTTGCTCGCTCTCGAGCTGCCAGGAGAAATGGACGACGCTCTTGTCGATGCCGACAGGATTGCGATAATCCTCAGTACGAAGATTACTTACCTCAAGGGCAAAAGCCGATGAAAAGAGGAAAAGCGAGAAGAGGGGGAAAAGCAGTTTCTTCATAATGCTATAATGATTTAATTTGATAACTTTTTACCTTGTAACGCACCCATTCGTGCCGCAAAGGACGTGTTTTTTCATCATATCGCGAATAACTTTATGCTTTTTTTGTATAACATTTTGGCATTTGGGGCGAAATCGTTAACTTTGCATAGTTTTATACATTTAAGTAATAACCATGCTCGACGCAAGTCCACTTTCATCATGAATTGTACCATAAAATATCTTCTTAACCACGACACCGAATCGCGCTGGGGGCTCAGCATCAACACAATCGGCACACAGGACATCGCAGCCGGGAGCGCTTATCCCGCAGGCGACCACCCGGAAGACTACCTGTTCTCGCCCGAAAAGGGGCGCGTGCTTCGGGAGGCACAAATCGTCTATATCACCAAGGGCGGCGGTTGGTTCGAGTCGTTGCATCAGCCGCGCACCAAGTTGCGGGCAGGCGATGCCGTCGTGCTCTACCCTCACGAATGGCACAGCTACGCGCCCGACCCCGAAACGGGATGGTCGGAGGCGTGGATAGGATTTGCCGGGGAGGAGGCAAGCAACCTGCTCCGCAAGTTCTTCCCTGACAAGTCCAGGCCCATCTTCCACGTCGGACTCTGCGACACCCTCTTCTCCGCCTACGAACAGGCCTACGATGCAGCCGAGAAGATGTTGCCGGCCTACCAACAGCAGCTGATAGGATACGTGGGCCTCATTATCGCTACCGTCTATGCGCGAAGCCTGCAGCTCCCCTATCTCGACAACCCGGACATGACGAGCATCAACCTCGCCATCAAGTACATGCGGCAGCACGTCAGCTCGAACATCCGCATGGAGGACGTCGCCGCGCAGGCGGGAATAGGGTACTCGAAGTTTCGCAAGGTCTTCAAGGACTATACAGGATTTGCCCCGGGACAGTATTTCCTGCGCCTCAAGATGGAGCGGGCGAAGGACTACCTGCTGGGCACCGACCTGTCGTGCAAGGAAATCACCTACCGCCTCGGCTTCGACTCCGCTTCCCACTTCAACAAGATGTTCCGTCTCTACGAGGGCGTCACCCCCGCCGAGTTCAGGAAAGCATAAAGGTTTTTTGTCCAGGAGCTGCCGCAGATAAGGGCAGGAGCCGCTGCATCCGGGCATCTTGAAACCTCGGCAGAGTGCAGGAAAAATGCAATTTGCCCCATACCGCCAGAATTCCCCACCCGTAGGAACCGCTTTTCCTTGCTGTAGGAATTGGCTTTCCCTGCTGTGGGAACGGCTCCTCCTTGCTGTAGGAACGGCTCCTCCTTGCTGTAGGAACGGCTCCTCCTTCACGTGGCGTTGGAAATTCCCTCTAAAAGGAGGTTAGGTTTTCACGTGGCTGGTTCAGCCTTCTTCCTCACTCGTCTAAGCTCGCTTATCGGATGGATGAAAGTGCTAAGGACAAAAAAAGAGCGTGCTCTTCGCTGGTGGAAGAGCACGCTCTGAAAGGGTAAAGACGGACTTTTACTTCAGTATCTTCTTGCCGCCTACGATGTTGATGCCCTTCTGCATCTTTCCGAGGCGCTGACCTGCTACGTTGTAAATGAAGCCTTCTGTAGTCTGTTGACCATTCTCAATTGTCTTGATGGCTGTTGCATCGTCGCCGAAGAAGTAGTAAACCTTGACTGGAGCCACAACATCAAGATAAGCCTTGCCTGCCTTGATGATGCCGCTGCCTGCACGGTAGAAGCCTACCTCCTCGCCTTCAGGCTTAGCCAGTACGTACTTGCCCACTGCATCGATGTCTTCCTTCGCGCCCTTCAGCACGTTGCCAGCGATGTTTTCGAGCGGTACACTGCAAGTCACCTTCATGCTGACGATACGCCATTGGCTTGTGGCGGTGTTGGTGAATGTCACGCTCTCTGCATTGCCTACCCATGTCGTGATGGCGGTGTGGTAGGCGCCGCTGCTTACTGTAAAGGCTCCGGGCCTGAGCGAATAGTTGTTGCTGACGAAGGTGAACTCTATCTTTATGATAGGCTGGGCAGCGGAAACGGTCATGCTGTTGCTGCCATAGATACGGGCGGCGTTGCCGCTGGTGTAGTACCTGGGGCAGTTAGTATTTGTGCCGGCGTCGAAGCTGAAGGTCAGACCGTCTGCGGTAAACGTGGGAATGTCCTGACCATTCTCATAGGCAAGGTCGGCAAAGACAATCGTCTTGGTCTCCTCTCCAGGAGCTGTGGGCAGGAAGTTGTAGATGCCGGGGGTGCCTCTCAGTATGACGGGCTCCCAAGCAGGTACGGTGCCATCCAAGGCATTGAGCTGCAGCCAGCCTTCCTTCTCGATGCTGCCGGTAAAGACTTCAACATCGGCGGGAGCTGTCACTGCATCGGGGATGTACATGGTGGCATAGCCTGCCTCGCCAATCTGTTTCACTATGGCATGGGTCTTGTCGAAGACGGGATATGCGTCCTCGCCGATGGTCTGGCGCCAGCCGGCACCCAGCAGGGCGCAAAGCTCGCCGTTGGCCACTTGCTCGGCAGTAACGGCCGTGCCCTGTTCTGTACCTATCGCGTTGAGATAGTAGCAGTTGTTGAAGGTCTTCGCGCCGTTGCCATGGATGAATGTGAAGCAGTTGCCCGTGCCTGTGCCCTCGGTGAGCTGGCTGATGGTGTAGCAGTTGTTGAGGGTAGCGGAAGAGGCATTGTTGGAGTAACCTGAGAAGCCGCTATACATCGAGGTGCCATCGTAGCCCAGTGTGCCGAGCGTAGCGCAGTTGTTGAAGGTGATGCTGCCATACAGGGCGCCGAGCATGCCGCCGTCGCCGGTCACGCCGCTCCTCTGACCTGTGATGTTGACGTTGGTGATGACATTCTCGACGAGCACGTTGCCTTCAACGCGGCCGATGAGAGCGCCATAGTGGATGGCCGTCACGAGGGCATCGCCCTCTACAATCAGGTTGCGGATGGTGGCGCCATTGGCGTATCTGAAGAGGCCGCAGTAGTTGCTGGAGACGGAGTAGCTGTAGGTGATGGTGTGACCTGCTCCGTCGAATGTGCCGCCATACATATTGGCTGACGAGCCAATCATCAGGTTCTCGTAGCCGCTTGCGGTTGCCAGATTGATGTCAGCTGTCAGGAGGCCGTCGATAGCCGTATCGCCGGTTTCTATCTTCTCGGCGAACCAGTTCAGTTTCTCTGGGCTGTCGATGAGGTAGATGCCATCAGCGTTCTGCATCACGCTGCCGCAAACCGTGCAATAGCCGTCGGCGCCGTAGATGTGGTCGGGTTTCGTAATCTCGCCCTCGGTATTGCTGTAGGTGATGGGGCTTCCGGGAATCTCAGCGCCGTCGCAACGAACCTCTCCGCTGGCATAAACCTGTCCGTGAGAAGCAAATGGAACGGGCTGAGCGTCGGTGCCGAGCGTCTGGTACCAGCCGATTTCGCTCTGGTCGCCGTTGAGCTTGTAGCAGAACTCGCCGCTTGCGAAGTCCTCGGTGATGAGGTTGCCCTGTACGGTTCCAATCTCGTTGAGGTAGTAGCTGTTGTTGATTACGACGGGGCCGCCCGTATGCGTCAGGGTGAAGCAGTTGCCTGTGCCCGTGCCGTCGGTGAGCTTGCAAGTGGTGTAGCAGTTGTTCAGGATTGTATTAGATGAGCCGTTGGACCATCCGGAGAAACTGCTGTACATCGAGCTGCCCGAGTTGCCCATCTCGCCGTGCGTAGCGCAGTTGTTGAAGGTGATGTTGGCGTAGTTTGCGCCCAGCATGCCTGCATCGCCTTGCACGCCAGTTGTGGACTTGCCGGTGATGTCGACATCGGTCACTACGTTCTCGACGAGCACTGTGCCGTATGCTACGCCGATGAGTGCTCCGAAGTGGATGTTCGTGCTCACAGCACTGCCCTCAACGCGGAGGTTGCGGATGGTGGCGCCATCGACTGCACGGAAGAGGCCGCGCCACTTCTCGGTGACGTTGGCGTAATGATATGTGATGGTGTGCTCCTGACCGTCGAAGATGCCGGCAAACTTGTTGCTTTCGGTGGCAATCATCAGGTCGGGATAGTCGGTGCTCAAGTCGATGTCGGCCGTCAGCTTGATATTGATAGCGGGATTGCCCTGTGCTATGAACTCAGCAATCCATGCGAGGTCGCTTGCCGTGCCGATGCTGTAGAAGCCTTCGCCGTCGGCTGCAAGGTAATCGGGATTCCATGCACCGCAGACAGAGCACCAGCCGCCGTCGAATGTATGGGGAGGAATCTCGGAAGTGCCCGAGTTGCTGTAGACGATAGCGCCGCCAGCGCTCGTGCCGTCGCACTTCAGCTCACCATTGGCATAAACCTGTCCGTGAGAATCGAAGGGAACGGGCATAGCGTCGGTGCCGAGCGTCTGATACCAGTTGATTTCGCTCTGGTCGCCGTTGAGCTTGTAGCAGAACTCGCCGCTTGCCAAGTCTTCGGTGATGGGGCTGCCCTGCACGGTTCCTATCTCATTGAGGTAGTAGCAGTTGTTGATTTCGACGGGACCGCCCGTATGCGTCAGGGTGAAGCAGTAGCTTGTTCCCGTGCCCTCTTTGAGCTTGCAAGTGGTGTAGCAGTTGTTCAGAACTGTATTAGATGAACCGTGGGACCATCCGGAGAAACTGCTGTACATCGAGCTGCCCTCGTAGCCCATTTCGCCGAGCGTAGCGCAGTTGTTGAAGGTGATGTTGGCGTAGTTGGCGCCCAGCATGCCTGCATCGCCCTGTACGCCAGTTGTGGACTTGCCGGTGATGTCTACATCGGTCACTACGTTCTCCACGAGCACTGTGCCGTTAGCCTGACCGATGAGGGCGCCGAAGTGGATGGCTGTAGAAACCACATCGCCCTCGACGCGCAGGTTGCGGATGGTGGCTCCGTTGACGTAAGCGAACAGACCGCAATAGTTGCTGGTGATGTCGTAGCTGTACGTTACGGTATGGCCCTTGCCGTCGAACGTGCCGGCATACATGTTGGTGCTGTTGCCGACCATGACGTTACCGGTGAGCTCGATGTCGGCAGCCAGATAGGCTTCGAGCGTGGTCTCGCCGTCATTTACGGCCTGAGCGAAGGCCTCGAAGTCGGCGGCCGTCTCAATCTTCATGCCCGTCTCCACGGGTTCGTCGGCATTGAGCTTCAGCAGGCGCCAGCGGCCCGGGTAGCCGCATTGAGCGGAAGCAGCACGCTCGTAGCCGTCGTCGCCCACTTCCTGCTTCGCAAGGCTGTTGTTCGGGCGGTTGGCCATCAAGTAGCCCTGTACGTGCGGAGAATGCTCGGAGTCGTCGCTGGTCAGGAAGAAGCGGCCTGCACCTTCTTTGAGGTCGGTGAGGGTGTAGCCCACGGGAGTGTCGGAGAAGATGATGTCATCCTCGCCCGCGTTCTTGTTGCCCAGGTACATGTTTTTCTCCTTATTGAAGAAAGCCCACTGGTCGCCCACCTTCTCGGCAGTCCAGACGAAGCCGTCGGACTCCTCGTTGAGGGTGCCCCAATAGACGTACTGGTCGCCCCAGTTGACGGTGTAGTCGGCCTGAGCGGTGGACATGGCCTTGGGCTTGCCCGACGTATTGCCGGCAAACTTGGCGCGGTCGCTGATGATGTAGAACTGGTCGCCTTCCTTAATCTGAGCCACATCGGTAATCCAGGGAAGGAGGTCGATGCTGCCCAGCTCGCTCACCTCAGCATCGGTGAGGGGCGTTTCCCAGAATGCTATCTCGGAGACATAGGTATCCATCTTCTCGCCGTCTTCATCGGCAAGGAGATAGAAGGTGGGGTCGAGCTCCCAGCGCGTCTCGGTGGTGGCATATTGGAGGACTTTCTCGCCGTTGACATAGACCTTGAGGGAGCCTTCGCTGTTGGTGAACACCACGCGGTACCACATATCGCTCCATATGCAGCCAAAGTAGCCGCCCATGGCGCCGGCGCCGATTTGGCACTTGCTGATGAAGAGGTCGCCGTCGTTGGAATTGGCCAAGTTCGACTGCAGCAAGCCGTCGTAGGCGTATGCGTCAGGCACTTTCAGGTCAATCATAAGGGAGAAGGAGGTAGTGGCGGGAGCTCCTTCGCCGCGGTCCACCTTCAGGGCCGAAGTGGCGGGTACGAGGATGGCGGTGCTGCCAGCCGTCGGGCCGTCGGCCGCTGTAATGCCAGCATCGCCGATTGTGCCGGCCGAGATGCTGTGGTCGCCTATCACGGCGGGCGTCAACAACATACTACCCTTGGCAGCGGCTAAGAGGTCGCTCGGGTTGTCGAATTTCCACTGTCCCGAGGGCTCAGGAGTCTGAGCCACGGCCGAGACGCTGCCTGCCATACCTATGAAGGCTAGCAGAGAGATCAAAAGAAATCTTTTTTTCATAGTTAATTAGTATTTAGTTATTAAAAAAAATGGGTATTCCCTATTCTCATATTTTATACCTTACGACCTGCAAATATACAGTTTCATGCGAAAAAAACAAAATAAAAGTGAATTTATTTTTAAATAAGGTGGCAAGAAAGAACAAAAAAGGGGAAAAAGGAGGGAGAGAGGGGAGGCAGGAAGAATAATTCAGTTGAAGCGGGGGAGGGAGAAGCTTCTTTTGAAGCATCAATCCGCACGATTCACGCAATCCGTGTTCGAAAAACGAATGAAGTTTTCAATGATTTTCTTTTATTATGCGTGACATCTATCGAGCACCCAAGTGGCATTTCTTTCGATGAAATGGGCATTTTTTGCATCAGACAGCTGATGGTTTACGTCATACGGAATTTGAATTATGTCACATAGAAATCACAGAAAACACAGAAATGATTTTATTCACGTCCCGCTGAAATTGATTTATGTCGCACGGGAATCACAAAAAAGCAGAAAGATTATTTAAGCCAGTCGTTTTCTATGCGAAAAGAATCTTTTTCCGTGATTTCCGTGGTTTCTGTGTGAAACAAATCCAGGCGTGCATTGAAACAAATTTAAACAAACACTTTAAACACTGTTTTTTTGAGGGAGAGGGCGTTTTCTTCTCTTATTAAGTAAAATATTTTACTTAATTACTTATATATAGCAAAATTGCCGTGTCCCCCGCTAAACAATGTTTAAAGTGTTTGTTTAATTCCATCATCTCTCTCCCCCCTCTGCCTCAAAAATTCCCGGTGGACGCTCCCTTTCTGAAAAAATGCGCCCCCGCGCGCAAAAGTAGAATAAAAAGTTTTTCTACCTGCCCGCCTCGCCGTATCTTTGCAGTGGATTTAGAAATCCATCGTCAAAGGGAAAGCGACACGTCGCCGAGCGTGCACCGACACGACGCAAGCACTCCCTGCGACGAGAGAAAATTAAAAGTTAAAAATAAAAAATTATCATTAACCAAACTGCCCACGGCCCTGCGAAGCAGTTCCCTCTCAATAAAGGGGGAGGGTTAGGGAGAGGGTCTCCTAACAACTATGATTGACTACAGTATCAGCATCAAGAGCGCAAAGCCCGGCACCAAGAAGGAGCAAATCACTCACACCAAAGCCTACGGGCAGGCGCAGGTTCGTAAGAACTTCACCCTCGACAAGTTCGCCAAGCACATCGCCGACCACGGATGCGTCTACGACGCTGGCGACATCCACGCCGTCCTCGTGAAGGCCGTCAACTGCCTGCGTGAGCTCATCCTCGAAGGCAACAGCGTGACCCTCGGCAACATGGGCACCTTCGCCCCCAGCCTCTCCACCGAAGGCGCAGTCACCACCGAGGACTTCACCGTCGACAACATCAAGAAGGTCAACGTCACTTGGCGCAAGAGCATCCTCTTCAACGGCAAGTACCTCCGCGACGAGGCCCAGTTCCAGCTCGTGCCCTCGCGCAAGCTCGCCGCCGACGCCATCGAGGTCATCAAGAACACCGACACGATTCAGGGACTTGAATAAACGTCCAGCTGACCCCCGATGGAGAGGTCGGGAGAGGGTCTAAAAGGATGAGGTCGGAGAGGGTCTTTCCCGTATTTCTCAGAAGCGTCCGCCGCCGCCACGGCCACCGCCGCCACGGCCACCGCCGCCGCCCCAGCCGCCCGGGCCGCCCTGACCGCCAAAGCCTGCCTGACGCGCTTCCTTGTTACCCATCAGGTTGAAGCGGTAGATGAAGTGCACCATGACGTAGCTGTGGATGGCGTTCGTCCACGTGTCGCTGCGATTTGTGGCGCTGTAGTTGCGGCTGATGCTGCTGCGCTCACGCAGGATGTCGTACCACTGGACGCTGACCGTTGCGTTCTTCGACTTCAGGAAATTCTGACTGATTTGTGCGTTCCAGATGAGCTCGTTGGTGTTCATCGTAGCATCGTCGTAGCCGCGGCGGTTCTGCTGCGAGATGTCGCTGCTGAACTGCATGTCCCAGGGGGTATTAATGACCACGTTGCCGCCGTAGTTGTAGAACCAGGTGTCGCGGTTGCCCTGCTTCTGCATGTCGTTGCGGGCATGCTGATAGTTCATGCCGGCGTTGACGCCCACCTCGAGCAGGTCGTTGCGGAAATTCAGGCGCAGGTTGTCGCCCACGCCGGTGCTCTTGGTGTTCGACTTCTTCAGGAGGCCGTTCTCGTCCATGTAGCGGAAGAGGCCGTTCATGTCGACGGTCGGCAGGATATACTGCGCGGCGCCTTCGTCGAGGTCGGTGCTGATGTAGCCGACGCTGCGGTTATGGTTAAGGTTAACGTTAACGTTGAGGTTGAAGTACTTCTTCGCTCCGAGGGCCGTATTGAAGCCCATCCAGGTGCCTGCGTTCCAGCCGCCGTCGATGTTCATGGGTCGGCTGTACGAGATGCCGGATGCGGTGTCGTAGAGGGTGGCGTTGCTGATGGCGCGGCGGTTGAGGTTGGCCCAGCCGTTGATGTTCCAGCCCATCTGCTTCTCGGTGATGTAGTTGTTGTAGTCGAGGTTGAAGCGGTCGTTCCACGAACTCTTCAATCCTGCGTTACCGGTGCTGATGTAGAGGGGGTTGCTGTTGTCCATCACCTCGATGAGCTGCGTCATGGAGGGTTGCGACATGTTGCCGTTGTAGCGTATGCGCAGCTGGCTGGAGTTGGATATCTTCCATCGCATATTGAAGCGGGGCGCCCAGTTCTGGATGTGGCGTACGGTGTCGATGTGGACGCCTCGCTTGTCGTACTCCATATCGGTGCGCTGCGGCTCCCAGTTGACGCCCATATTGAGGAAGAGCTCGCCGCCGTTCTCGAGCTTGTTGTTGTAGCGCAGCATGAGGTTGACTCTCTGGTTGAACTCCTTGTAGGTGGCGTACTGGCTGTTCATCATGTCGCGTTCGAGCTGGGTGAAGTCGATGCCGTAGCTAGCGAAGTCCATGCCGTTGTAGGTGCCGTTGTAGAGGTCGGTGGCTGTGACGTCGGTGAGGCCCCGCTCCTCGAGCGCCTTCTCGAGTTCCTTGAAGACCATCATCTCGCGGTCGCTGTCCTGGAAGCGGTATTGTGCCTGATAGCTGAGCTGCACGACTGTCCCCTTCAGGATTGGCTCGGTGTAGCTGATGCGTCCCTGCCCGCTGTAGTTCTTCGAGGGCGACGAGGTGTTCTGGTAGTCGGCTTTTATCTCGCCTCCGCGCTGATAGTATTTGACGAGGGAGCGGCTGTAGGACTCGTTGTTCGATTCGCTGTAGGAGCCTTCGAGGTTGAGGGTGAGGTTGCGGCCGGGCACGACGAGGCGGCGGTTTACCTGCAGCTCGCCGTTGACGTTGTTGTTGTGGTTGACGCCGCTGCTCAGGCGTTCGTTGCCGTTGACGCGTATGCCAGCGGCATCGGCCATCGCCTTGTACTCCTCCACGGGGTCGGTCAGCCCTGCCTCGAAGGGACTGCTGTTGAAGGTGACGCTGTGGCTGTTCGAGAAGTTGTCACCGTTGGAGTGGCTGAAATTGGGGCGGAACAGGATGTTTGTCATCGAGTCGGGGAACCACTCGAGTCGGAAATTGGCGTTGACGTTCTGGTTCCAGTTGGTGCCGTGGTTCTTCGAGTTGGAGAACTGGCTCGTTCCCGTTGGCAGGAACATCTCGCTGTTGGTGCGGCTCTCCGACCTGCTGTCGCTGCTGCCGTAGCGCACGTTACCGCCCATCTTCAGCAGGCCTGCCGTATATTCGGGCTTGCCGTTCTCCCAGGCGAAGGTGACGCCGCCCATCGTGCTGGTGGTGATGCCGTTGCCTCCTCCACCCCAACGGCCGCCGAAGTCGTTCACGTTGTTGCGGCTGCCGATGACGGACAGAAACTGATTGTCGAGGAAGCGGTTGACGTTGAACTTGCCCGAATAGCGGTCCTCCGTGCCGTACGCGCCGTCGAAGTTGCCCACCCAGCCCTCTTTCATGCCTTTCTTGACAGAGAGGTCGAGCACGGTCTCCTCGTCACCGTCATCGATGCCGGTGATGCGCGAATAGTCGCTCTTCTTGTCGTACGACTTCAGCTTCTTGATGAGCTTCGAGGGCAGGTTCTTGAGCGCCATCTTCGTGTCGTTCTGAAAGAACTCCTTGCCGTCGACCATTATCTTGGAGATGCTCTTGCCGTTAATCTTGATGGTGCCGTCGTCGCCGATTTCCGCTCCGGGCAGTTTCTTGACGAGGTCTTCGAGGGCAGACCCCTCGGGCAGACGGAACGCCTCAGCATTGAAAACGAACGTGTCGGCGCTCATCTCCACCTGCGCCAGCTTGGCCGTCACCTCAGCCTCCTTCAGCATCTTGCTGTCCTCCTGCAGCGTTATCTCGCCGAGGTTGACACTCTTGTTCTGCTTCGAAAGGGTGATGTTGCGGTAATAGGACTGGAAGCCGATGAAGCTGATGCGCAGGATGTAGTTGCCAGCCTTGACCGCGGGCAGCTTGAACTTGCCTTCGAGGTCGGTCGATACGCCGGCGGCCTGGACGCTGTCCTTCGGTTGGAGCAGCACGACGGAGGCTCCGGGCATGGGTTCATTGAGCGAGCCGTCCTTCACAGCGCCGCTGACGGTAACTTTCTGTGCTACAGCTGCAAGCGTGCAGAGGAAAAGTATAAAGAGGGAAATGAAACGTTTCACAAGCTAAAGGTTATGGGTTAAGGATTATATTCATGTCGTCGTTTTCTTTGACTCGGCAAACGCGCAAAGGTTTAATCGGTCGTCATTCTATGAGCCGAAGAGGACTCTCTTGCCGCTTGGTGCAACCTCTACGGCGTGACCGTCCCAGACAAGCCGTCCGTTCACCCACGTCTTCTCCACCTGCCAGCCGAGCGTTCTGCCCTCCAAAGGGCTCCAGCCGCAGAGGCTCTCGATGCAGTCCGTCGTCACCGTCCACGGATGCCGGCGCACAAGGACGAGGTCGGCCCAGCAGCCCTCGCGGATGAAGCCTCTTTCTTTTATATTATATAAACGAGCAGGATTGTGGCACATCAGCTCGACAAGCCGCTCGATGCTGAGCACGCCTTCGTCCACGAGGCCGAGCATGGCGGGCAGGGAGAACTGCACCATCGGCATGCCGCTCATGGCTTTCAGCGCACCGCCCTGCTTCTCGCTGAGCAGATGGGGCGCGTGGTCGGTGGCGACGGTACGGATGCGGCCATCGGTAAGGGCCCGCCGGAGGGCCTCTCTGTCGGCCTTGGTCTTGATGGCAGGGTTGCACTTAATGCGCGCGCCGAGCGCTGTATAGTCCTCGTCGCTAAAGAGGAGATGGGGCACGCAGGCTTCTGCCGTAATGCTGTCACTTTCGGGCGAGAAGAGCTCCAGCTCTCGAGCGGTAGAGATGTGGGCGACATGCAAGCGGGCACCCTCCTCGCGGGCAAGGCGCACGGCAAGGGAGGAACTGGCGTAGCAAGCCTCGTGGTCGCGGATGAGCGGATGGAAGCGGACGGGAAGAGCCTCCCCCGACCCCTCCAAAAGAGGGGGGAAAGGAGCAGGGCGCTCGGAGTTTTCTGAATTATCTGAGTACTCTGAAGACTCTGAGCACCCTGAAGACTCCGAGCGCTCTGATAAAGCTCCCTCTCTTTTGGAGAAGGCTAGGGTGAGGCTGTTTATGCGCTTAGTATCCTCGCAATGGGCCATGATGAGGGCAGGCGATTCGCGGAATATCCTGCGAAGCTGCTCTTCCCTATCGACGAGCATGCCGCCGGTGCTGCTGCCCATGAAAAGCTTGACGCCCGGGCAGGAATTGGGGTCGAGGCGCTTGATGTCCTCGATGTTGTCGTTCGTGGCTCCGAGATAGAAGCCGTAGTTGACGTGGCACTTCCCTTCGGCCATGGCGTAACGCTCCTGAAGGAGCTGCAGGGAGGTGGTCTGCGGAACGACATTCGGCATGTCGAAGACGGTCGTCACGCCTCCGCGGGCAGCAGCTCGCGTCTCGCTCTCCATCGTGGCTTTGTGGGTAAGGCCCGGTTCGCGCATGTGGACGTGGCCGTCGATGATGCCGGGGAGCAGGAAAGCAGACTCTCTTCTCAACTCTTCCCCCTCCAAGGAGGCGCTCTGCGGCTCCCGCCTTATCTCCTTTATCCTCCCCTCTTCAATGAGGACGGACGCCCGAAAGCACTTGCCCTCATTGACTATAGTAACGTTCTCTATAAACACCTGCCGTCATTATCAACAAATTATGCCATTCTAGGCATATTCTCGTTTTGCGGGTGCAAAGTTACAGAGAATATTTCACTTCGGCAATTATTTTTCTCATAAATTAAGCCGTTCTGCACACAAATATGAAGAATTGTTTGGCGGTTTGACGGAAATAGCCTATCTTTGCAGCAATAAGAAGCTATATCTAACACAAAATAAACCTAAATCTACACTATTATGAAAAGATTCTACTCTTATCTTCTCTTTTTGAGCCTGATGATTTCAGGCAGCTTGCAGGGTGTCGCTCAAAGCACTTCTGGAAGGGTGTACGTGGGCTATGCTCAATACGACGACCAAATCTGGGAGTACGACGGCCTGTCTCTCCAGTTCGACGCCAAGGTGGGCTGTGCCATAAGGCTCACCAGGGAGATGCTCGAGCCCTACGTGGGCGGCACCATCGTCGGCATGCGCGTGGGCTGGGACACCTCCTCGCAAACCGGCACCTACGAGGGTTTCGTACGTCAGGACTTCAACAGCGAAAACCTCTCCACTGGCAAAGCGACCGTGAGGTACAGCTACGGCGATGCCAATCCGGGCTGGAACAATATGACGATGACCAGCTACGAGATTCCCGAGGACATCGACCAGCTTATCGTGGGCTTCACCACAAACCTGAAGAAAGGCGTCTGCGCCATTCCTACGCTCTATCCCCACTACACGCCCAACAGCTGCTTCCTATGGGTCGAAGGCGACGACGACGACGAGGGCAACCCGAACTGGGTGGACATGAACGACAAGGGCATCCTGCCCATCCTGCTCACCATCAAGGACTCGGCTGGCAAGTTCAACTTCATACCCGTCATCAACCTTCTGACCGACAACGGCATTCAGAAGACCGAGACGGCCGACGACGTGATTATGCGCATCAAGAACATGGGCTCACAGAAGATTAACAACATTGAGGTGACTTCCCGACAGGGCGAACAAACGTGGAGCAAGAACATACAGGTGAGCATCGCATCCGGAGCAACAAGCAAAATCTTCCTGGCTCCCATCTATTGCTTCCATACAGGCGACGTGGAACTGAGCATCACCAAGGTGAACAACAGGGCTTTGGCTTCGCCCGTGACGCGCACCGTCAACCTCATCGGCGTTCCCCAGGATGTGGCCAGCCAATATACGCGCCGGCCGCTGGTCGAGTACTACGAGTCGGAAAACAACTATCGCTCGGCCCGCTACTTCGACGAATATGTCAGCGCTCCCATAAAGGCGAAGGAGAACGCCATCACCTTCGTATGCCAGCACCTCGACGACCAATTCATGACGGGCGACGACGATGCCACCAGCCTGGCTGTAAGGCTGTGTAGCAACGACTCGTTGAGAGTAAGCATTCCCGCCATGACCGTCGACCGCGCCATGGCCACCGATAATATCCTCTTCCAAATGGCTTCCACGCCCACCCCGATGTTCGACGTGCTGACCCAGTCGAACACAGCACAAGCCGTCTTCAATTCAGCAGCCAAGCGACCCACATTCGTCAGCCTGGAAGTTAGCGGAAAACTGACACAAGGCACAGAGAACCTGACCGTCGAGGTGGATGGAGACGTGGCACCTGGCATCTTGCCGGAAGGAGAAAGTCCGCGAGTAACCGTCTATCTCATGGAACGCGATGTGGAGAGCGACAGCCAGCTCTTCTGGAACGAAGACGAGAAGGATTCTTATCAAAGCATGTACACCCACCACAATGTCATTCGCGAGATACTGACTGATCCCGAAGGCGACCCCATTTCGGAAGGCAACATACATACGGCCTATCAGACGGAACTCGACCCCACCTGGAATGCCGACAACATGTACCTCGTAGCCTTCGTTCATCGTGATGGCAAGCTGGGCGGCAAACGCATGCACGTCTTCAACAGCGCAATAGGCGAAATCACAGAAGCTACGGGTATCGTAAGAATTCAATCGGGACAGCTGACAACAGACAACAGGCAACAGGCAATCTACAATCTTGCCGGTCAACGATTGAGCAAGATGCAAAAAGGCATCAATATCATTGATAAGAAAAAGATTCTTGTTAAATAGACTACGGACAACGGACAACAGACAACGGACTACAGACAACGGACAAACGGAGAACGGACTTTTATTTCTGTTGTCTATTGTCAGTTGTCAGTTGTCAAAAAAACAATAAGATGAAACGCCAGAGACTCTTCATTCTTTCAATCTTTCATTTTTTCATTCTTTCACTTGGCTTTGCTCAGCTGCCTTACGGCTATGGCCCGATTGCAGTCCAACCTGAGGATTTGTCGGCCCTTGGCGGCAACAAGAACGAGTTCGTACAGGGCATGGTGCTCTTCGACCCTGCCGCCGACCCAGCCCTGGAGCGCATGAAAGGGATGACCATCAAGGGAATCCGATGCTACATGCGTGCCGACTACAAGCAGAAACGGCAGAAGCGGTCGGGCATACTGGCCAGCACAGGTTCTGTTAGCAATATCGTACGGACCACCTACGCCGACCTCCTGGAGGGATGGAACGACGTCCTGTTCGACGAGCCTCTGGTCATCGGCGACGAGAAGCTGTTCCTCGGCGTACAAGCCTACGAAACCCTCGGCACGCCCTACCCTCTCGTCACCTATGGAGCAGCCACCGTTCCGCAGTCGTGCCTGGTGAATCTGGCTAAAAGCTCTTTTAAAGAGTATTCCGACCGAGGCACGCTGCTCATCTTCGCCCTGCTCGACGACGAAGCGGCTCCCCTCGTCGGCCACACAGCCTACGCACAAAACACCTTCCACCCGCAGACCGTCGCCCCGGAAGCAGACTTCGAGGGAGGGCTCTACGTCCATAACTTCTCGGCAGAACCCATCCAAAGCATCGAGATAGCCATGCAGGGCGAAGGAGCCGAGACGCCCACCCTGCGCACCATCGAGCTGCCCGAAGCCATTCCCGCCTACGGAAGCACGGTGGTGACCACCAAGCTGCGCAGCGGCTCGGCCGAAGGGACAAGCGTCGGCTGGACAGCCACCGTCACCAAGGTGAACGGACAGGAGACACAGCCGGGACGCCCGGGCACCACACCACTCTACGTCACCTACGACAACTTCATCCGCACCCCGCTCATCGAGGAGTTCACCAGCCAGCGCTGCATCGCTTGCCCGCAGATGGCCTACTTCCTCGAGAAAGCCCTGGAGGAATACGAAGGCAGCTACGTCTATGTGGCTCACCACTCGGGCTTCGTTGAGGACAAGTTCACCACGCAGCCCGACCGCGACATCCTCTACGTCTTCGGCGGATACGAGAACCAGTACAACCCCGCCATCATGTACAACCGCGCCATCCTCGAGGGCGAGAACCAAATCATCCAAGGCGTTCGCGACATGTCGCCCGAACCCTACAAACAGGCCTTGGCGCTCGCTGCCGACATGCCCGCGATGGCCGAAGTGAACATAGAAACGACAAGCAGTCAGGTGACCGTCAGCGGACGTGTGGCTCGCGATTTGGTCGGGACACCCCTCTACCTCTCGTGCTACCTCGTGGAGGACGGCATCTCCACCGACGACTATCCGCAGGTCGGCATGGACGATGCAGATGCGCCTGCCGACCTGAAAGACGTGTTCCGCCACAACGGCGTCATCCTGCACTACTTCACCTCGCAGGCCATTGGCGACCTGCTCAGCATAGAGGCAAACGGCTCATATAGCGTCACTTACCCGATGGAGGAGAAAGTAGGCTTCGGAGGCACGGCACGCCGCCTGGTGTCTTTCGTCCACAAGGTGAACCAAAGCGACCCCTACGACACCTACGTGCTGAACGCCGCAGAGATGAAGCTTGATGAAGACGACGGCATCGAAGAAATGAAGAATGAAGAATTAAGAAGCTTTAGCTCGACGAAGTCAATGAAGAATGAAATCTACGACCTTGCCGGCAGAAGAGTAAGCCCCGCCGCCGCCAAGCTCCCCGGCATCAAGATTATCGGAAGAAAGAAGATGATTATAAGATAAGGGAACAGGAATTTAAGATAATAAGAACAGAGAACCCGCTCGTGCTTCAAACATGGGCGGGTTCTCTGTTTAGCATCACGGCGCGATTCTTTGTCGCGGTGGTCTGTAGCCTTATTCCTCTGCCAGAATCTTCTCGAAGGCCTGTATCAGGACGTTAGCCATTATCTGCATGCCTTCGTCGTTGGGGTGCAGGGCTGTGTCGTAGCTCCAGTTGTCGAGCTGGCGCTGACCGCCGCATTCGGCGAAGAAGTCGGCCACGGGGAACGACTCGTAGGCCGCTATCTGACGGATGATGTTGGCGTACTCCTCGAGGTAGATGCCCTCCTTGGGGTCGTACCAATGATCGGGCAGGTAGCCGTTGAAGCCGTAAGCCTTGCGCGGCGTGCAAAGGATGACGCGGGCCTTCTTGTTGCGCGAGAAGATGCGGTCGATGAGCTGGCGATAGATGGCGGCAAAGGTGCCGTTCTTCGTGTTGTTGATGTAGTCGTCGATGGTGCCGACGGGCGTGGAGTGCCCCCAGTCGTTGATGCCATGCTCGATGGTATAGTAGTCGGCAAGGGCGACCTGCGAGATGGCCGACGAGAGGGTGCCGCCGTTGACTGACTTGTTGCTGAAGTTCTTGAAGGCGAGCTTCTCCATGACGCGTGTCTGATAGCCCTTCGTCAGGGGATAGTTAGCGGTATTCTCGTTGAGCCACGAGATGGAGGTGCCGAGGGAGCACCAGCGCCCCTTTACTTGGCGGGGCTCGGCGCTGGCGGCCTGAGCGGGCTCCATGCTGAACACGATGCTGTCCACCTCATCGACGTTGAAACCGTGGTCTTTCTCTTTCTCATAGACCGTGAAGCTCTGCGCCGTAGCTACAGAGGCTACAGCGCAGAGGATGATTGATAGAAATGTGTGTCGTTTCATAGTTTACTTGACAAGAATCTTTTTTCCGTTGATAATGTTGATGCCCTTCTGCATCTTTGAGAGACGCTGGCCGGCGAGGTTGTAGATGCCTTGTCCGCCATCTGCTGTCAGCTGGTTGCTTTCAGCTATCTCGCCAATGCCGACGGGTATGCCGTTCACGAGGTTATAGTAGATACCTTCCTCGGCATTGAAGAATACCTGGTAGCGGTCGGCAGAGAGGACGGGATAGGTGTCTTCGTTGATGGTCTGATACCAGCGGATATTGCTTTGGTTGCCATTCAGCTTATAGCATACCTCGCCGCTGCGGAACTGGTCGAGCGTCATCTGTGTGCCCTGAGCCGCGCCAACGGGATTGAGGTAGTAGCAGTTGTTGAGGCGGACGTTACCGCGGCAGAAGGTGTAGCAGTAGTCGGTGCCTGTGCCTTCGGTCAATTCGCAAGCCGTGAAGCAGTTGTTGAGCACGGACGTGCCGCTGCCGGAGTAAGCCACGAAGCCGCAATACATCGAGCTGCCGGGGTTGCCCATCGAGCCGAGAGTAGCGCAGTTGTTGAAGGTGGCATCGCCCTCCATGCGTCCGAACATGCCGCCGTCGCCTGTCACGCCGCTGTGGTCGCCAATGATGTCGACGTCGGTGATGACGCTTTCCACGAGCACGTTATTGCTGGCCCAGCCTACGAGGGCTCCGAAATGGATGGTGGTGACGATGGCATCGCCGGTGACGCGCAGGTTGCGGATAGTGGCGCCATCAGCATAACGGAAGAGTCCGCAGTAGTTGTCGTTCACCTCGTAGCTATAGTTGACGGTGTGTCCCTGTCCGTCGAAGATGCCGCCGAACTGAGCATCCGACGTACCAATCATGAGGTCGGGATTATCGCCTTCGTTCAGGTCGATGTCGGCCAGCAGCTTAGCATTGATCTTCGTGCTGCCTCCGTTGACCATAGCTGCAAAGAACGTGTAGTCCTCGAGGTTGCGAAGCAGATAGTAGCCGTCCTCTTCATCGGGGAAGAAGTCAAGGTAGTCGGTCAGGTTGATGGCATTTATCTCCTCGGCCGACATAGTGCCGTCCACGTAGCCGCCGATGAGCATGGAGTAGAGGTTCTCCAGCTCTTCGAACTTCTCGTCGGTAAGCAAGTCGGCGAAGGCCATCTCCATGCTGCTCACCTCTTCTGCCATATCCATGAGATGGATGTAAGCCTGCTTGCACTCGTATATCTTGAGGAAGAGCTCGGAGAACTTCTCGATGAGCTGATACTTGACATCAGAATCTCTGGTGCCTGCCACTGCATCAAGTGTCTGGCGCAGCTCGTTCTTGAGGGCCTGACTGTAGTTGGGATAAGCGGCGTAGGCATCGTTGATGTCGATTGTTTTCTCATAGACATCGAGGATGGTCTTGGCGCGAGCGGACTGAGATGCGAGCACGCGGTCGAGGCTTTCCTCGGCGTCATCTATCTCACCGTAGTAGGTGACCTTGATGTTGCCGAAGCCGAGCCAGTCGCGCGTGAGGCTTGTGCCGGGCTGGCGAACGCCGATGGTCAGCTGGCCGTCTGTAACGTGGCAAAGCACGTAGTTGGGATAGCGGCCTGCCTGGAAGGCGTTGCAGCAGCTCACGATGCCTTGCATGGTATAGCCGATGACGTTATCGTCTTCATCCACGATTGGGAAGTCGGCGACGGGACCGTTGATGTTGCAGTTCACGCCGTCGATGGCATCGTCCACACTTATCATGTCCTCGATGTTGGCCTGGAAGAAGTTGTGTATGCCGTTGGCGTAGAGCGTGGCAGCATAGTTGACGTTGTAGAAGTCGTTGTAGGGAGTGGGACGGAACGCGCCGTTTATCTGCAGCTCGTAGATGCCGTTGGGCAGGCCCGTGACGGTCTGATACATGTCCATCTTAGCTGCGAGGCATTCTGCTGCATAGAGCGGGCTGGTCTCGGACGTGCCCCAACCCGTAGGAACCTGACCTTCCCAACCATTGAACTGGTCGCTCAGGTCGATGTTGGTGAAGAGCATGGAGACGTCGGTGCCGACGGCAGGCGTGAAGGTGATGGCAGCAACCAGCATCTCATCGATGCGTGCCGTCTCGGCGATGATTTCCTCTTCGCTGAGCAGGCAGTTGTCGAGAATATAGACTGCAGAACCGTTGGGATAGTCCTCGCCCGGCTCATCGAGTTCCTCGAGGTAAGACCTCAGGAAGTCAACCTTCAGGTTGTCGAGGTCGGGATTCTCGTCGAGGTAATTCTTCGCGTATTCAACCTTAGCGATATATGCGGCATAAGCGTCGGCACAGCTCTGGATGGCCTGACGCTGCCCGTCGAGTGCGGCGAAGCCAGCCATGAAGGCATCGATGTCGGCTGCCGTCTTCAGCGCATTGAGGTCCTCGAGATAAGTGTCCACGAGGCTCTTCTGAACGATGGTGTTCTCGAGGCGCTGGGTCTCATCCTCGATAACGATGGCAACGAACTCCTTGAAGCTTGCCTCGTCGGTGATGTTCATGAAGACCTGACCTGCGCCATAGACTTTCAGGTGATTGGGGTCGGGCACGGGCATGTTGTCCTCACCAAGCGTCTGATACCATCCGATGTTACTCTGGTCGCCATTGAGCAGGTGGCAGAGCTCGCCGCTTGCAAGCTGCTCTTCTGTTATCTGAGCTTGATGTATATTGTTGCCAGTCAACACCTTTCCGATAGCATTGAGATAGTAGCTGTTGTTGATGGTGACTGTACCGTTTTGGTGTGTCAGGGTAAAGCAGTTGCCGGTGCCTGTGCCTTCGGTAAGGGTGCAGGTGGAGTAGCAATTGTTCAGGGTAGTGCTGCTGTTGGCCTCTGACCAGCCGGAGAACGGACTGTACATCGAGCTGCCCTCGAAGCCCATCTCGCCGAGCGTTGCGCAGTTGTTGAAAGTGAGGTTTGCGTAGTTGGCACCAATCATGCCAGCGTCGCCCGTCACTTGGTTCATGGCACCGATGATGTCGACGTCCGTGACGACGTTCTCCACGAGTATCGTGCCATTGCCGCGTCCGATGAGTGCGCCGTAGTGAATCTGCGTGACGTATGCGCTTCCCTCTACGCGGAGGTTGCAGATTGTAGCATCCTTGACGAAGGCGAAGAGACCGCGCCACATCTGCGTTACTTCATCATAGTCGTAGTGAATCGTGTGGTAGCCGCCGTCGAAGATACCTGTGAAGGGTCTACTCTCCGTACCTATCATAAGGCTTGGGTCAACACAGTCGTTGAGGTCGATGTTGTCGGTCAGGCGCACCTTTATCTGGGCGTCGCTCTGCTGAACCTTAAGGTTGAGCCAATACATCTGGTCGGCATTGCTGATGAGATAGTAGCCTTCGGCATCTTGCTGCACAGCATTGGGGTCAGGCGTGCCGCAGACGGAGCAAATGCCGTCCAAGCCAAACTGATGGTCGGGTATCACAGGATAGGCCTCTGTGTTGGTGTAAGTGAGAGGGCTTTCTTCAATCTCAGCGCCGTCGCAACGTAAAGTGCCTGAACCATAGACACGCGGACCGTTCGGGTCTGGCATTGGGAACGGGTCGGTACCGATGCTCTGAGTCCAGGCGATGTTGCTCTGGTCGCCATTCAACTTGTAGCAGAGCGAACCGCTTTCTATCTGCTCCTCATCTATTGCTGCTCCCTGCACTTCGTTCGGCACCAACTGATTGAGTGCGTAACAGTTGTTGAGCTGGCAATCGCCTCTGCAGAAGGTATGGCAATAATCCAAGCCGGTGTCCTCCGTCAGCTCGCACGTGGTGTAGCAGTTGTTGAGGGTGGAGAGCACGCCACCGGTAGCGAATGCCACGAAGCCGCAATACATCGAGCTTCCCGGGTAGCCCATCTTGCCGAGAGTGGCGCAGTTGTTGAACGTGATGTTACCGTAGAGGGCGCCTATCATGCCGCCGTTGCCGGTCACACCGCTGTGCTCGCCTGTGATTTCTACATTCGTCACCACATTCTCCACGAGCATCTCGCCGTCGCCATAACCAATGAGCGCGCCGTAGTGGATGCCGCGGGTCACGACGTCACCCTCCACGCGGAGATTCTTGATAGTAGCGCCGCTGATGTAGCTGAAGAGGCCGCAATAGTTTGCACTGAAGTCGTAGCTGTAGGTAACGGTATGCCCCTTACCATCGAATACGCCGGTGAAGGGATAGGCTTGCGTACCGATCATCATATTCGAATAGTCGGTACCCCTGAGGTCGATGTCGGCCGTCAGGACGCCATCCAGCTCGGCGCCGCCCTGGATAAGTTGGGCGAAGTTGTACAGATCCTCAGGAGTGGCAATCTCCATGACCTCGTTCGGCACGGGCGGAACGGTGCTGCCCAGCTCTGCCACCTGCTCATCGGTGAGAGGCGCTTCCCAGAAGCGGACCTCGTTGACGCAGGTTTCTACTCTTTCACCACTTTCGTCAGCGAAGAGATAGAAGCCCCAGGCTCCAATCTTGAAGCGGTCGCCGTCGTCGGGATTGGCCTCGACAAGCTTGGTGCCGTTCACGTAAAGGACGTTCTTGCCGTTGCGGTAGGACAATACCACGCGATACCACTTATCTTCCCTGATGTTTCCGTGGTAGCCGCCCATAGAGGCGATACCTATCTGGTTCTGATGGGTAAAGAGGTCTCCGTCGTTGGAGTTAGCCTCATCTGTCTGAATCAGACTGTTCCAATCGGAGGCATTCGGCAGCATGATGTCCATCATAAGGGTGTAGGACTGCGAAGCCTCTGCACCTTCCGCACGTGCCACCTTCAAGGCAGAACCAGCAGGCAACGAGATGGCCGTGTATTCGCCCGTCGGACCGGGTGTTGCGACAATCTCAGCCTCGCTAACGGTCGCAGGGGAAATACTCTTGTATCCCATCACGGCAGGCGTCATCGTCATGTTCCCCTTTGCGGCCTCCATTCGGTTCTCACCGTTCTCGAAGGTCCACATACCGTCGGGTTCCGGCGTCTGAGCCATCACCCTTTCACTCATTCCTGCCAAGCCCAATCCCAGGCAAAGCAGGAGCATAGGTAGTAATCTCTGTTTCATAACAATAGTTGTTTAGTTGAATATAGGTTTTATTAATCTCTTTTTCGACCTTGAATGCACTGCAAAAATACAAATTATTCACGAGAAATGGAACAGGTAAAAGGAAAAAAGTTTCAGTATTATTAAAAAAAAGTACATGCGCGCGCAGAAGAAGGGTCAAACGCCACGTGACAGAATGCAAGCAGAACCAGCCAAGTTGCTTTCTATTTGCTATTATTGCACACATCGCTTAGTGAGGGAAAACAGCTCTCAAAACGTCGCCATTTGCTTCACATCACGTGGCGAGAGTCATCGCCACACGAGGGAAAGCCTCTTCCTACACGTGGGAAAGCCTCACGCCACACGTGGCATTTCTCCTCCCCTCTGCAAAAGTCTGGCGCCGCGCCACGCAAAAAAATGTGCAAAAAGCGATGGAATGGGCCGTTTTTGCTACATGGAGGTGACATTTTGAACATTGAGGATTGAAGATTGTATATTGAAGGTTGGACACAATCACCTGTATCTGAACGGGTTCTGAAATATCGCCCATTTCAGCTCATTTTTTCGGAAAATCGGCCTCAACCATAAGCGAGCGGATTTCAAGCGATTTTCGCGAGGTCAGCCAAAACGCAAGTGTAAGCATTTCTGCGATTTTCGTGACATTTTGCAAAAGAGGAGATGGTGCTTCCTTGCGTCATCCCTCCTCCCGCCTCCCACGTTCGGAAATGCCCTCTTACACAACATTCTGCTCATTTTTTCATTTATCCGTTTCCTTTTCTCAATTATTTGTTGTACCTTTGCACACGAAACAACGCATCATAGCTTATGACCACATTAGCACTGAATAACCTGTGGACGTACATCCAAGGGCTTTCCCTTAAGCAGAAGGACCGCGAGTGGCTGGCAAGCAAACTCATAGAGCCTTATGCCGCCGATGCAAAAACCGCCCGGCAGAAAGCGTACGTGAAGGACACGCTTACACGCGCGCTTGATGAGGTGGAAGCAGCCAAACGCGGGGAAATCAAGATGATGACAGAGGAGGAATTCATGGAGGACTTAAAGAAAGAAGGTCTGCTATGAAAGTCCGACTTATACTATCTGCCGAGTTCACCCGGAAGTTCAAACGACTTGCCAAGAAATACAGATCCCTGCCAACAGACTACCTTGCCCTCAGTAATGAATTGAAGGCGAATCCTTTCATTGGCACCGACCTGGGCAACGGCATCCGAAAAGTCCGCATGGCTATCACCTCCAAGGGAAAAGGCAAAAGCGGAGGAGCCCGAGTGCTGACGCTGAACATCTTGGTAAGCGACGATGCCGAGGTGACCTTACTGACCATCTACGACAAAAACGAGATAGACAACGTCTCGGACGAGTACATCAGCTGGCTCGTCAGCGAGGCGAAGAAATAAAACCTTACAATAAGCAACACATTCTCAGTACTATGCAGCAACAGAAAATCATCATCCTGGACTTCGGTTCACAGACGACGCAACTCATCGCACGCCGTTTGCGCGAGCTCGATACCTTCTGCGAGATACTGCCCTACAACAAGTTCCCGGTCGGCGATGCCGACGTCATCGGCGTCATACTGGCAGGCAGCCCCTACAGCGTCTATGACCCCGAGGCTTTCCAAGTGGACCTCAGCCAGTTCCGAGGCCGTATGCCCATCCTCGGTATATGTTACGGCGCACAATTCATTAGCCACGTGCTCGGCGGCAAAGTGGAGCCGGCAGGCAGCCGCGAGTATGGCCGCGCCAACCTCTCCACAATAGACCTCGGCGACCCTCTCTTCAAGGGATTCGACCAGAACAGTCAGGTCTGGATGAGCCACGGCGACACCATCACCGCTCTACCCCAGGGCTTCCACGCCATAGCCAGTACCGAGAAGGTGAAGTATGCCGCGTATGCCGCCGACTCAGAGCCGATCTGGGGCGTCCAGTTCCATCCCGAGGTGTACCACTCTCTGCAAGGAACGCAGCTCCTGAGGAATTTCGTGGTCGACATCTGCGGCAGCCGGCAGGACTGGTCTGCTGCCAACTTCGTGGAGACGACCATTGCCAAACTGCGGGAACAGATAGGCGACGACCGCGTCATACTCGGACTGTCGGGAGGCGTGGACAGCAGCGTCTGCGCCGTCCTGCTCAACCGCGCCATCGGCGACCGACTGACCTGCATCTTCGTGGACCATGGCATGCTGCGCAAGAACGAGTTCCAAAACGTGATGAAGGACTACGAGGGCCTCGGCCTGAACGTCATCGGCGTGGATGCCAGCGCTCGCTTCTTCGCCGACCTCGACGGGGTGACCGACCCCGAACAGAAGCGGAAAATCATCGGACGCGATTTCATCGAGGTGTTCAACGCCGAGGCAAAGAAAATCACTGACGCGAAGTGGCTCGGCCAAGGCACTATCTACCCCGACCGCATCGAGAGCTTCAACATCACGGGAAAGGTCATCAAAAGCCATCATAATGTAGGCGGACTGCCAAAGGACATGAACCTCAAGCTCTGCGAACCGCTGAAATGGCTCTTTAAGGACGAAGTGCGCCGGGTGGGGCGACAGCTTGGAATACCCGAGCGTCTCATAGGGCGTCACCCATTCCCCGGCCCGGGACTCGCCGTCCGCATACTTGGAGCCATCACTCCCGACAAGGTGCGCGTGCTGCAGGAGGCAGACGACATCTACATCCAGGCACTTCGCGACTGGGGACTCTACGACCAGATATGGCAGGCGGGAGCCATCCTGCTCTCCGAGGTACGCAGCGTCGGCGTCATGGGCGACGAGCGGACCTACGAGAACCCTGTCGCTCTGCGAGCCGTCACAAGCACAGACGCCATGACAGCCGACTGGGCACACCTGCCCTACGAATTCCTTGCCAAGGTCTCGAACGACATAATAAATAAGGTGAAGGGTGTCAATCGCGTTTGCTACGACATATCATCGAAGCCGCCATCCACTATCGAGTGGGAATAATCCATCGGACACAGAATAAAGGTTGTTAACATTTTAATGACATGAAAACAAACATTTCATGGTATTTTGCAGCGGCATTGACCATTATGTGCCCACTGCTCACCGCTTGCAGCAACTCCAAAAGCGGAACCGAAGAAGACATCCAGTATGTTAAGACCGCTCAGGCCAAACGCATCAGCGACGCGGCAGAGCTGAGCTATCCGGGCAGGACGAAAAGCTCGGAGGAAGTGAACGTGGCCTTCCGCGTGAGCGGTCCCATCCAACGCATCCTCGTCAAGGAAGGGCAATATGTAAAGAAGGGACAGCTCATCGCCCAGATGGACCCGCGTGACTACCAAGTGCAGCTCTCCGCCACCCAAGCAGAGTACGAACAGATTAAGGCTGATGCCGAGAGGGTCATCGCTCTGTATGAAGAGAACGGCACGACTGCCTCAAACTACGACCGCGCACGCTATGGACTGCAACAGATTACTGAAAAACTGACCAACCACAAGAACCAGCTCGCCGACACGAGACTGTATGCACCCATCAGCGGCTACATACAGAACAAGATGCACGAGTCGGGCGAGACCGTCAGCGCAGGCATGCCCATCGTCTCGATGTTCAATGCCGGCGACGTGGAGATCGAGGTGTATGTCCCCGCCAGTGACTATGCACGGCAGAGCGACTTGCTCAGTGCAACCTGCTCGTTCGACGTGACACCGGGCAAGGAGTATCCTCTCGAAATTGTACGCGTCAGCAAAGAGGCAAACGCCACACAGCTCTATGCCGCACGACTCCGCATCAAGGGAGGCTACGACCATCAGAAGATAACGCCCGGCATGTCCACAATGGTCTATGTTTCCTACTACGCACCCAACGAAGTGGATGGCGTCACCGTGCCCACCACCGCCATTGACAGGAAGGACGGCCAGACGTCGGTCTTCGTGTTCGACCCGAATGCAGGCACCGTCAAACGCCGTGCCGTCGAGGTCGGCCGCATAGACCTCGATGGCAACATACAGGTACTGAAAGGACTGAAGCCGCAGGAGAAGGTCGTCTCCGCCGGTGTGCGATTCCTTTCCGACGGCCAGCGCGTGAAGGAGATAGAGAAGACGTCGAAAGCTAACGTAGGTGGACTCTTATAATTTGACAATTGGACAATTGGACAAATTGACACGAAAAGAGAAATCGTGAAATTGTGAAATTGTAAAATTGTGAAATTGTAAAAACGTAATAATAACTTATGGAACTTGACTTTTCCCGCTGGGGGCTGAGCAACCGAAAGCTCGTCTCTTTCTTTGTGGCAATACTGGTGGTGGGAGGCATCGTCAGCTACGACATCATGCCAAAGCTGGAAGACCCTGCCATCAAGGTAAAGCAGGCCATGGTGATAACCACCTATCCCGGCGCTTCTGCGCACGAGGTGGAACTTGAAGTGACCGACAAACTCGAGAAAGCCATCAGAGAAATGTCCGGCATCGACAACGTGCAGAGCCAGTCGATGAATGACCTGAGCCTCATCACCGTGGAGCTTGAGACAACGGTAAAGGACGCAGATGTCGAGCAGCACTGGGACATCCTGCGTCGCAAGGTGAGCAATGCTGCATCGTCGCTCCCCGAAACGGCATCCACACCGCAAGTGCGCGACGACTTCGGCGACGTGTTCGGCATGTTCTATGCCCTCACAGCCGACGGCCTGAGCGATCAGGAGATGTCCGACTACGCAGAGCTCGTGAAACGCAATGTGGCTGACATCGACGGCGTGTCGAGAGTCGAGATCTACGGCCAAAGGCAGGAATGCATTTACATCGAGATGCGTCAGGACAAGATGGCTAATCTGGGCGTGATGCCCATTGAAGTCATCCAGACGCTCAACAACCAGAATCGCACCACCTATTCAGGCTACTACGACAACGGCACGCATCGCGTCCGCGTCACCGTCGACGACCGTTTCAAGCAGGTTGAGGACATCGCGAACATGATAATACAAGGGCACGACGACGAACAGCTGAGGATCAGCGACGTGGCTCGTGTCTATAAAGGCTATGCCGACCCGACGCGCAACGAGATGAAGCGCGACGGACAGCGCGCCCTTGGCATCTCGATTGCCGGCGTGGCTGATAAGGACATCATCAAGGTGGGCAAGCAGGTGGAAAAGACTATCGACGAACTCAGCAAGACCATGCCTTTGGGCATCAAGTTCGAGAAGATATTCAACCAGCCCGAACGCGTCGAGTCTGCCCTCAACACGTTTCTCGTCAACCTGCTCGAGTCGGTGCTCATCGTCGTCGTTGTGCTTATCTTCACCATGGGCTTCAAGTCGGGACTCATCATCGGACTCAGTCTCCTGACCATCGTATTAGGTTCGCTGCTTGTGCTCAAAGGGTTCGACGGCACGCTGCAACGTGTGAGCCTTGCTGCTTTCATTCTTGCGATGGGCATGCTTGTCGATAATGCCATCGTCATTGTTGACGGTATCCTCGTCGACCTCAAGCAGGGCCGGCCACGCGATGAAGCGCTTACCGCCATCGGTCGCCGCACGGCCATGCCGCTGCTCGGCGCGACGCTGATTGCCATCCTGGCTTTCTGGCCCATCTTCCTCAGCCCCGACACGGCCGGCGTCTATGTGCGCGACCTCTTTATTGTTATTGCCGTGTCGCTCATGCTGTCCTGGGTGCTTGCCCTCGTCCACGTGCCGGTCATGGCCGACCGTATGCTCAAGGCGTCCGAGAAGACTGCCGGGAGCGACGACGACCCCTACAAGGGATGGAGCTACGCTGTGCTCGAGAAGATCATGAATTTCGGTCTCCGCTTCCGTTTCATCATGATTGCTGCGGCAATAGGTCTTGTCCTGTTGAGTATCTGGAGCTATAGGTTCCTCAATCAAGCTTTCTTCCCCGACATGGAGTATGACCAGCTATACATGGAGTACAAGTTACCCGAAGGCACCAACCACACGCAGGTGGCACAGGACCTGGCGGAGATAAACGAATACCTGAAGACGCGCAAGGAGGTGACGCACATCACGACGGCCATCGGCGGTACGCCCAGCCGATACAATCTCGTGCGAAGCGTTGCCACGCCCTCGCTCTCGTACGGCGAGCTCATTATCGACTTCGAGACGCCCAAAGCGTTAGTCGAGAACATCAACGACATCCAGAATGAGCTGAACAAACGTTATCCGGATGCTTACATCAAGCTGAAGCGCTACAACCTGATGTTCAAGAAGTACCCCATCGAAGTATGTTTCAGCGGTCCCGACCCCTCGGTGCTGCACAGGCTTTCTGACTCGGCGATGGCTGTCATCGCTGCATCGGACAAGGTCTATCTGCCCACGTCCGATTGGGAGCCGCAGGTGCCGGTGCTTTCCGTCAACTATGACCAGCCGTCGGCCCGCACGACGGCCCTCAGCCGCAGCGACGTGGCGACGTCCATCCTGGCTTATACCAGCGGCATACCCATCGCCACGTTCTACGACGGCATACACAACGAGGGCATCGTGCTGAAGTGTACCGACGCGCTGGGCAACGACTTGGACCGCATCGACAACGTGCCGGTGTTCGGCATCCTGCCTAATTTCAACAACTTCCTCACCCGTTCCACCTTGCAGAAGCTCTTGTCGGGAGCCATCGACAAAGACAACATCATCGAGATGATTACGCAGACCACGCCGCTCAAGCAGGTGGCGAAGGCTGTCGAGCTAAAGTGGGAAGAGCCCGTCGTGATGCGCTACAACGGCCAGCGCCAGCAGCGTGTGCAGTGCTCGCCCCGTCCGGGAGTAGGCACCGAAGCGGCTCGCGCCTCAATAGCCAAGCAGATTGAGAAGATAAAGCTGCCAACGGGTTACTCCCTCTCGTGGCAAGGAGAGAAGATGGCGAGCGACCGCTCCATGAAGTACCTCTTCAATGGTTTTCCTCTCGCCATCATCATCATCATCATGATACTCATCATGCTCTTCAAGGACTACAAAAAGCCGGCCATCATCTTCTGCTGCATCCCGCTCATCTTTGTGGGCGTGATACCTGCCGTGCTGCTCACCGGCAAGCCCTTCGGCTTCGTGGCCATCGTGGGTGTGCTGGGTCTCATCGGCATGATGATCAAGAACGGCATCGTGCTCATGGACGAGATAAACCTGCAGATCAGCGAGGGCATGGCGCCGCGCGACGCGTTGGTCAACAGCTCGAAGAGCCGTCTGCGCCCCGTCATGATGGCATCGCTCACCACCATCCTCGGCATGATACCGCTCATCCCCGACGCCATGTTCGGCAGCCTCGCCGTCACCATCATGGGCGGCCTGTTTGTGGGCACGCTCATCACACTCATATTCATTCCCATCTTCTACGCTATGTTCTTTAAGATTAAATGAAAGGCTTCGCAAGTGAATAGCGAAGAGTGAGAAAGTGAAGAACCAAAGTTACAGTCGCCCCGCTGGAAAGCAAACGGCAAACGACTCAATGTTCAACATTCAATGATACTGTTCGATGACTAATAAAATATATAATGTGCTGATGTTCCTGACGTGTATGGCCCCGCTGGCCAGCGTCAGCGCTCAGGAAACGGCTCGCGACATCACGCTCGGCCAGGCGCGTGAGCTGGCCCTGGAGCACAACAAGGACATTGCCAAGGCCAAGCTGACGCTCGAGCAGACGCGCTATGACGCGAAGGCCTACAAGACGAACTACTACCCGCGCATCAACCTCATGGCCGCCGACCTCTACTCTACGAACAAGGGCGACTTCACCATCGCCGGCGGACACCTGCCCATCTACACGTTGAACCCGGCCACAGGCACCTACGTCCCCAACGTGTCGGTGGCGCCCGACGGAAGCTATACGCTCAACCAATATGCCGACTTCCCCGCGCAGAAGATTGACTACAAGCTGGGCAACGTCTTCCTGGGCAGCCTCTCGCTCACGCAGCCGCTCTACATGGGCGGAAAGATAACGTCGGCCTACCGCATGGCAACGCGCGGAGCGGAGATGGCGGGAGAAAACATACGACTTACCGAGAGCCAGGTCATCCTTAGCACCGACGAAGCCTACATGCAGGCGATACGCGCCCGGCAGCTTGCCGACGTGGCACGCTCGTACAAGCAACTGCTCGACGAGCTGCTCAGGAACGTGGAGAGCGCCGTCCGCCACGGCCTGAAGACGCGCAACGACCAGATGAAGGTGCAAGTGAAACTCAACGAGGCGGAGCTTGCCATACAGCGTGCCGACAATGGCATAAGGCTGAGCACGATGAACCTCTGCCACGTCATAGGCCTGCCGTTGAACACACCGCTGCAACTCAATGCGGACCTGCCCGATAATGAAGCATGGCCAGCGGCCAACGGTCAGGGGACGTCCGTCGACGCCCGGCCCGAAGCAGCCATACTGCAGGCAAAGACCGACATCGCCGCTCAGCAGGTGAAACTCACCCGCAGCGACTACCTGCCCCAGCTGGCACTCTTCGCAGGCATTACGTACATCAACGGCGTCAAGGTGTCGGGGAACACACTCATCAACAACGGCTCGGCGGCCGTGGGTGCTACGCTCAAGGTGCCTCTCCTGACTTTCGGCGAACGCACCTACAAGACACGCTCGGCCAAGGCTCGCCTTCAGATAGCGCAGACGGAGCAAGAGGACCTCACCGAACAGATGCAGCTCGAGCTGGCACAAGCCGTCAACAATTTCGACGAGGCACAGACGGAACTCAGCCTCACGCAGCACAGCCTGGAGCAGGCCGAAGAGAACATGCGCCTCGCCCGCCAGCAGTACGACGCCGGCATGGAACCGCTCTCGCAGCTCCTCGACGCACAGGCCATGTGGCAGCAAGCGTCGGCCGACCACGTCAACGCCAAGTGCCAGCTGCAGGTGGCACACACAAAGTTGCTCAAGGCACAAGGTGTCCTGAAATGACACACTTGACACAGACAAACTTCACACGCGAAAAACCCATTTTTCACATGCGACGATTTCAAACGTCGCACAGGGGGGTAAAAATGCCAACAAGCGTTACAAGTCGTTAAAAATACTAAAAGTATTTGGCAATCTGCAGTTTTTGTCGTACCTTTGTAGCCGAAAACGTAGAAAACGCCTTTAGCATTAAAGGAAAAACGCTACGAAACGAAACACTACGACATGGAAAGAACCCTTGTGCTGCTCAAACCAAGCACCGTGATGAGAGGTCTGATAGGCGAAGTCACCAGCCGCTTTGAGAAAAAAGGATTGCGAATAGTCGGCATGAAAATGCTTTGGCTCAACGACGAAATACTCAACGAACACTATGCTCACCTCGTGGGCAAGCCATTCTTCCCAGCACTCAAGGCATCCATGATGCGGACACCCGTCGTAGCCATGTGCCTCGAAGGGACCGACGCCATCGAAGTGGTGCGTTTCATCACAGGTTACACCAACGGCCGTAAGGCAGAGCCCGGCACCATCCGTGGCGACTACTGCATGAGCAATCAGCAGAACATCGTGCACGCCTCCGACTCGCCCACTTCGGCTGCCATCGAACTGAAACGCTTCTTCAAACCCGAAGAACTCTACGACCTGGGCGACCTCAACATGGACCGACTCTATGCATTAGACCTGTCCTGATGACCCCTATCCCCCCTTTGGGGAATTAAAACAGTAAATAAACCGTAAATAGTAAATCGTTAAATAGTAAATGAAGATATTCACCACCCTTTCACTGATCCTATTATCCCTTTCACCTAACCTCATTCTTGCTCAGGACCGACTCGCCGACATAGCACCCATCGACCGCAAGATGCGCGCCATCGACAGCATCGAACTCGTGCGAATGAGCGAGCGCGAAGCAATAGCAGACCTGCAATCCCCAGCAGCAGCACTCTATCCCTCTTGGGACAACGAATATACACGCTCCTACGGCGTGACCCTCCCATCCGAATACCGTATCGACCTACGCAATTTCTGCATGCCTTGCGACAGCCGTATGGTGACGAGCCACTACGGCTACCGCCGCTCCTTCCGCCGTCAGCACTACGGCACCGACATCAAGGTCTTCGTGGGCGATACCATCCGCGCAGCCTTCTCAGGCAAAGTGCGCGTCGTGGCTTTCGAGCGCTACGGATATGGCAACTACGTCATCATACGTCACCCCAACGGACTGGAGACCGTCTATGGCCACATGAGCCGACACCTCTGTAAGCCCAACCAGATAGTTCGCGCAGGCGACGTCATCGGACTCGGAGGCAGCACAGGACGCTCCACTGGCTCACACCTACACTTCGAGACACGATTCCTCGGACAGTTCATCGACCCCGAACGACTCTTCGACTTCGAGGCACAGGACGTCAAGGGCGATTACTACCTCTTCCGCTCAAGCGGACGAGGCACCATGCTCGCTGCCACTGACAACGTCGTGGGCGGAGAAGAGGAAATGGACGAAGAGACAGCCAACGCTCTCATCGCCAAGCAAAACGAAAGCGAAGCATTCCAGCAGAAGCGAATTCAGCAGATCAAGGCAAAGCCCCGTACACGCGTACATAAGGTTAAATCGGGCGAGACACTTTCCACCATCGCACGCAAGTGCGGCACCACCGTCGACAAACTCTGTCGCCTCAACCACATCAAGCGCAACGCCGTACTTCGCCCCGGACAAATCCTGAAGTACAGCTAAAGACGAGTTCATAGTGCATAGTTCATAATTCATAATTCATAATTCATAATTCATAATTCATAGTTAATTTCGTTCATAATTCATAATCCATAGTTAAGGGAGACGCTTGAGGCGCCTCCCTTAATTATTTCCAATCCTTTCAACTAAGAACTATGGACTGGATGAATTATTATTGCTGTCCGGGGAAAATTTCTCTCTCCTCCTTTTAGGTCCTTTTCCATCGTTCTTTCTGACGAATAGCAGCTCATGGAGGCTTGCCAAAAGTCTCGAAGAGACGAAAGACCACAGACGGGGGTGTTAACCCCCGGTAATGTTGCGACGACAGAGAAAGTCCTGAAAGGACGA